>NZ_FNUW01000022.1:0-96655 GCF_900108285.1 Bacillus sp. ok061 | reverse complement strand
ATGGAGTATCGCATTACTTCGCTATTTCAATCCATTTGGTGCACACGAAAGTGGGCGTATCGGAGAAGATCCAAATGGAATCCCAAATAATTTAATGCCATATGTAACGCAAGTAGCAGTAGGTAAGTTAAAAGAATTAAGTGTATTCGGAAATGACTATCCAACGAAAGATGGAACAGGAGTCCGTGATTACATCCATGTTGTGGACTTAGCAAATGGTCACGTAAAGGCGCTTGAGAAAGTACTGAGTACAACAGGAGTAGATGCTTATAACCTGGGCACAGGCATGGGCTATAGTGTACTAGAGATGGTTGAAGCATTTGAAAAAGTTTCGGGCAAGAAAGTTCCTTATAAAATTACAGAGCGTCGCCCAGGTGATGTGGCAGTATGTTTTGCTGATGCATCGAAAGCAAAGCGTGAATTAGGCTGGGAGGCAATACGCGGATTAGAAGAGATGTGTGCAGATTCTTGGAAATGGCAATCAAATAATAAAAATGGCTATTTAGAAGTTTAATGATGAATAAAAAAATGACCTTTGCATAAAAGCAAGAGGTCATTTTTTATATTCATTTTCTATTAAGTTTATTACCTAACCTAGAAAAGAACGTTCGCTGTTTTATAGGAATATTTGACTGGCGACACGTGTAGGAATCGATATTTTCAATGTCAGTAAAGGTATTGTTATAAATAAGGAAAATTATCGGAAAGGATATAGATGAGGGATCAACTGCCTGTAAAACCCCAACTGATTAAGGCTTTACTTTATGATCAGCCAGCAACACAAGAGCAATTTCAACAAGCATATGTAAATTTATTAAAAGAAATTAAAGGTTTTGATTCAAGCCTATTCCTTATACAAAATTGAGGATTTGAAACAATCAAAAACTGTTAAGGGGTACTATCGCGCTTTAGGTCCGTAATACAATTTTCTCATAAGAAAGAATGTATTACGGACCACCACCTATTACATAATAGGAGGAATTAATGAATTCGAACAAGTTGTTTGTGATATACTGTGTTTCCCTCTTGACTTGTATATGGTGGGAGACTTCGTCCGAAACAATTTGCAATAATATTGGAGTGAGCGGGATAAGAAATACGTATTTCATACAAATCAATAGTCTCATCTAAATTAGCATAAAAGACTGCGAGATGATTGCCTTGTAAAACATATGGGAATTCTACTTCTGTATTTTCACCAATTAATACAGGTAACTTTACAGGATTAGAATAATTAGACCAATCCCACACTTCTATATTTACATAGTGAGCGTAATATGCATCTAAATTTACAATGTTTATGACTGCTGAAATAGTTGCAGGCTCTCTTGTTAACACACCTGTAGAGTGAAAAACAGAATGATTTGGATAATGAAGAGGCATAAATATCAAACCTTTCTTAAAATGATATGATTTTACAATATCTTATGCTAGAAGGTAGTAGAATGAGATAGAGGAATGTATTATTTTATTCATTTTTTATGGGAATTGAAAGCGTATTATTGAAATGTATTCCAACACTTGTATCATCGCTAGAGTCCGTTTATAATCAAGGCATCCTAGTTCATGTTTTGATAGGATTATTTATTATTGAAAGCGTTTTAAGTTCGCTCCTTTTTTGAAGTAGGAGGTCTGACTTATCCGGATGAAAAATTATGTATGTAGTTTTAAATGGGAAGAAAAATAATATAAGTATCACTTTATAGTGTGGGGAGGTTAAAAGTGTGAAAGGTAAAGATTTTCACACGAATATATATGGGTTATGTAGGATTATTACTTTCAGGGGCAGCTTTATTTTTAAATAGTCTTGTTATATTAGGGAAAGCAGAGATGAAAAGTGCGGGTGTTTTTAATTTATTTGTGGGTGCACTACAAATTATTATTCCGTTTTATTTGATCATGATTTCTGACCAAAGCAATTGGACAGTGTATTCATATGCGGCTACTTTCTTATTTGGATTAACCTATTTATATGTAGGTGTTACTTTTATAAAGGGAATGGATAGTAGTGGTCTAGGATGGTTTTGTATTTGGGTAGCAATTATAGCCTTATTCTATATGGTTGTTTCATTTGTTCAATTTCATGATGTTGTTAATGCGTTAACATGGTTTATGTGGGCATTACTTTGGTACTTATTCTTTGTGCTAAATACACAAAAAAAGAATATTAATCAATATCTCGGAAGAATCGCCTTCGTACAATCATGGGTAACATTGACTTTACCTTCACTATTTTATTTTATGGGAGTGTGGGGAGAGGGATTTGTATATGAACTATGGGTTTATGTATCAGTAATTTCTATTTTGTACTTTTGTTATTGTATTTTTAAATATAGAGTCCGTTAATATATTATCTGCATAAAAGCATGGAATCGTTAAACTGATTTCATGCTTTTTTATATAGTAGCCTTTTATAATAAAAGAAGTAGTATTTTATAAATTGCAAAAATGGGGATGATGAAATTGAAGAAAGTGTTGGTGCTAGGAGGAACAAGATTTTTTGGTAAACATTTAGTAGAGTACCTTTTGCAAGCTGGACACGATGTAACAATTGCCACGAGGGGAGTTACTGAAGATTCTTTTGGTAACGCAGTAAAAAGAATAATTGTCGATAGAGAAGATGGAAAACTACTAGAAGAGCGTCTAGAAGGAAAAAGTTATGATATTGTATACGATAATTTATGCTATAGTTCAAATGCAGCGAAAATGGTATGTGAAGTTTTAAAAGGAAAAACGAAGAAGTATATTATGACATCTTCAATGGCTGTCTATGAACCTGCATTAAGCTTGTTAGAAGAGGACTTTAATCCATACGAATATGCAATTACATATGGAGATAGGAATGATTTTAATTATAGTGAAGGAAAGCGATTAGCCGAAGCGGTTTTATTTCAATATGCAACATTCCCAGTCGTTACAGTGCGTTTTCCAGTTGTTATTGGAGAAAATGATTATACGAAAAGGTTACAATTTTACGTTGAATGTGTTGTGAACCAAAAACCTATCGTTGTGGATCATGTAGATGGAACTTTGTCATTTATACATGAAAAAGAGGCAGGAGAGTTTCTAGCTTGGTGCGGAATGGAAAATGTGAAAGGACCAATTAACGCCTGTAGTAACGGGGGAGTTTCTATGGAAGAAATTATTCATTTCATAGAAGAGAAGACGGGAATAAAAGCACTTATCCAGGAAGCTGGGGAAAATATAGCTCCTTATAATGAGGTAACTAACTGTACGTTACATAATGGAAAGGCTCGTGAATTCGGATTTTTGTTCCGAGAGCTGAAAATAGAAATAAAAAATGTTTTAAAACATTATATAAATACAATGAAGTAATCATAAATCCCCCGGTGGCAATCCGGGGGATTCTGGAGGATTTCGACAATACTGATTTTACATTACCAAATTTACCTTATACGTACGACTAATGTTTTTGCGATTGAATTGCTTGTAAATACTTCTCGTTTACTTGGTCCCAGCTTACCGTATGCCACCAGTTGGTAACAAACTCGGGGCGCCGATTTTGATACTTTAAATAATAAGCATGTTCCCATACATCAATTACGAGTAAGGGGATTTTCCCTTCTTGCAAAGGCGTATCTTGATTTGGTGTACTCATAACAGAGAGTTTCTCACCGTCAAGAACAAGCCATCCATAGCCACTTCCAAAACGACTAATAGCTGCTTTGGAAAGTTGATCTTTTAAGTTGTCAAAGGTATTGAAATAATAATCAATTACTTTTGCAACGTCTCCATTAGGCTCACCGCCACCTCGTGGGCTCATCACTTCCCAAAAAAGACTATGACAATAGTGACCACCACCGTTATTTCGTACAGCTGTAACAATTTCCTTCGGTAAAGCATCTAAATTACATAGCAATTCTTCTAAAGATTTATTATGTAATTCAGTATAATTTTCTAAAGTAGCATTTAAATTGTTTACGTATGTCGCATGGTGCTTTCCATGATGAATGGAAAGTGTATTGCTATCGATATGTGGCTCTAGTTCATCATAGTCATATGAAAGCTTTGGCAATTGAAATGAAGACACAACATTACCTCCTTTCTATTTAAAAAAGTTGCTCTAGGTAAAAATACTTTACCTGAGTCAAAAATACACCCGTTTTTCATATAAGTCAATAGTAAGTTTATTAATTTTCTGAAAAATATTACAATAAAAGTAACACTCTCACTTTCATTTGTGACTCCTATCCTTTTTGCTTATACTGTAAAGTAGCAGGGTTTTGTTGAAATAGAAGGAGATTGTTTATGAGTAAAACGAAACAATTAATAGAGGAAGCAAGTAATTTTATTACGATTTGTTATAAGGAGCTTCATAAAGAACAATTGCTAGAAGAACGTATAAAAGAAATTCAAATTGAGGTAGAGAAGACAGGGACATATGAGCATACATTTGAAGAACTTGTTCATGGTTCACGAATGGCATGGCGTAACAGTAATAGATGTATTGGGAGACTATTTTGGAGTAAGATGCACATATTAGATGCGCGCGAAGTAAATGATGAAGAGGGTGTATATAATGCATTAATTCATCATATTAAATATGCAACGAACGACGGGAAAGTTAAACCAACCATTACGATTTTTAAGCAATATCAAGGTGAGGAAAATAATATACGAATTTATAATCACCAATTGATTCGATATGCAGGATATAAAACAGAAATGGGAGTGATTGGTGACTCTCATTCCGCTACATTTACAGACTTTTGTAAGGAGCTTGGCTGGAAAGGAGAAGGTACGAATTTCGATGTATTGCCACTTGTGTTTTCTATAAACGGGAAGGTACCTACATATAAAGAAATTCCGAGAGAAGAAGTAAAAGAAGTGCCGATTGAACACCCAGAATATCCTATTTCATCACTTGGAGCAAAATGGTATGGGGTTCCAATGATTTCAGATATGCGCTTAGAAATTGGTGGTATTTCTTATACAGCTGCTCCGTTCAATGGATGGTATATGGGAACAGAAATTGGGGCGCGCAACTTAGCGGATCATGATCGTTATAATTTACTTCCGGCTGTTGCGGAGATGATGGATTTAGATACATCGAGAAACGGTACTTTATGGAAAGATAAGGCGCTAATCGAGTTGAATATTGCCGTACTACACTCCTTTAAAAAACAAGGAGTTAGTATCGTTGACCACCATACTGCTGCACAACAATTTCAGCAATTTGAGAAGCAAGAAGCTGCTTGTGGTCGAGTTGTAACAGGTAATTGGGTGTGGCTTATTCCACCATTATCTCCAGCTACCACTCACATTTATCATAAACCGTATCCCAATGAAATTTTGAAGCCGAATTTCTTTCATAAATAATATTTAGTGTAGGTTTTTTTGCAAAATATAATTTTTTTTAATTACTGTTATGTAGCAAATGGAAGCCTTTACTCTCGGTTATTTTTGGAAGAGGCTTTTTGAACCAAGGAGTTCCTTATGTTATAATCAAATTTCTGTTTCGAAGACCTTATAGAAATATAAGGTCTTTTGTTTTGCTTTTTTATGTAAGAGAAAGAGATTTTTTCTTTTTAATAAGGGATTTGGCATATTTTTAGGGACAACATAAGTATGTGGGAAGTCGATAAAATGTTATGCATATATAATTATTGTGTTTTGGGTTTAAACAATAAAACATAATAAAGTTGTTTTTTTAGATTGCTGAGGAAGGAGGAAGTATAAATGAGGATGAAGAGTCGAAAAACTGATTGGCCTGTATTTATTATTAGTGGTGGTTCACTTTTATTATTTGTAATTGCAGTTTTTTTGAACAAGGATTATGTAGAGAGTACGATTAATAACAGTTTCGCTTTTTCAATTAAATATTTCGGTGCATTCTGGCAAGTTTTATTATTAGGTACATTTGTTGTTGCAATGTGTATGGCGTTCTCGAAATATGGGAGAGTTAAACTTGGGGGATTAGAAAAACCTGAGATTAGTACGGCAAAATGGCTTGCTATTATTATGTCTACATTACTTGCCGGAGGTGGCGTTTTTTGGGCAGCAGCAGAGCCAATGTACCATTTGATGACGGTGCCACCAATACATGATGGTATATCTGCTGGAACGAAAGAAGCAGTCATGCCTGCTTTAGCACAAAGTTATATGCATTGGGGATTTTTAGCATGGACGATTTTAGGCACAATTAGTGCGGTAGTTATGATGTATGGACATTATCATAAAGGTATGCCGCTAAAACCTCGAACGCTTTTATATCCTATTTTTGGGGAAAAATTAAGAAAGAGCCTGCTTGGAACGATAATTGATGCAGCTGCAATTATTGCAGTAGCTGCAGGTACAATTGGCCCAATTGGATTTTTAGGTTTGCAAGCAAGTTATGGATTACAAGAATTATTTGGAATTTCTGATGTGTTTACTACTCAATTAGCAATTATTGTTTGTGTAGTGGCCGTGTCTACCATATCGGCAGTAACAGGTATTGATAAAGGGATTCAAATTATAAGTAATTTAAATGTTAGATTGGCAATTTTGTTAATGGCATTCATATTACTATTTGGGCCAGGTGGATTTATTATTGATTCGTTTGTTTCTTCGTTTGGATTTTATGTAAGTGAGTTTATACCGATGAGCACATACCGTGGTGATACAAGTTGGTTAGGATCTTGGACAATCTTTTTCTGGGGATGGTTTATTGGATACGGACCAATGATGGCAATTTTAGTGAGTCGAATTTCAAGAGGGAGAACGATTCGAGAAATCATCGTTGCAATTGGAATTATCGCACCTATTATTACAACGTTTTGGTTTACTATATTAGGTGGATCAGGTGTGTTTTATGAGTTAATGAATCCTGGGTCTATCTCGGACGCATTAAGTGAATCTGGTATGCCGGCAGCTATGATTGCAATTACAGGGCAACTGCCACTTTCTAATATTATTGGACCAGCATTTCTTTTATTAACAATTTTATTTGTAGTGACAACAGGAGATTCAATGGCGTATTCCATTTCAATGGCAGTGACTGGAGACGGAGATCCTAGAATTAGTTTGCGAATTTTTTGGTCGCTTATTATGGGAGCAGTTGCAGCAATTCTTTTATATATGGGTGAAGGAAGTATTAATGCGCTACAATCGTTTATCGTAGTGACGGCAGTTCCGGTATCAATTTTGTTATTCCCAATGCTATGGTTAGCGCCTAAAGTTGCAGGAGAATTAGCATTAAAACAAGGTATTGTAAAAGAAGAAGATAAAACTGCATTCTTATTTCAGAAGGCTAGTAAATCAAAATAAATGATAAATAAAAACGTAAAAGAGGAAGCATCTTAAATGAGATGCTTCCTCTTTTACGTTTAATCTAATACTTTTCCCTTTGTTTCTGGTACACATAGTAGCATTGTAATTAACCCGATTGGATAGATGATAAAAATCAGGGACAATGCTCCAAGCAGGTTGCCACCTGTAGCGAGTAAGCCAATAATAACAGGTCCAAATCCAGCTAACCCACGTCCTGTACCGAAAATAAAGTTTTCTGCGGTAGAGCGAGCTTCAGCAGGATAGTTTTCAGCTAAAATTGCCCCAAATCCTCCCATCATTCCATTTGCAAAGAATCCAAGCAATGCACTTCCCCATAATAATAATGTTGAATCTGTGAATAAGAAGAAATAAATGAGACAGTATACTGTACCGCCAATATAATAAATTGCAAAAGTTTTACGACGACCAATTTTATCAGCCAAAATACCAAAGATTGCAATTCCAATTAGCATACCGATGGTAGAAATGAACATCCAGCCACTTGCTTTTGCTAATGTATAGTTATATTTATTTGCTAAAATAGTTGGCATCCATGTGAAGATTCCGTAATATCCGAAGTTCTGGATAAATGACATAATAATAAGACCGATTGTTGTGATTGTTACTTTTTTATTGGCAAATAACTTTCGGAGTGGGAATTTTTTTATATGTTTTAGTTGTTCTGCTTCAGTAGTTGTTAATTTACCTGAAGCTTCTTTTTGCAATAGTTCCTTTTTGTAGCGTTGTTTTTGCTCCCATATTTTCGGTTCACTTAAACTTTTACGTACATAGACAGCTAGTAAAGCTGGAATTAATCCAAATAAGAAAACGGCTCTCCATCCAAAGTACGGGACAATAAATGCTGGTAGGAGTGAAGCAATCAGTACACCAAATTGCCATCCAAGTGCAACAACAGATGTCGCTTTAGCGCGCATTTCTTTAGACCATGTTTCTGTTACAATGGCCATTCCGATTCCGAATTCACCACCAACTCCCATTCCAACTAAAAAGCGAAGAATTAATAATTGCGAGTAGTCTGTTGCGAAATAAATGAGTGCGGTTGCTAGTGAAAACAGTAAGATTGTGAAGGCCATTGTACGAATACGACCGAATAAATCAGCAATAAATCCAAATAAATAAGAACCAATTAACATCCCTATTGTGGTAGCTAATGTTAAGTTTCCACCTTCAACAGGACTTAAGTGAAACTCTTTTAAAATATAGACAAGTACGAAAGATAATAGCAACATATCTAAACCTTCTGCTGCATATCCTAGCGCAGAACCAAATAATGTTTTATACCTTTTCGCTTTCGTCTCCTCTGTTATTTGTTGTACATCAGTAGTGACGTTCATTATTACTCCTCCTTATTTTCTACAGTCGCTATGGAAGAATAACAAAAGGCCTTCTCACCTGATATGATGAGAAGGCCAAAAAAGCATACGTATCCCCAAAAAAGAACATACGTATATTGTATTCCGACTTCCTTCTCAACCTCACGGGGTTGGGTTAAAGGACTGTATTATATTACTTTATTTTTAGCACTCTTCTATTGGATTGTCAAATAAAGAGGAAGTTATTATGTGTAAAATATTTCAAAAAACATTTCGTTCTTCTTGACGTCGACTTCATTATTTTCCCATAATAAAACTAACTAAATAAAAAGGAATGAATCAAAGATGCTAAATTTAGTACTCATGATGATTGAACGAGTCGGACTTATAGTTATTTTAGGATTTTTACTCTCTCATATTAAAACTTTCAGGCGCCTCCTTCATAAACAGGATGGCTATGTAGATAAGCTTAAGCTTATTTGTATTTTTTCGGTATTTACAATTGTAAGCAATTACACTGGGATTGAAATAGCGGGAAATACAATTATGAATGAAAATTGGTTACAAGGTGTTTCTTCGTCAAGTACAATTGCGAATACGCGTATTATGGGGGTTGGTATTAGCGGCTTACTTGGTGGCCCTATCGTAGGGGTTGGAGTGGGGTTTATTGCTGGTATTCATCGTTATATGCTTGGTGGTACGACAGCGCTAAGCTGTGCAATTTCTTCTATTTTAGCCGGGATTATAACTGGTTATATCGGATATATTTTCAAAAAATATAACCGTACAATTACTCCTAAGTTTTCAGCAGTTTTAAGTGTTTTTATCGTATCTTTAGAAATGCTTATGATTTTATTAATTATAGAGGATGGAATTAGCGTTGTGAAAACAATAGCGATACCCATGATTCTTGTAAATAGTTTTGGAAGTTTTATTTTACTTTCTATGATACAAGCTATTTTGCGTCAGGAGGAGAATGCAAAAGCACTTCAGACTCATAAAGTATTGCGTATTGCTGATAAAACGTTACCGTATTTTCGTCAAGGCTTAACAGAAGAATCGTGTAAGCATGTGGCACAAATTATTCACCGCTTTACAGGAACGGATGCGGTATCTTTAACAGATACAGAGAAAATATTAGCGCACGTTGGATTAGCATCAGATCACCATATTCCTTCACATAGTTTAATAACTGGTTTATCAAAAGAAGTTTTACATACAGGGCAAATAATGAAGGCGAAATCACGTGAGGTTATTAATTGCCAACATGAAGGCTGTCCCTTACAAGCCGCTATTGTTATTCCACTAACTTCACATGGAAATACGATAGGGACATTAAAACTGTATTTCAAAAATTCTAACCAGTTAAGTCGCGTTGAAGAAGAATTAGCAGAAGGGTTAGCAAAAATATTCTCCACGCAGTTAGAGTTAGGCGAAGCTGAGTTGCAAAGTAAATTACTTCAAGATGCGGAGATAAAAGCATTACAAGCGCAAATTAACCCGCACTTTTTATTTAATGCGATTAATACAGTATCAGCTTTATGCCGAACAGATGTAGAAAAAGCAAGGAAGTTATTATTACAGCTTAGCGTGTATTTCCGTTGTAATTTGCAAGGAGCACGTCAGTTATTGATTCCACTAGAACAAGAATTAAACCATGTACAGGCATACTTATCACTAGAACAAGCAAGGTTCCCAAATAAGTATGAGGTAAAGATGTATATTGAGGATGAGCTAAAGACAACTTTAGTACCACCATTTGTTCTTCAACTATTGGTTGAAAATGCATTGCGACATGCTTTTCCGAAGAAGCAACCAGTATGCGAAGTGGAAGTGCATGTTTTTGAAAAAGAGGGTATGGTTCATTTTGAAGTAAAAGATAATGGACAGGGAATTGAGGAAGAACGTTTAGAACAATTAGGAAAGATGGTAGTTTCGTCAAAGAAAGGGACTGGAACAGCTTTATATAATATTAATGAACGTCTTATTGGGTTATTTGGGAAAGAAACGATGCTTCATATCGAAAGTGAATTAAATAAAGGGACGGAGATTACCTTTATTATTCCAAAAAAAGTAGGGGAGGAAGAGCCAGGTGTTAAAAGTATTAGTAGTTGACGATGAAATGTTAGCACGTGATGAACTAAAGTATTTATTAGAGAGAACGAAAGAAGTTGAGATAGTTGGTGAGGCTGATTGTGTGGAAGACGCATTAGAAGAACTAATGCAATGTAGACCAGATATTGTGTTTTTAGATATTCAATTATCCGATGATAACGGATTTGAAATCGCGAATATATTAAAGAAGATGAAAAATCCACCTGCAATTGTATTTGCTACTGCCTATGATCAATATGCGCTGCAAGCATTTGAAGTAGATGCGTTAGACTACATTTTAAAACCATTTGATGAAGAGCGTATTGTGCAAACATTAAAGAAGTATAAAAAACAAAAACAAGCGCAAATAGAAACGAAGCACGAAATAAAGGGGACAGATGTAACAGCAGAGATGCATAAATTAGCATTACCAATTGAAGAATCAATCGTACTTGTGAATATTGAAGATATTATATATGTAGGGCTTGTAGATGGGAAAGTAACAGTAAAAACAATGAGGGAAACATATGTAACACATGATACACTTGTAATTTTAGAGAAGAAGTTACCACAAGCAAGCTTCATGCGCGTCCATCGTAGCTTTATTACGAATATTAATCATATTACTGAAATTCAGCCATGGTTCAATTCTACTTATAATTTAATCATGAAAGAAGGATCGAAAGTACCTGTTAGCCGTACATATGCCAAAGAACTCAAGAAGCTGCTTCGTATTTAAGAAGCAGCTTTTGTATTTCATCCTTTTATATTTGCAACTGATTCTGTATATTTGACGTTCTGATATGTAAACGCTTACTTAGACGTTTATATCCTAT
Organism: Bacillus sp. ok061; assembly: GCF_900108285.1. NCBI lineage: Bacteria > Bacillati > Bacillota > Bacilli > Caryophanales > Bacillaceae > Bacillus > Bacillus sp. ok061. Next base: position 85,119 of record NZ_FNUW01000022.1, on the reverse strand, counting down.
ACAATAAAGGTACCAAATCGAAAGAGGTGGCCAAAATGAGTACGAAAAAAGTATATAGTTTCTTATCACAAGCATTCATATTCTCAGCTATTATGTTAATTTCTAATATTATTGCAACACATTTACCAATTCCGATGCCTTCATCGGTAATCGGGTTAGTTATTTTATTTAGTCTATTATGTTTAAAAGTTATTAAATTGGAGCAAGTTGAATCACTCGGAACAGCTTTAACAGGTATTATCGGATTCCTTTTCGTCCCATCAGGTATTTCAGTTATTAATTCTCTTGGTGTAATGGGACAATATTTTGTACAAATTGTAACTGTAATTGTTGTAGCAACAGTTATTTTACTCGCTGTAACAGGATTATTTGCACAATTTATTTTAGGAAAAGACGAAAAAGAAACAGAAGATACAAAAGAATTGAAAGTAGTAAATAAAGGATGCAAGCACGGAAAGGTTGCGTAACCATTGCATTTATATATTGTTAGGAGGTAATGAATATGGCAAGCACAATGACTCCATATTTCGGAATCGTCGTTTCATTAATCGCATACGGGATCGGAACATTATTATTCAAGCATTCAAAAGGATTCTTCTTATTTACACCATTATTTGTAGCGATGGTATTAGGGATTGTCTTTCTAAAGGTAGGTAACTTTACATTTGAAGAATATAATACTGGCGGAAAAATGATTAGTTTCTTCTTAGAACCAGCAACAATTGCATTCGCGATCCCACTATACAAACAAGTGGATAAGTTGAAAAAATATTGGTGGCAAATTTTATCGGCTATCGTGGTTGGATCTATTTGCTCAGTAATTGTCGTGTTCATTGTTGCAAAAGCAATCGGTTTAGATACAGCAGTAATGAATTCAATGCTACCACAAGCAGCAACAACAGCAATTGCGTTACCAATCTCAGAAAGTATTGGTGGTATTCCAGCAATTACATCGTTTGCAGTTATTTTCAACGCAGTTATCGTATACGCATTAGGGGCATTATTCTTAAAAACATTTAGAGTTAAGCATCCAATTGCAAAAGGTTTAGCACTTGGAACAGCGGGCCATGCATTAGGAGTTGCAGTAGGAATTGAAATGGGTGAGGTAGAGGCAGCGATGGCAAGCATTGCTGTAACGGTAGTTGGGGTTGTAACAGTAGTTGTCATCCCAATGTTTATGCCGTTCATTGGATAGTAAAACTTACTTAAAAAATAAGAAAAGCAAGCTATTTGTAGGACAGATTTCTACTGATAGCTTGCTTTTTATGTTACAGTAGTGGTAAGACCTATTTAAAAAAATGTAAGTTTCCTTAAATCTTCATTAATACTATGTAGAATACGTTTTGAATTAGGTCATTGTATTGTAAAATAAGAAGTAAGCTACTATATACCTGTTAAGATAGGCATATAATGAGTTTATAAAAATCTTAATATGAATGAATAATTAAAAGTAGAAAAGAGAGAGAAATCTACTTATTAACGTTTTAGTTTATAGGACAGGAGAGAGTATTCGTCGATTATGCAAATAAAAAACCTGTTTCAAAGCAAAGGATTTCAGAGGTTACTCGTATTAGTAATACTTGCTCTCGTGTTATACGGGCTGCAAAGTATGTTGAATTTAATATTAATTACGTTTATTCTCACGTATTTAATGGATCGATTCCAAAAGTTTATTTCCCGCAAATTAGATCATTTCATGCCTATTAATCGAAAAATTATTATAGCATTTCTATATGTAATGTTAATTGGTGGAATTGCTATTACGCTATTTAAATATTTACCAGTATTAACGATACAAATTTCACAATTGATTTACCAATTCAATGTATTTTTAAGAAACCCACCAGATAGTGAACTAATTAAGTATGCAGTTAATGCTGTCAATCATATGGAGCTTTCTAAATATGTAGGACAAGGCGTAGACATTTTGTATAAATCGATTACGAATGTTGGTAAATTTGGCCTTCAAGTTTTACTTTCTTTAATTTTAAGTTTGTTTTTCTTACTAGAAAAATCTCGTATTGTTGGTTTTACTGCAAAGTTTAAAGAAAGCAGGCTTGCAATTTTCTATACTGAAATTGAGTACTTCGGAAAGAAATTTGCACGTTCATTTGGAAAGGTAATCGAAGCGCAATTTTTAATTGCTGTTGTTAACTGTGTTCTTTCAGTTATCGCATTATGGATATTAGGATTCCCGCAATTATTAGGTTTAGCGTTAATGATTTTCTTGCTTGGCTTAATTCCAGTAGCGGGGGTTATCATTTCGTTATTCCCACTTTGTATGATTGCTTACAATATTGGCGGTATTATGTACGTTGTTTATATTTTAGTTATCGTAACAGTTATTCATGCGCTTGAAAGTTACGTATTAAATCCGAAGTTTATGTCGCAAAAAACAAATTTACCGATTTTCTATACTTTTATGGTATTAATCTTTTCAGAACACTTCTTAGGTGTATGGGGACTGATTATCGGTATTCCAATCTTCATTTTCTTACTAGATGTTTTAGACGTGACAAGTGATGAAATGGAGAAGGATGTTGGAACAAAATAAAGTGAAGTAGAGAAAAAGCATCGATGTTCGATGCTTTTTCTTTTATAACATTATGTTTCTTATGCCATACTGTAAGGAGAATATAGAATAGGGGTGAAAGAATGGCTGTAAATGAAAAGGTAGAGTTGGCTACATTTGCTGGAGGGTGTTTTTGGTGTATGGTTTCTCCATTTGAAGAGATGGAGGGAATTATACAAGTTGTTTCAGGTTATACAGGCGGTCATAAAGAGGACCCAACGTATAAAGAAGTATGCTCGGAAACAACAGGACATTATGAAGCGGTACAAATTACATTTGATGAAAATAAAATGCCGTATGAGGAATTGTTAAATATATATTGGAGACAAATTGATCCGACCGATATTGGGGGACAATTCCATGACCGCGGACAGTCTTATGAAACGGTGATTTTTTATCATAATGAACAACAACATAAAAAAGCAGAAGCCTCAAAAGAAGAGCTTGAGCAGAGTGGGCGCTTTTCGAAACCAATTGCGACAAAAATACTACCAGCAGCTACATTTTATCCAGCTGAGGAATATCACCAAGGATATCATAAGAAAAACACATTCCGCTATGAGTTATATCGTAAAGGCTCAGGACGAGATGCTTTTATTAAGCAACATTGGCCAAAGGATAATGCTCATTTAAAAGAAAAACTCAATGAGATGCAGTTTTATGTAACACAGGAAAATGGTACAGAACCACCATTTCGAAATGAGTATTGGAACCATAAAGAGGAAGGGCTTTATGTAGATATCGTTTCAGGTGAGCCGTTGTTTACTTCTCTAGATAAATTTGATAGTGGATGTGGATGGCCTAGTTTTACAAAACCAGTTATGTCAGCAAGTGTGAAAGAAAAGATGGATGTGAGTCATAATATGACACGTACAGAAGTGAGAAGTAAAGAAGGAGATTCACATCTTGGGCATGTATTTCCAGACGGTCCAGGACCGAATGGGCTTCGTTACTGCATTAATTCCGCAGCTCTTCGATTTATTCCAAAAGAGGAATTAGAAAAAGAAGGCTATGGCGATTTCTTAATCTTGTTTGGAAATAAAAAATAACCTCGCAGTTAGCGAGGTTATTTTTTTGCTATTTTGTTTTTTTCTTTTTAAATTTGCTTAATACTTCATAAACGATTGGAACAATAAGAAGTGTTAATAACGTTGAACTTGTTAATCCACCAATTACCGTTACACCAAGCCCTTTAGAAATTAAGCCGCTACCTTCAAATCCTAATGCAAGCGGGATAAGAGCCCCGATTGTTGCAATTGCAGTCATTAGAATAGGACGCAAGCGTGTTGCACCAGCTTCTAATAAAGCTTCACGTGTTGATAAACCTTCATTTTCTTTATGAATAACGCGGTCGATAAGCACGATTGCATTTGTTACAACGATACCGATTAACATAAGCGCCCCAATCATTGCAGATACACTTAATGTTTCACCAGAGATTAATAAGGCAACAAGAGCCCCAATAATTGTGAATGGTAGCGAGAATAAAATTGCGAATGGTGCAAGGGCACCGCCAAATGTAACGACAAGAACGAAGTATACAATGGCAATCGCAGCTAACATCGCTAGGCCAAGTTGCTTGAATGATTCTTGAATATCTTTAGTAACACCGCCCATAGAAACATCTACACCAGAAGGAAGATCCATTTTATCTACTTCTTTTTGGACTGCAGCAGATGCTTTTGAAACGTCATCAGATGTTAATTTGGCACTAACCTCTGCATAAACACGGCCATCTCGGTGTGTTACTGTATTCGATGTTTCACCTTCTTTTACAGTCATAACATCTTTTACAGCTACTTCATTACCAAGTGGTGTTGTAATTTTGCGATTTGTTAAGTCATCGATTGTTTCATAATTTTGTTTTTCAGCTTCTACATATACATTGATATCTTTACCGTCTTTTTTAATTGTTGTCAGAACAGGGCGATCATGTTGATTAGAAAGTCCCATTCCAATTTGAGCAGCCGTTAAGCCCATTTTACTCAGTTTTTCTTGATCTGCGACTAAAGTGTACTCTGCATATGTTTTTGCAATACTAGAATCTATATCTTTTAAGTCTTTATTTTTCTTCATGATATTTTGAATATCTTTTACGACAGGCTTAATGTCTTCTGAGCTATCTCCGTAAACGTATAGTTTAATTTCGTTACTACCGCCACTTGCTCCGAAGTCTTGGTTTTTCCATTCACCTTTTCCAGACATTTTTTGTAAATCTTTCACGACTTGTTCTTTTTCTTTTTCGAAGTTTTTCGTGTCGTTATCATATTGAACGAAGAACATAGCTTGATTTGTTTGACCAGGGCTCATTGGATTCTCTCCACCTAATGAGAACTGAATTGTTTTCACGTCTTTATTATCTTGGAAGTGTTTCTCAGCTTTCGTTGCAATTTTTTCAACGTCTTCTAATGTTTGACCTGGTTCAGGTTTGTATGTTGCGATAATCATTTTTTCTTCTTCAGAAGGTAAGAAACTTACACCGATAACCGGTACAAGTGCGAGACTACCAACTAATAGAAGGACAGCAATACTAGATGTAATAATTTTGTGATTTAAAGCCCATTCAAGTATACGTTTATACCCATTTGCTAATTTGCTTGGTTTCTCTTCATGATGTACCTCTTTTTCCCTCGTGCTTTCTTTCTTAAATAAGGAATGAGCAAGCATTGGTACGATTGTAACAGCCACTAGTAACGATGCTAATAAAGCGAAGACGATGGTTAAGGCGAATGGTAAGAACATTTCACCAATCATACCTTTTACAAGCCCTAGCGGTAAGAATACAGCGATTGTCACAATGGTAGAAGACATAATCGGAATAAACATTTCTTTCGTAGCTTCACGAATTAAATCTCTTCCGCGCAATTTCTCTTCTGATAACGACATACGTCGGTAAATATTTTCAATAACAACAATTGAGTCATCAACAACACGGCCTATAGCAACTGTCATTGCTCCAAGCGTCATAATGTTAAGCGTAATATCCATTTGCTTTATGACTAAAACAGCAATTAATAAAGAAAGTGGTATTGAAACGACAGAGATTAACGTTGTTCGAATATTTCGTAGGAACAGCATAATAATAACAATCGCAAAGATAGCACCGAAAATTGCTTTGCTCAGCATTGTTTCAACTGATTTTTCAATAGGTGCACCTTGGTCGAATGTTGAAATGATCTCTAAATCTTTATATTTTTTCTCAAAATCTTTTACTTTATCTTTTACTGCATTTACAACATCAACTGTATTTGCATCAGAGGCCTTCACAATTTGAATTCCAATTGCTTCTTTTCCATTTGTTCGAGAAATGGATTCTGCTTTCCCAACTTCTTTAATTTCAGCAATTTCGTCTAATGTAACTGTTGGAATTCCGTTCATAGCAGCTGGATTCATTTGCGGCGTTTGTGCACCAGCGCCAGCATTTTGACTACCTTGACCGTTAGGTGATGAAGGTATATCTGGTATTTTGAGTTCTTTTAATGCTTTAATCGTTGTAATATTGCCATCTACAACAACTGATTTTTCCGTGTCTTTAAACGTGTATAAGCCAAGTGGTAAAGATACATCCGATCCTTTAATTACATTTTTTACAGTATCTTCACTTAGTCCTAGTTCTTTCATTTTATCTTTCTTGAAGACGAGCTGTACTTCATCTACTTGTTGACCTGCAATTTGAACAGATGCAACACCATCAAGTCCTTTTAATCCCGGTACAATATTTTTCTCTACATTTTCAGTTAAGGTAGCTAAAGATTCATTCTTGCTTGCTACGCTTAACGAAATAACAGGAAAAGCATTGAAGTTTACTCGTGAAACTTTAGGGTCTTTAACACCTTCCGGGAGTTTCACATTCGTGAGAGCTTCTTTAATTTCTGTTTCTGCTTTTTCCATATTTTTATCAAAATCGTATTCTACTTGAATAGAAGATGCATTTTGAAAAGACGATGAGCTCACAACGTTAACGCCGCTTAAATTTTGTAGTTGTTCTTCCATCGGCTTTGAAACTTTATCAGCTACTTCTTCTGGTGTAGCACCAGGATAGACCGTAGTTACTGTCACAATCGGTGTTGTAATATCAGGAATTGTTTCCAGCTTCATATTGAGTCCAGAGTAGATCCCCGCAATAGTAACAATAATGGTTAGTAGCCAAACTGCGAACTTATTTTTTAACGAGAAATTGATGATTTTGTTCATGTTTGCGCTCCCTTTGTATTGTATTGACCAACTGGTCAGTCTAATACATAATATAACTGACCGTTTGGTCAATCGTCAATAAAAAGAGACGGTATAATACATTTATAATAAGATGCGAGATTAAATTTAGGAGAGAAGATATGAAAGAAAAAGAGCGTTTAATTATAGAAGCGGCTATGAAGTTATTTGCTACTAAGGGTGTAAATGCGACATCAGTGCAGGAAATTGTGACAGCTAGTGGTATATCTAAAGGAGCTTTTTATTTATATTTCAAATCGAAGGATGAGCTTTTATTAGCGACACTTCGATATTATTATGACAAAATCCAAAAGAAAATGCTGGATATTGAGCAAGAGTCTTTATTACCACGTGAAAAATTTGCAAAACAATTACATTGTCAGTTTAATGATATACAAAAGCATAAAGAATTTATTATTATGCATGCGAGAGAAAATGCGATTCCGTTTAATAAAGAAGTGGAAGAATTTATGATGCGGATGAAGTTAGAGTCTCATGCATTTTATCGGAATAGTTTATTGTCCATTTATGGTGAAAAGGTTATGCCATATTTATTGGATTTAGTAATTATAGTAGAAGGCATATGCCGTGGGTATTTAGAATTAATTATTTTACAAGCAGCAGAAATTGACTTATCTTATGTCTCTGCTTTTATTTTAAAAAGAGTAGATAATTTAGTAGATGGCTTGGTAGAATCTTCGGAAGAACCTATTTTACACGAAGAAAAGCTTGGAGAATTCCTTTGTAAATCAGAGCTCATTAAGGAACAAGTTAAAGAGCATTTTTTAAAAGAAATTATTGTATTTAAGCGTAATTTAGCTGATCAATTAGAGGATGATGAGTTGCTAGTAACATTAGATGTTTTAGAGGCGGAAATGCGATTGCTTAATCCAAGAATTCCGGTAATTAGAGGTATGTTAGCAAATTTAGAGGCGTATCCGGAATTAAAAGAATTTCGATTACGCCTCATAGGATACTACAATATAAAAAATTCTTAATAAAAACAAGCAAAAACTCCTTGTCTACACAAGGAGTTTTTGCTTAAAGACTACTTACTATTTTGAGACCATTCTTCTACATCCCAAACCTTTGTGATCCAATCTTCATAGAATTCCGGTTCGTGACATACAAGGAGAATTGTTCCTTTATATGCTTTCATAGCCTTCTTAAGTTCGTCTTTTGCTGTAACATCAAGATGGTTTGTCGGCTCATCAAATAGTAGCCAGTTACTTTCTTCACCCATTAATTTACATAAACGAACTTTTGCTTGTTCTCCACCACTTAATTGACTTAATGGGCGAGAAATATGTTCATTTTTTAATCCGCATTTTGCTAACATCGCACGAATTTGATGCTGGTCTAGGCCAGGGAATGTATTCCATACATCATCAATTGGTGTTATATTATCAGCTTTAACTTCTTGCTCAAAGTATGCAGGCTCTAAGAAGTCACCAAGACTTGTTTTACCGTTTAAAGGTTTAATTTTACCTAAGATTGTTTTTAGTAACGTTGATTTACCAACACCATTACATCCAACAATAGCAATTTTTTCACCACGCTCAATTGTCATTGATAACTTTGGTAGTAGCGGATGTGTATATCCGATTTCTACATTTTCACCTTCAAAGACGAAGCGACTACTTGCACGACTTTCTTTAAATGAGAATTCAGGTTTGATTGCTGTTTCCGGACGATCAATAAGTTCCATGCGATCAAGTTGTTTTTGACGACTCTTTGCACGACCTGTCGTTGAATAACGAGCCTTGTTCTTTGCAATGAAGTCTTCTTGCTTTTTGATAAACTCGCGCTGCTTTTCATAAGCGTTTATATGTTGATTTTTATTGATTTCTGCTAGTTCTAGGAATTTTTCATATGTCGCTGTATAGCGTGTCATTTTTGTGAATTCTAGATGGAAAATAACATCAACACATTTGTTCATAAATTCCGTATCATGAGAAATCAATAAGAATGCATGTGGGTATTCTTTTAAATAAGTTGTTAACCAATGAATATGTTCAACGTCTAAATAGTTAGTAGGTTCATCAAGCAATAACACCTCTGGTTGTTCAAGTAATAGCTTTGCAAGCAATACTTTTGTACGTTGTCCACCACTTAGTGCTGAAACATCACGATCTAAACCAATAGCATCAATTCCAAGACCACGTGCAGCCTCTTCAATTTTCATATCTAGTAAATAGAAACCACCTGCTTCAAGTGCATCTTGTATTTCTGCCATTTGTTCAAGAAGTTCTTCTAGTTCTTCTGGTGTAGCAGTTCCCATTTTTTCTGTAACTTCATTTAAAGCTGTTTCCTTTTCGAATAACGGTAAAAATGCATCCGCTAGTACATCACGAATTGTACGTCCAGGCGTTAAAACCGTATGCTGATCTAAGTAACCGTAATGTGTGCCTGGTGTCCATTCTACACGACCTTCGTCATGAATAAGCTGACCAGTAATGATATTCATGAATGTTGATTTACCAACACCATTTGCACCAACTAATCCAACGTGCTCACCTGCTAATAATCGCATAGATACATCTTTAAATAATGTACGATCGCCAAATGTATGTCCTAATTTTTCAACTGTTAATAAGCTCATAGTATCCTCCGTCCAACTTGAAATAGTACCTTGAATCATGATACTAAATTCTTTCATATAATGCCATCATTTCAAAATGTATATTTTTTCAAAAAAGGGTTGCATTAATTTTCTGAAAATATATAATGTAATTGAACAGTGGTTAATTAAATGTGTGAGGTATGAAATATGTCGCCAAGGAAAGCAGTTAAACAAGAACTAACAAGAGAAATGATTATGAATGTAGCTAGGGAGCTATTTATAGCACAAGGATATCAACATACTTCAATGCGCAAAATTGCAACAGAACTTGGATATAGCCATGGTTCGATTTATTATCATTTTAAAAACAAAGCAGAGCTATTTTACGCAATGGTAGAACAGGATTTTCAATTATTAAATAAAAAGTTAGATGAAATTTGTAATCAAAAATTATCGAGAGAAGAGCAACTAAGAGCAGTTTTATTCGGTTTTATTGAATTTGGTCTAAGAAATCAGAGTCATTATGAAATTATGTTTTTAATTAAAGATGCCGAATTAAAAGAGTGTTTGGAAAATAGTCCTAATGTTAGCTATGAAAAATTTGCGAAGGTTATTTCTTCTTTATGTGATGGGAAATTAAATGCGATGATAATATGGTCTGTTTTTTTATCATTACATGGATTTGTAGCACATTATTGCAGAAGTGGCCAAACGTTTGAAGAACTACAAGGTTTGGCTAAGGTACATGTAGAGTTTATTTCAAAATCGCTTCTTATGTAAGTGATTTTCTTTTTAATATTAATTGAACAGTGGTTAATTAATTTAGGAGGGGATTTATAATGAAAAAGGCTTTAGTATTAGGTGCTTCTGGTTCAATGGGTTATGCAATTGTAAACGAATTATGTGGCCGAGGGATTCATGTGGTTGCTTTTGCAAGAAATAAGGAGAGATTAGGTGCATTATTTTCTGGGAACAAACATGTAGAAGTTGTAGCCGGCGATGTATTTATAAAAGAGGATATAATGAATGCTGCTAAAGATGTTGATATTATATTTCATGCTGTAAATATTCCGTATTCAGATTGGGAGAAACAGCAAGAGAAATTATTAATAAATATATTAGAGGTATCGAAACATTACGGTATCAAAATAGGAATAGTTGATAATATTTATGCGTATGGAAGGCAAGGGGAAGGGCTTGTAAAAGAAGAGGCTAAAAAGAGACCACACACAAAGAAAGGGAAGATTCGTTTACAACTTGAAGAGTTGGCAAAACAAGCTAATGTACGAATGTTTATTGCTCATTTCCCAGACTTTTATGGTCCAAATGCAGAAAGCACACTTGTTCATCATACATTAAAGGGAATACTTGCAAATAAAATGTCTAGCTTTGTTGGAGATAAAAAGATTGCCCGTGAATATATTTTTACACCAGATGGTGCAAAAGCAATGGTTGAATTAGCTTTACATGATGAGGCCTATGGACAAAATTGGAACATACCAGGTTATGGTGTTATTACAGGTGAGGAAATGATTCAACACATACGGGAATTAACGGGATATACCAAACGAGTAATAACTGTAAAAAGAGGAATGATCCAGTTTATTGGTCTGTTTGATAAGCAGATGAAAGAATTTATGGAAATGCTATACTTGACGGAAAAACCAATTGTATTAAGCGGGGAGAAATATGAGAGGTGTATCGGGGATATACCAAAAACTTCGTATTATAATGGGCTAAAAGAAATGATTATATCTATGCAAAAAAGGGTGTGTAAATGTTAGTATATAAAAAAGTTACTTCTACCTACAGAAGTAACTTTTTTGTTATGCCTTTTGTTTAACTTCACTAACTTTCTTTTCAGCTACAATAAAATGCGGTCTACGTTTTGTTTCATAATAAATACGACCGATATATTCACCAATAACACCTAGGAATATGAGTTGAATACCGCCAATAAATAGTATAGCGGAAATGAGAGTAAAGTAACCAGGAACTTCCACACCACCAAGGATAATTTGAACGAACGTAGTGATTACATATAAAAGTCCAAAAATGGTTGTTAGTAATCCAAGATATATAGATAGACGTAACGGTTTATTATTGAATGAAATTACACCATCAATTCCGTAATTTAATAATTTCGAGAAGGTCCATTTACTTTCTCCATCAGAACGTAATACATTTTCATATTCAATGATCAATTCGTTATAACCAATCCAAGAGAATAAGCCCTTTGAAAATCGGTTGTACTCACTTAAAGATACTAATGAATCCACTGCTCTTCGACTTAAAAGTCTAAAGTCACCAATACCATCTACTAATTCAATATCTACAAACTTATTCATCACCTTATAGTAAAGACGAGAGACGAAAGAGCGAACGGGTGAATCACCGGTTCTTGTCCTTTTTGCAATGACTTGGTCGTAGCCGTCGTTATATCCTTCTAACAGTTCTTTTATTAACGTAGGAGGGTGTTGTAAGTCAGCATCCATAATAACAATGGCATCGCCTGTAGCGTATTTTAAACCAGCTAACATTGCAGCTTCTTTTCCGAAGTTTCGACTAAACGATATATAGTGTACCGATGAATCTGAACTAGCTAAATCACGTAAAATATTTAATGTATCATCTTTACTACCATCATTAACAAAAACAAATTCATAATCGGTAGTTAATTTATGAATTTCAAGAGAAGTCTCTGAATAAAAGGCTCGAAGCACCTTTTCTTCATTGTAGCATGGTACAACGATTGAAAGAGTCATTTTTGACACTCCTTGTTTGTAGTGGGTTAAAACAATGTTATGCGTTCTATCCAATTGGATAGCTTCATGATTCATTGATTGCTCATTATTGCTTTTTAAAAGAAAATTTTCGTCGTGCTTTTGGATTTGTGAAAATTAGTAAAGCTACACAAATAATTAGTGAAATGATTGATATAATCATACCTAATTTGAAGTAAGGTGTAACGTAATTCATTTCGATTACATGTGAGCCTTTTGTAATGGGAACACCGATAAAGGCAGAATTCGCTTTCGTAAATTCCTTTTCTTTTCCATCAACTTTTATAGTCCAACCTTTACTATATGGAACAGATAAATATAGGAGCCCGTCTTTATTTGAGTTGATATCCCCTTTTAAATAATTGTTCTTATAATAAATATTTTCAAGCCTATTTTCAGTTAATTTTTTTGTTTCTTTTTGTACACTTTCATAGTTTACGATATTTGCTTGTAAGTCACCTAATTCATACTCACCTGCCATATCAATAGAGATAGTTAGGTTTTCTGGACGCTCATTGCCTAAATTGTAAACAAATCTTTCTAACGGATACGAGTATGCACCAGCATCGTCACCTTTTCCAATCGTTTTTCCATTAACAGTTGCATTGAATGTACCTGTATTTTTCAATTTTAATTCTATCAGTAGGTCACCAGGCGTATTAGGATAATGGATAGGTACGATCATATTTCCAAAGCCATGAACAATTAGTTTGTTTCCTTCTTTTACCATGTTTTCGAATTTTGCTTTTTCCGTTTTAATAGATACTGCCTTTGATTTAAGGTCTTGTTTATTAAAATGGTTTAATGAAAATTCTTTTGTATTATTAACGACAACAGCATGTAATAATAATTGATCACGCTGAGCGAAGTTTAATTTAGAAAACTCTTCTTCACTTATAGCCGAATCATATACATACCCTAACGGTAAGGCATAGTCATTTTTGTAAATATTATATGGTCCTACTTGCTGTAATAGTTTATATCCATAAGGTACATTCTTTGGATCTGTATCAGCACTTAATACGCGATATTTTATACCTAGCATATTTTCAAGTAGTAGTCGACTATCAGCTTGATAAAACATTGAAGGTGTATCGTACATTTGGAATACGCCATATTTATTTTTCATAAAGTCATGGACATAATAATTAACCAAGCTTTGATACGTACTTACGCCATGATATCCTTGTAGCATTGGTGTGTTATATTCACTATATGGATTAAGAATACGATAAAAGTCTTTATCATTTTCTTGTATGTAGCGAATTGCAGCAATTTCTTCTTTATTATCATAGCCTGGTTCGTGTAACTTTTCAGTTGAAATCTGGCTCTGTCCGTAAACGGTACTAAGTATATTATTCGCATACATATAATTCATAGAAATTGTGCTAACGAGTATGTTCAATACAACTAAAAATTGTATGAAGGGTTTAGAAATATAACGCCATAAACATACTGTAATAACAGAAAGAACGACAGTTCCGAGTAAAATGTTATCAACGTCTTGTAAAGGTTTATCAGTTACATTTATATTTGCTTTTCTATAAAATGCATAAATGAATAATCCAATAGACACTAATAAACTTATTAGATAAGGTAATTTGTAGTCTTTCTTATGAATAATCATCCAATCTAGAATGTATGCAATTGTTTGGGCAATGACAAATACAAATAAATAAAACCATCTAGATTGCATTGCTGAAAAACCATTAAATACAGAATATGTATATGGAAGCATAAACAGAATGAACATGAATAACGTAAAGAATACTTTATTTTTAACGAGTTTATCACGTATAAACATTCCAAATACGATTAAGAATAAAATTAAAGCTGGTAAAGCCAGTTGATGATTTTCAGCACTATACATGAAGAAAATATTTTCCATTAAATCTTTATAAAATTTATCTTCAAATAATAGTGGTATCTCAAACTTTTTTGATAGTCGATCGGCGCTAAATACGGCATTAACTGATGGGAGGAAGCAAACGGCGGCTAAACCGAGTGATAGTCCGTACAATAAGCCGATTCTAATATAATAAGTTAGAAAAGAGCCAATCGTTTTATTTTGTTGTGTCGCAAAGTATTGGAATAATGCATAAATGAATATGAAAATACTTGTGATAAAAGCAAAATAAAAGTTTGATGCTAACATTAAAGTAGCAGCGATTAGGAAAAGTCCGCGCTTCTTTTCAATAATATATTTATCAAGTCCCCATATTACTAATGGTAAAAATACAATGGCATCAGCCATGAAATCCCATAGTAAAGAGTGGCGGATGAAAGTAATACAGCCACCATATATAATAGCAGCAACAAAAGATGAGAATGCTGTTTTATTATGGTAACGTAAAGAGCCATACATGAATAACATAGCTAAAAAGTTTTTTAAAATACTCATGTATAATTTCACGTCATAAACTTGCTCAAGACTTAGTTTAGGTAGTAACAGTGTAATCCAGAAAAATGGTGATGTGCTGTAATAATAACTAAACTCTCCAAATAAATCTCCACCTAACCCATAATCAAAAGACCAGAAAAGGTTGCCATCTTTAAAGGCATGTTGCAGAAGAAACGTAAAGAAGCCAAATTGGCGTAATGCATCCCCTGTACCAGAAAAGGCTTGATTAGATGTTAAAAAGAAATAATGAAAAGCAAAAGCACACAATAATAATATTGGCATAATTATTATCGTTTTCTTGGAAAAGAACTTATTATTCGGCTTTATGCTCATAAAAATTGATAATCCTCCTTTAAAAGTTGTTATCATGTAGCAACTAGTTTTTAGGTAGCATATAAAAACACACCAATTTTTAAAGGTGTGTTCTTTAGTTTTAACATGAGAAAATATATATTTTTGTTGAAGCATATATATTTTTACAGGCGTTGAAATTCATAGTTTACATGTAATTTAGTATAAGGCATTTTCAGAAAGTAAGTCAATTTGACCTGGAATATATAGAATTTTTTTACTGAAGAAAAATGGTAGTATATAAAAAACAAAAAGCTTTTCCATTTTTAAATAGGAAAAGCTTTTTGTTTTTAAGCATGTTTGCGAATGAGCTTTTGTTTTATAAACCCTAAAACGAACCCACGTATTTGAGGGTCAATTAAAACCCCGATTATACCGTATAGTATACCAGTAAGCGTTAAAGCAACTAATGGTGGTAAGTTGATTAATGCAATTCGGTATATACCGTAACTAATAATAAAGGCTAAGGAATTAAATATAATTCCTTTAACTAATAATTGCATGCCTTTACGAATAAAGAGTGTAAATCCGATTAATAGTGTAATTTCGGTAAGGATAGCTGCGGCAGCTGCCCCCATCATTCCATATTTACTACCTAATACAATATAACCTATGATAGCAACAACTAATCCAATAGTCATTGTTGTTGCGCGTTTCCATTGCTGGCCAATTGTTGTTAAATTGTCGGCTAGTGGATAGTTAATTGATTGTAAAATAACCATAAACGCTAAAATAGCAAGAGCGTCACCAGCGGGGGCGTACTTTTCTCCTAATAAACTAACAATCCAGAAACTTGGATCAGCAATAAAGGGGATAGAAATTCCCATTCCTAAAAAAGACATAAGTTTTAATTCAAAACTTGATAATTTCCTATGTTCTTCAATGTTTTTCTCATTACCAAAAGCAAAAAGCCTTGGATAAAAGGCAGCTGCAATTACTCCCGGTATTTGATATAGTACAGCTGGTATTTTAGATGCAGCACCAAAGAATCCAACTTGATTATATGTTGAAACCTTTTCTAAGATAATAGGCCCCAATTGTGGTAAGAGCATAATGATGATTCCATTGATTGTGAAAATAAGTAGTTGATCTAAAATACCTTTATCCCAACCCTTATGGACTTTCGTATAGCGTATTGTCATTATAAAGGCGATAACACCTGTTACAAGACTAGATACCCCGTACATGGCAGCAACCATCATAAGTGACCATTGGAAAGACATCCCTAGTAATAGGGCAGCAGCAGCTGTTACACCTTGTAGTACAGAAATAATAGCTGTAAATTGCATGCGTTCTGTTACTTGGAAGTAAGCCATCCCAACACCTTGTAAGGTTGCTCCGAACATTGTTGGTAGAACAACCCAATATACCATCGCACGTAAGTAAGCATCGGGATAGAAGAACTGGGCAAAAATAGCGAAAAGTACAGAAATTACGATAGCTAATATTAAACGAATACGTAAATAACTACTTATTAGCACGCTAATATTAGCATCGCTTCTCGTTCCTTCACGCATAAACGTATGTGTCAAACCTGCATCTGTAAAGTAACAAATAACAGCTGAAACTGCTAACGCAGTTGTAAACATACCGTAATCACTTGGAGAAACATATCTTGCAAAGAAAATGGTTGCAATAGCCAGTACAAAACGGACAGTAATGTTTCCTACAAAGAGGTAGGATGCGTTTTTTAGAATTTTATTTGTTTTCATGAGAAAGGACCTTTCTATTCTTTAGGACCGGATTAGCTTGTCCTATTTGTAAATTTGATTTGTTCACAGAAAGAGAGAGTATCGTTATATTTTCAGTTTAAGAAAACAGAAATTTAATTCGGATAAACCAAAGCATTGCATATAGCTTTTTACTACGCTTTCCATTTTTTGAATAGATTTTACGGCAATATTTCTTGATATCTTTTTTGATTAATTGAACTTGTGATTTATCTAATTGAGAGTTTTCTTTAATATATATACAAGCGTTATTGATGACTGTATAAGGGAATAAATAAGTCTCAAGAATTTCAATAAGTGACTGAGAATCTTTTGTAATGAAATCTTGAGATTTATTATGTACCCAGTCCTTCATACGATTGAATACTTCCAGCTCTTTTGTTGTTTTTAATTCATAATCTTTATATTTAGAAGAAAGATTTCCTTCTGATAAGATTCTATAATATGTTAAGTATTCATCGACATAACATACATTTGTCACACTCATAAGTTTAAATAAAAACTCCAAATCTTCGCCCCAACTACATCCTGGTGTAAAACGAATGTTATGATCCATTACGATGGATCGTTTGAAAATCCAAGTACTTGTTTGAGCAACAACCTGATGTGTTAGGAATGCTTTTGCCATATCGCCTTTAATAAAGTTTGTTGTATGCTCAACCTTCTCGCCTGTTTCTTCGTAGAAATTCATATAACCACAATAGCACGCGTCCATGTTGTTTTTTTGCATACTTTCGACTTGCTTCTCAATTTTAGTTGGATGCCATAAGTCATCACTGTCAAGGAAAGCGACATATTCTCCGCTAGCACTTTCGATACCTGTATTACGAGCTACCGAAACACCTTGGTTTTTTTGATGAACGTATTTTACTTGCCCTGGATATTTTTCGGCAAGGTTTTTCACGATAGAAGGTGATTGATCTTTACTTCCATCATCTACAATTACAATTTCAATGTTTTTATATGTTTGATCTAGTATTGACTGCATCGTTTCTTCAATATATTTTTCCGTGTTATACAGAGGTATGACAACAGAAACAAGTTGCTTTTGTTCCATCATAGAATTTTTATCTCCTCAAGTTTTTTATGTCTTGCACCATATATACAAGCCCTTTGAAAGGGAGAAGATTACAAGAACATCTGTATAAGTTTAACGCATATAAACTTTGTAAATCAACTTTCTATTGTTGTACTTTGTATAAAAAGTATTTATTATAGAACGTATTGTGTTGTAAAAATATAGAAAATATTTTGAAGATTATGTATCTGAAGGGAGAAGATGAGATGTTAGGGCGATTTACTCGCAAATCTAATATAGTCCTTTTAGGGATTATTATGATTGTCGGGTTTGCACTTCGTTTTGCAACTTTACAAACACATGGTGCAGATCTATCTATAGCTAGCGATGATATAGGTTATCAAAAAACGGCAAATATTTTATTGGAAACAGGGATGTTAACATACCATGAACCAGATAAACCAACGATTCATATTATGCCGGGTTTTCCAGCCTTATTAGCTACTGTATTTTACTTTTTTGGAAATGGCAGTGAAGGTCTTTTTGTAGCCAAATTAATCATTATTCTATTAGGGGTACTTAGTATTTTGCTAACTTATAAGATTGGTACTTATTTATTGAATCCTGCTGCAGGATTAATAGGTGCTTTCTTATTAGCTGTGTATCCTCCAGAGATTGTTATGGAAAATTTAACTTTAACAGAAGGGCCGTTTCTATTCCTTTCATTAGGATTAGTATATTGGAGTTTAAAATTAGCTGATACTCATAAAACGAAACATCTTCTGATTGTATTAATTTTCTATTTTTTAGCACTGTACCTCCGCGTACAAATTGCATTATATCCAATCTTACTATTTGGGTATCTTTTAATGAAACGCTATCCATTCCGGATTATGATGAAGCAGGCGATTATAAGCATAGGAATAGGACTTATCGTACTTGGACCATGGTGGGCCCGCAATTACATTCAATTTGATAAATTTATCCCACTAACTGCTGGGGCAGGGAATCCGTTATTACTTGGAACGTATCAAGGGAAAGGCTACCCAGAAGGTAAGGATATGGGGGAACTTGAAATAGAATTACATGCAAAGTACCCTAATCTTGAAGCACATGAATTTATGGAGTTAGAAGAAAAAATAGCGATTGATAAAATGAAAGAATGGTGGAAAACGGATAAGGGCTCTATGATAGAGAGTTATTTAGTCTTGAAACCAGAAATTCTTTGGAAAAAACCGTATTATTCTATAGAGCATAATATTGAAGTATTCAATGTTTCTGCAAAGGATATGAATGAAATATATAATTTTATTAAGACGATGTTTTTAATATGTACAGTACTCTCATTTATTTTCCTTTTAAAAAGATGGAGAGAGACTACATTTTTATGGTCAATCCTTTTATTGCAAACAGCTTTAACATGTTTTTATGTTGCATATGAACGATATGCATTACCGTTAATACCATTTTTATTTATTATAATTGGAGTCGGTACTGTGGCAACGGTTATGAAAATTAGTAAATTATTAATTAGAAAAAAATAGTTTGAAAGAAAAAACATCTTAATTTTTTTGGAAAATTAAGATGTTTTTTCGTATATATTCATATTTAAATAGGGAACTATTCGTTATCAGTTTCAGTTTGCGTTACGTTTAATTTTTGCTTTAATAACGCATAATCTTGCGTTAATGTTACAAGTTGATGATGTAATTTAGAAATTTTTCTTGTTAAGTCAAAAATTAAGATGAAACAGAATAATAGTCCAAATAAAAATAAAACAGATGGAGGATATTCTACGTGTAATAGTTGTCCAATCCAATTTATAATTTTTTCAGTAGAACTTAAAATTGCCATTGAAACACAAACGAAAATCCATAAAATGGCATATTTAGTTTCTAAAGCTCCACGACGAATGGAATTAATAATTAATAAAAATAATAATAGAATGAAGATAAATGAAAAGGTAATTATAGGCATTTATTATCAACCTTTCACAATTTTTTGCATCAATATAGCAAGACTTACTTTAATCATGTAATATGCAGATTTAAGAGGTGTAATAGAAGATTGTCCCCCTTGGCGCTCTTGCATATTTACCGATATTTCATTAATGCGTAATTTTTTCTTTTTTAAATGAATAAGGACTTCTGGTTCTGGATAATCTTTTGGATAATTATGTGCAAAAATCTTAATTACTTCTCGATTGATAGCACGATACCCAGAAGTTGGATCCATAAAGGTTTGTTTTGTTAGTACTTTCAGTAGAGCAGTAAAATAAAAAATACCAACTCTTCTGGAAATACTACCTTTATAGGCTGTTTTCTCTGTAAAACGTGAACCTAGCACCATATCGCATTGGTCTTCAGCAATAGGTTTTATAATTTTGTACAAGTCATCAGGATTATGTTGCCCATCAGCATCGAACTGAATTGCAATATCATATCCATTCTCATATGCGTATTTATAACCAGTTTGTACAGCTGAGCCAATACCTAGATTATATGGTAAGTTCACAAGGTGAACAGGAAAATCATTTACGATTTGAGCTGTTTTATCATGTGATCCATCATTAATAACGCAAATGCTTAATTCTGTAAAATGCTGTTTTAGTTTTAATAATCTTGTTAATGTATCCGCAATTGCTTCTTCCTCGTTATACGCAGGAATAATAATTAACGTTTTTGGTATTGAAATTGGTACCTCAATAGACATTATCGCACCATCCCTTATATACTTAATTATATTATAGTTATTTTTAAACGAACCTTATCTAATATACCATTAATAGTATAGCAAAATAAAGGAAAAACTGGTGGGTTATTTTAGGAGACAAACAGTAAATAAAAGATAAGAGCTGGAATTTTTTACAATAAAAAATACATGCAAGGATGAAATAAACCTGTGCATGTATGAAGTGAGGTATCATATTATATATTCCATGGCTTACTTAAAGTTAAAACTTCAGCCATCTCTTTACTTTTTAAACGTCCCTTTTTTCGGCTTTCCGCGCGTTCTGAACCGGTTGTGTGTAACCAATGTTCTTCCTGAGTTTCAGGGAGTACTTGTGGTACGGACGAAGGTTTTCCATCTTTTATTGCCACAAATGTAATGAAGCAAGTAGCAGCAATTCTACGCTCGCCTGCTAATAAATTTTCTGCGATTACTTTTACGAAAACTTCCATTGAAGATTTCCCTGTATAACATACAAATGCTTCATAACAAACCGAATCAGCTTGGTGAATTGGAGTTAAAAAATCAACTGAATCAATAGATGCTGTTACGCAATGTTTACGACTATGTCTTGCAGCCGCAATTGAAGCAATACTATCAATTTCTGCTAATAATTTCCCTCCAAAAAGTGTTTGGTGATTATTTAAATCGTTAGGAAAAACACGTGTTGTCTTAATTGCTTTAGATTCTCGCATGAATTTCTTTTCCATATATTCAGCCCCTATAGTCTGTTTTCAATCAGAATAATATGTGTAAGCGGATTACTCATATTAGATATTTAATGAAGTAAAGTGTATTCCAAAAGAGGATTATTTAAACTTCTCTATTTGTATTCATGTAACTGAAAGAAAATTTATTTTATCTAAAATGTAGTGTAAAAGAGGATTCGCTTACATTGCAAGTAAAAAGTAATGACTATGTATTTGTCATAGAATTTCCCTATCAGCCGTGTACCCATTCATGATAGAATCGTTTTGTTATGAATGGAAATAGAGGTGCAATGGACATATGAATCATATACAAACAAATTTTTCATCTTTCTTCAATAAAATTACGATCGGTGCGATGCTCGCATTTTTTGTTTATAGTTGTTGGGCAGCATTTGAGACAAGTAAGCAATTTTTTGGGGGAAGTACAACAAGTGTAACAATCATATTGGCAATTTTCGTCATACTCATTTTGTTAGTGGCATCAATTCTACAATATCGTTTTACAGATAAACAATTTCTTATTTTTCTTATAAGTGTATCTATAGTTGTGAGGCTTAGTATGCTGTTATTTGTAGATGCTCCAATAATTGGTGATATGAAAGTGATGTATGAGTCTGCAAAGCAGATTGCAATTGGTAATAATATAGGGACTGTAACTCATTTGCCTTTTATTATATATGAGTCAGTAATTATTCGTATATTTGGTGATACATTATTCGCTTTACAACTATTTAATGTGTTATTTTGCGCAGGAACCGCATTTTTTATTTATCGTATTGCGGCAATGGTTTTTGGAGAAGAATGCGGTCGTATTGCTTCTATATTTTATGCCCTGTATATTCCAAATATATTCATGAGTTCCGTATTAACTCCTGAGTCACTTGCAATATTTTTATTTTATTTTGCTTGTTACATACTTTTATATAAAGGATTAGATCATCCTTATATGTGGGTGTTTTCAGCGATTTTATTTGCAGTTAGTAATATGATTTTCCCAATGGGATTATTTCTTCCTATTTTTATCACTGTATATGTATTATTAATTGAATTGTTTCAATCAACAACGAAACAAAAAGTGTTACTAAAGATGATAGGGATACTTATTCTATTTTATAGTGCTCATTTTGTTGTGAATTATGGAATTAAGGCAATGGGACTGTCACAATATACGATTACGAATGAGGCGTATGTTCAATCTGTCTTAATTGGAAAAACGCAACATGAGGAAAAAATATCGGAAAATCAAAGTGTAACAGAGCATATTGATCAAAAGTTAAAAGAGATTGAGGGAGAAAGATTTAAACTTTTAGAACCGATGATAAATCAGTTTTCAGATGAGGGGATAAATTCTATTCTTTTCAAATGTGAAAAACTGATATATATAGCCGTAACATTGTTTATGACTATAGCCCTATTACACTTCCTTATTAAGAAACAACAAAATGAGGGATATATGTTGTTCTTATTTTTAATTAGTGGCTCCGTATTGTTAAGGCTCTTCCAAGTAGATATGGCATATTACAATGTAATTATGCCGGCATTGTTTATTTTGCAGAGCTTTGGTGTTTATATGAGTTATGTGTATTGTCAAAAAATATTTTTCAGAAAATAAAAAGAATCCATTCTGGATTCTTTTTTTGATGGAAGATGAAATTTAGTAGTCAGTGCAGATGAAAAGTATGCCTGACCTGAATTTTATCCCGCTATTTTCCGGACAGTAAGACCCCCACCTCAAAATTCAGCGAAAGCAAAGAAGTTAGGTGGGGGCCCTGCTGCCCGTAAAAGCCTGATTGGTGAGGGCTAATAATCAGTGGGGATGAACAAAACCCCCACTGATTAAAGTTTCACTTTATCTTATCGATTTAGTTCTAGTTGCAAACTATCGGCTGTTAGAGCCATTTGTGAGGAATCATCTTGAATTCCTTTCATTACTTGTGAAATAGCTTGTAGCTCATGTTCAATTTTCTTATTCTGTTCTTTTGAGTTAGACATATCTTTTACAATTTCTTGGAAATATCGATCTGTTGCCGACATACTATCCGTTCCTTCCGATACGAGAGAGCTAATTTGTTTCACGGAAGACGAGACACGGGTAATTTGTTCATTTGTTTTTTCGACGAGCTTTGTAACGTTAAATATAGATTCTTTCGTTTGCTCTGATAATTTTCGGATTTCACCAGCAACAACAGAAAACCCCTTCCCAAATTCTCCAGCACGTGCAGACTCGATAGCAGCATTTAGTGCGAGTAAATTTGTTTGCTCCGCGATCGATTTAACGATATCTATGATTTCGTTAATTTTATTAGAAATATCGAGAAGTTCATGAGTATCTGTAATAATCGTTTCCATATTCATTTGAATAGATCCCATTCGTTTGTTTTGCTGGTTTAATTGTTCTTTCCCTTTATTCGCTTTTTCTTCAGATGTTGTAGCTAATGATGTACCTGTTTTAGCGATCTCTACAATAGTTTCAGACTTAGCGGTTAGTTTTTGAATAGAAGAGCTTGTCTTTTCAGATACAGCAGCTAGTTCTGTTGCGATATGCGTAATTGTCATAGCAGTTAGTTCTTTTTCTTTCTCATGCTCTTTTTGCATTCTTTCATATTCAGATTCATAAGCTGCAAGAACAAGTTCTTGTTCAAGAGTGAATAATTTATTTATGACATTTATAGAATAGGAAAAATCATCGATTGTTGTTATTTTTGTTTGCAAAATCTTCATGATAGAGCGGAATAATTCTTGATAAGCAGCAGTATACCATTTTCGATGTAAGCCAATTTGTACATGTCTTTTGGCAATCCTAACACGCTGTTCAATAAAATCTTCATGCATATTGCCGCTGAATAATTCTTTAATATGTGTTTTTAAAGTTTGCTTTAGTTTTGAAATAGAGCTGTAACGTTCAATAATAGTAATTAAATTAGGTTGTTTTGTAATGTTGGCATAGAATTTTTCAGTAATCCAATCAATTTCTGCATAAATAAAAGGCTGTAGTACTTTTACAACTTGTAAATCTTCTTTTGAAATGTGTAGCATATCCATTTGAATTTTCAGTTCAGAATTAGTAGGTACATTAAAAGTTATTTGTTGGTCCTTACTTAATTCGATTATACTGGCGTTTGTTTTATTAATATTTTTTTTGAAAACCCCAAGCATCATTCTTCCCCCTGTGTATAAAACGTTTTCAATTTTAAAACTAATATAGAGTAATTATATATGCTTATATATAATTACTCTATATTAGTTCGTAGAATAGTATATAAATTAAGAGAATTCTAGATAGAATTCTCTTAATGGCCTTTATTAATTTTAGCATGTGTTTTAAAGAAAACAGGGAAATGCACATTATATATTACAGTGACGACACGAATAACGAATGTTACTAATAAACAAACATAGAAAGCTAATACGTGCGCCCCCATAGCGTATGTGATTAGGAAGCTAATTGCTCCTAAGATAGAAGCGATTGCGTAAATCTCTTTTCGGAATACGTAAGGGATATCTTGAGCACAAATGTCACGCAAAATACCGCCTCCAATACCTGTAATGACTCCCATTGAAACAACTAGAAATGAGGCGTCAACATGATGTGACATTGCCGCATTTGCACCAATAGCTGTAAAAACGCCTAAGCCAACAGCATCAGAAAGCATAATAACGACTTGAAGCTTATTGATGCGCTCAAAAAACATACAAGTAAATAATGCTGATAATACACTTACGAAAAAGTAAATGGGTTTTACAAATGCGACAGGGGGCAGGTTACCAATCATGATATCACGAATAATACCGCCGCCGAGCGCAGTAGCTACAGCTAAACAAAGGACACCAAATAAATCTAAATCTTTTTTTAAACCAACTAATGTACCAGAAATGGCAGCGGCGATAATGCCAAGAAACGTAAATATATCGATTAATAACATGGCCTTAATCCCTTCCTCTTAAAGATGTTCCAGAGAAAAAATATACACTAAAGTATTGGAAATAACAATTACTTTTCGCTACATGTAGAAAAACGGATAAAATACATAAAGAAAGCGTTTGAAAATGTTTGGAAATTAGCCATAAAGTAATTTGAAAAAGATATGAAAAGATCAATTTTACATTTTTTGATGTTTTATAGTTGGTAAAATGTTACAGTGGTAGGTACGCTGATTATATTTGCATAAAATGATAAAAAAATATGTATATACTGCCAAAAATAAGGGGATGGTTGTTAGATAGCTTTTGTAAAAATGGGGGAGTATAGCTAAAGGACGGTAATTTCTATTACTGATTAATACTTATCCGGGCTAGTTTTAGCTGGAAAAATAGTTCTCGATTTGAATATGAGTTATGTTATAATTGCTAGGTGTGTTTGAACGATAAAAAATTATGATTAAAAGATAATGTTAAGATTTTGTATGGAGGTCTTGGAATGTTAGCAAATCAAGCTAGGGTTAGATTTGAGCATTTTTTGCTCTTTTTTATTATTTTACAGCCTGTTTTAGATTTATTAACGTCTCTTAGCATCACTTTATTAAAATCAAATGCTACCGTTGGAATTTTAGTAAGATTCCTTATTATGGCTGTTGGTGGTATTTACATTTTAATTCAGGCAAAAGAGAAGGAAAATAGAAAGTTTTTAATTTATCTTATATTATTAGCCGGAGTTTTAGGGATAGGATTTATTAATAACAAACTAGTTAAAAATCCTATTGTACTTGGTGAAGAAGTTAAATTCGTTGCGAAAGCATTATATATATATATCATGCTGGGATCATACATTTTAGCTTTAAAATCATTGAAAAAGACAGTTAATATTAGTGATAAGGTTCGAAATAGTATTGTATATTCTACATTAATCATTAACGCAATTATGGTTATTTCTATTTCAACATCTACTGATTTTGGTAGTTATGAATGGATGAAGGTTGGTTCTCGAGGTTGGTTCTATGCAGGGAATGAACTAGGTTCAATCTTAGCTATTATTTTCCCTATTGTGGTACTATATTCTATTCAAAAAACAAAGAGCGTGAAGCACGTTTTATATTGGATTCCATCACTTTTAATGATTTATTCGCTAATTCAAGTTGGTACAAAAGTAGGGATGGGCTCAATTGGTGCTACGTTAGCGGCAGCAATCGGGATTATTTTCCTACAATTATTATTTGATAGAAAAAATCCGAACAAAAAATCTCTTGCGCTTAATGCAGTAATTGCTATTGTCCTATTAGCTGGTGTAGTTGGAACATTTAAACAAACACCATTAGCGCAAAATATGGGTATTCACAATAATTATTTAACAGAGCAAAATGTGGCACAACAAGGTCAAAAAGAACAAGAAATTAAAGAGAAGCTGAAAAAAGAGCAAGAACTTAAAGCAAAAGAAGAAAATCATCATAAAGTTGAAAAGCCAGAAGAAAAGGCGAAGATAGAAGAGGAAGTTAAGAAAGAGCTTGAGAAAGAGCAAAAGAAAGAAAATCAAGAAAATCTTATTTTCAGCGGACGTCAAGTATATGAAGAAAGACATAAGCAGTTCTTTAAAGAAGCGCCAATGACACAAAAATTACTAGGAATGGGCTATGCAGGTAACTTTAAATATAATGAACAAAAGCAGCCAGATCCAAAGCTAATCGAAATGGACTTCCACGATTGGTTTTATGATTTTGGAATTATTGGTTTTGTATTACTAATGATTCCATTTGTTTATTACGGCTTAAGAATCCTGCTAGCATTTATTACAAGGTTTAAAGAGATATTTAATATAAAATATGGAATGATCGCAGCAAGCTTATTGTTAGCATTAGGTATTGCTTATATTGCAGGACATATTTTAACAGCACCAGGAGTTGGGATTTACTTTGTAGTGGTGCTAGCTTATCTAATAGTAGACCTAGAAATTGAATGATAAAAATAAAAGCTAACTTTTGTTAGCTTTTATTTTTTAGTACAGTAAAATAAAAATAGCTGGAAACGTAGCGAGGATTTAAAGGAGGAAAAAACATGAGAATATTGCATATGAATGCAGGAGCAGAAGATGGGGGAGGGAAAACACATATTATTTCACTTCTCGATCAGTTTCCAACTGGTGAAGTAGAATTAGCAGTATTTGAAGATGGAATTGTTGCGAAGGAAGCAAGGGAATTAGGGATAAAAGTCCATGTGTTTTCACAAAAATCGCGCTATGATTTATCCATTTTAAAGAATATAAGTGAATTTATTAATAAAGAAAA
This sequence comes from Bacillus sp. ok061, assembly GCF_900108285.1. Classification (NCBI taxonomy): domain Bacteria; kingdom Bacillati; phylum Bacillota; class Bacilli; order Caryophanales; family Bacillaceae; genus Bacillus; species Bacillus sp. ok061. The sequence continues at coordinate 57,834 of NZ_FNUW01000022.1, read as the reverse complement.
ATTTGATGTAGTTCATACGCATGGTCCTAGGGCTAATTTCTATGTTTCTTTAATGAAAAAGAAAATAAAGGCAAAATGGGTAACGACTATTCATAGTGATCCATTTCAAGACTTTACTAAACAAGGCTTAAAAGGTTGGATTTTTACGAAATTAAATTTGAAAGCCTTAAAAAATATAGACTTATTTTTCGTTGTAACAAATAGATTGAAAAAAAGCCTGGCAGCATTAGGGATTTCAAATGAAAAGATGCATGTTATTTATAATGGAATTGAATACGATAAGGAAAAAGCAGAAGGCTATAATAAAAAAGAAATGTTCAATATTGATGAAGATGTATTTACGGCAATCCAAGTAGCGCGATTACATCCTGTCAAAGGACATGAAGTTTTATTCGATGCGTTACAACAAACAAAATTGGAGAAAATTAAAGTATTATTAGTTGGCGATGGCCCATTAGAAGAAAATCTAAAGTCATTAGCTACTGAAAAAGGGATTAACGATAAAGTAGAGTTTTTAGGACATCGTCAAGATGTAAAACAATTATTTGCGTCGTCACATGTAAATTTATTAACTTCCCATAGTGAAGGGTTCCCACTAGTTTTATTAGAAGCGGCAAATCAACGCGTACCATCAATTGTGACTAGGGCTGGAGAAATTGAACCATTAATCGTAGATGAAACTTACGGATGGATTGTGCCAACAGGTGATGGAAAGGCATTAGCATTAGCTTTAGAAGAAGCGTATGATAAGTGGAAAACGGGAGAATTAGCAGCAATGGGAAAACATATTTATGAGCATGCTACTATGAATTTCTCACTTCAAAAACTATATGAAGATACAAAGGAAACATATAAGCAATTAATAGCGAAAAACTTGTAATGATAGAGAGGATAGTTAACTATGGCAGTACAAACAGTTGATATTCTAGGCGTTCCTTTTTCTACAATGACAATGGATGAAACGGTCCAATATTTAAAAGAACAACTAGAAGCGGAGCGAACTCATACGTTTCAGGTAGTAACAGCAAACCCTGAAATTGTTATGTGCGCAAAAAAGGATGAAAAGTTCTATCAAACATTATTGAATACAGATTTAATTACACCTGATGGTATTGGGGTTGTAAAGGCAAGCGGCATGCTTGGTACACCTTTAAAAGAACGTGTAGCAGGTTTTGATTTAATGTGTAATTTACTTGCGAAGTTATCAGAAGATAGTAAACCAGTATCTGTTTTCTTATTAGGTGCAAAGCCGCATGTTGTACAAGCTGCAGCAGATCATTTAACAAAGACATATTCAGCTGTATCCATCGCCGGTACACAAGATGGTTATTTTAAACAAGAAGACGAAGAGAATATTATTTCTCGCATTCAAGAAGCAAAACCAGATTTATTACTTGTTGCACTTGGTTTCCCGAGACAAGAGAACTTTATCCAAAACAATAAGCAGCGTTTAGAAACGAAAATGGCTGTTGGAGTGGGTGGAAGTTTAGACGTATGGGCTGGAGAGGTAAAACGTGCACCAAAATGGATTCAAGCGATTCATTTAGAGTGGTTTTATAGATTATGCAGTAATCCAACACGCTGGCGTCGTCAGTTAGTATTAGCGGAATTTTTAAAAGAAGTAATGCGTTCGAAAAAGTAGCGAAATATCGCTGCTTTTTTTATTTGTTCATTTTTAATAAATTGAAACTTTAATTAGTGAGGCATCCCTACTGATTATTAGCCCTCACCGATCGGGATAGACGTTTTACTTTTTGGGAATGATGAAGGAGAATTTTTTACACAAAAGTATTTTACTTATACAATTCACACATGTAAAATGATGTGTAAAGACACCTGTGTGAGGAGGACTTCTAGTGGGCAAGGTAAAAGAAATTTCGAAGCGCAAACTACTTGGTATAGCTGGGCTTGGATGGCTATTTGATGCAATGGATGTTGGAATGCTTTCATTTGTAATGGTAGCCTTGCAAAAGGATTGGGGATTAACGAGCCAGGAAATGGGCTGGATAGGCAGTATTAACTCAATCGGTATGGCAGTAGGAGCGCTTATTTTTGGGATACTATCAGATAAAATAGGCCGAAAATCAGTCTTTATTATTACATTATTATTATTTTCTATCGGTAGTGGTTTAACTGCATTAACGACGACACTCGCGATGTTTCTCGTTTTACGCTTTTTAATTGGTATGGGGCTTGGCGGAGAGCTTCCGGTTGCCTCTACATTAGTATCAGAGAGTGTTGAAGCGCATGAGCGTGGGAAAATTGTTGTGTTATTAGAAAGTTTTTGGGCAGGTGGATGGCTAATTGCAGCCCTTATCTCGTATTTTGTTATTCCGAAATATGGTTGGGAAGTTGCGATGGTATTGAGTGCAGTTCCAGCACTATATGCTTTATATTTAAGGTGGAATTTACCGGATTCCCCAAGGTTTCAAAAAGTTGAAAAAAGACCATCTGTTATTGAAAATATAAAATCAGTTTGGTCTGGGGAATATCGTAAAGCAACAATTATGCTATGGATTCTATGGTTTTGTGTTGTCTTTTCTTATTATGGAATGTTCCTTTGGTTACCGAGTGTAATGGTGCTAAAAGGATTTAGTTTAATAAAAAGTTTCCAATACGTACTTATTATGACATTAGCTCAACTTCCAGGATATTTCACCGCTGCTTGGTTTATTGAACGTCTCGGTCGTAAATTTGTGTTGGTTACGTATTTAATCGGGACAGCTTGCAGTGCCTATTTGTTTGGGGTTGCGGATTCATTAACAGTATTAATTGTGGCAGGTATGTTACTATCCTTCTTTAACTTAGGTGCTTGGGGAGCATTATACGCCTATACACCTGAACAGTATCCGACGGTTATTCGTGGTACTGGTGCAGGAATGGCAGCAGCATTTGGGCGTATTGGTGGTATTCTAGGGCCACTATTAGTGGGGTATTTAGTTGCCTCAGAAGCTTCACTATCACTAATATTTACGATTTTCTGCGGATCAATTTTAATTGGTGTATTCGCTGTAGTAATACTTGGACAGGAAACGAAGCAACGAGAATTAGTATAAAGTGAAATTTTAAACGTAGCCCTGACCGTTTATTATCCTACACTACTCAGCTCTTTCTAGGCAGTTAATGTAGGATAAAGGGGGAGAGGAAACCGAAGTGGTTTCCTTTTTTCTGTTTTTTTAGATAAATAATGGTATAGTAAGAAAAAGGGATTATTTCTTATAAAAGCGAATGTATACAGCAGGACATATGGACAAAGAATTAGGTGGTTGAAGAAATGAAAATTTTACTGATCATGGAAGAGGCAAAAGAGAGAAGAAAGTTAGCTGAAAATTTCACTGAAAATATGAGAAATGTAGAATGTTTTGAAGCAAAGACAGGAACAGAATCTTTATTTATGATGAAAAAACATATACCAGACTTTGTTTTTTTAAGTTCCAAATTACTAGATGGTACTGGTTTTGAATATGCAAGTTTATTACGAGAAATAAATTGCTATACAAAATTTATTTTTGTAGGTGAAAACATAGAAGAATCCATTACAGCTTTTCGTTTCCAAGCATTTTATTATTTATTACGACCATTTCGTGAAGAAGATTTACAATTTCTTTTATATAAAATAGGTAAAGAACAAGGTGAGAAAGCAAAGAGTTATTTGCGGAAACTACCGATAGAAAGCCAAGAGGGTATACGATATATTCTTCCAGAAGATATCGTATATGTAAGTAAAAATAAAGAAAATAAAACTGTTTCAATTTACACAACGAATAATCAGTATATTTCAACATATACACTTCAGGAATTAGAAAATAAGCTAAATGCATATGATTTTTTACGTGTGCATAAAAGCTATTTAATTAATATGTCATATGTAAAAGAACTGAAACCTTATTATAATGGCACGTATAATTTGTATTTAGATAGGTATGATGAGCAACCGATTCCAGTCAGTCGTAATTATGTAAAACGCCTTCGAAATAACATTGAATTATAGTAGGTAATGAGAGTATTTTAACATGATAAACTGAAAATCCTTCATGATAGGGAGGATTCAAGTTAAATATTCAGAAAATTTAGTACAATCTCCACTAAGAAATAGTATTGGGGGAATTGTATGTGAAGACATTGAAATCGATCTTACTTTGGGGCGTTATTACAGCAGTAGGAGCAGGTGCTTTTGGGGTGATAGCTTTATCACAAGGTGAAACCATTAATGCTGTATGGCTCTTAGTAGCTGCTGTATGTGTATATGCAGTTGCTTATCGCTTTTATAGTAGATTTATAGCGAGAAAGGTTTTTAATTTAGATGATAATCGGCAAACACCAGCCCATACATTAAATGATGGGAAAGACTATGTTCCAACAAATAAGTGGGTATTGTTTGGACATCACTTTGCAGCGATTGCTGGGGCGGGACCTTTAGTAGGACCGATTTTAGCAGCACAAATGGGATATTTACCAGGGACCATTTGGATTATTGTTGGGGTAGTTGTTGCGGGGGCTGTCCAAGATTTTGTCATTTTATTTGCTTCGATGAGACGTAATGGTAAATCGTTAGGAGAAATGATTAAGGATGAGATTGGGCCTGTTACAGGACTAATTGCAATGATAGGTATTTTAGGAATTATGATTATTTTATTAGCAGTATTAGCGTTAGTCGTAGTAAAGGCACTGATTGGAAGTCCTTGGGGAATGTTTACGATAGCAGCAACTATTCCTATCGCTATTTTAATGGGAGTTTACATGCGCTATATTAGGCCTGGTCGTGTTGGAGAAGGGTCAGTAATTGGTATTATCCTACTTATTTTATCTCTTATTGGAGGACAGTATGTAGCAGAAAATCCAACACTTGCAAGTATGTTCACATTTAGTGGTGAAACAATTGCTATTATGCTTATTGTATATGGATTTATTGCATCTGCATTACCAGTTTGGATGTTATTAGCACCACGTGATTATTTAAGTACATTTTTAAAAGTTGGAACAATTGTTGGATTGGCGATAGGTATTTTAATTGTAGCACCTGATTTACAAATGCCAGCAGTTTCGCAATTTATTGATGGAACAGGTCCTGTTTTCTCCGGTAATTTATTCCCATTCTTATTTATTACGATTGCCTGTGGTGCAGTCTCTGGATTCCATGCTCTTGTTTCATCAGGTACGACGCCAAAAATGATTGAACAAGAGGGACATGCACAGCCAATTGGTTACGGAGCAATGTTAATGGAGTCGTTTGTAGCTGCGATGGCAATGATTGCAGCTTGTGTATTAACACCAGGAACTTATTTTGCGATTAATAGTCCGGCAGCACTTATTGGTACGGATGTATCGCAGGCAGCTCAAGTTATTTCTTCATGGGGATTTGCTATTACACCAAATGAACTAAAAGAACTTGCTGTAAATGTTGGAGAGCAAACAATTTTATCACGTACAGGTGGCGCACCAACGTTAGCGATAGGTATGGCATATATTTTCTCACAAGTAATAGGTGGAACGGCGATGATGGCATTCTGGTATCATTTTGCTATTCTCTTTGAAGCCCTATTTATTTTAACAACGATTGACGCAGGAACGCGTGTAGGACGATTTATGATTCAAGATATCTTAGGGCATGTATATAAGCCGTTTGCGAAAACAGATTCTACATTAGCGAATGTGATAGCTACAACGTTATGTGTATTAGGATGGGGTTATTTTTTGTACCAAGGGGTAGTAGACCCGCTTGGTGGAATTAATACATTATGGCCACTTTTCGGTATTGCAAATCAAATGTTAGCAGGTATTGCATTATTACTTGGAACGACAATTTTGTTCAAAATGGGGAAAAAGGCATATGTTTGGGTGACACTTATTCCAACTGTTGGATTGCTTATTGTAACGATGACGGCGGGTTATCAAAAGCTATTTCATGAAAACCCTAAAATAGGATTTCTATCTCATGCAAAGGTGTTCCAGGGAGCATTAGATGAGGGGAAAGTGTTAGCACCAGCTAAAAATGTTGCTCAAATGAAGCAAATTATTTTCAATGATTATATTGATGCAGCGCTTTGCGGGATTTTTATGATAGTTGTAATCGCTGTATTAATTTCTGCAATTCGAATTTGGATTCAAGTATTAAGAAATAAGCCGATGCCGCTAAAAGAGGCACCATATATTTCTAGAGATGAAAGTGAGTCGAGGAACTATTATGCTTAAACGACTACGGAAAGTATGGGGGGAAAGAAAACGCTTTATTAGTTTGCTCGTTGGGGTACCAAGTTATGAAGTATATGTGGAGCATATGAAAAAGCATCATCCTGAAGAAGAGGTTGTATGTCAAAAGCAATTTTTTGCTGAGGCACAAGAAGCAAGATTTAATGCAAAGGATGGAAAAATATCACGCTGTTGTTAATGAAAAAGGGCGAGTTTTCGCCCTTTTTATTTTTTTGCTGTTTCACGTGGAACAGCAAAAAATAAACAAAAAACTTTGGGAATTATAGGGATTTCGTATACAATAAAGTGAGGAAGGGGATAGATGGAAAAGTAGGGAGATTATTTTATGTTAAGGGACTTATTTGTAAATACAACAATTATTCTTTCCTTTATTTTTGTTGGAGGTCAGCTTTTAAGAGATAGGCCGTTAAAAGAAGAGTTTTCTCTTTGGCAGAAATGTGTAGTAGGTATTCTTACTGGAATATTAGGTATATTACTAATGTATTTCGGTGTTCATGTTGGTACCATCCTATTGGATTTGCGCTACTTAGCTGTTATTTTAGCTGTTATAATTGGAGGCCCGATAGCGAGTACTATAGCTGTTAGTATGATTTTAGTAACTAGGTTATTATTTATGGATTATTCATTAGCTTCTCAAGTAGCTTTTTATACAATTATTGCGATAGGAGTAGGTAGTATCTTTATTTCGCGTCTAAATCTCTCTCTAGGAGAAAAGTGGGCATGGTTACATACATATATTTTATCTATTCTAATCCCCTCACTATATATATGGTTAATTAAAGATATTAACATAGTAGGATTATATTTAATTTCTAGTATTATTACAGGCTACATAACATTCATAAGTGCAAATTACGTTTTACAATCCAATGAGTTATTCCAAACGATGAAGCAATACGCAACGGTAGACGCATTGACAGGTCTAGGAAACGTAAGACAGTTTGATTTAGAGATGAATCGTCATATTAGTAATAAGAACATGAAAAATGATTCGCTTTGTTTACTACTTATAGATATTGACCACTTTAAGTATGTAAATGATACGTACGGGCATCCTGCAGGGGACGAAGTGTTAAAACAAGTAGGATGTATTTTACGAGAAACTTCACAATTTCCAGATTTGGCTTTTCGAAAGGGTGGAGAGGAGTTTGCGCTTTTGATACCGAATAAGGGATTAGCTTACGGAATTCGTATGGGCGAGCAAATTCGTATAGCTGTTGAAAGTCACTCATTTCAATTGTTAGATGGAACAAAAATAAAAATTACGGTTTCGGTAGGGGTTTCAGAGTATGAAGGGTCATCAGAGCAATTTATTCAAGCGGCGGATGATGCGTTATACTACTCGAAACGAAATGGTAGAAATAAGGTCAGTTCTGCATCTTAAAGATAAGATGACCAGAAGACATAAAGCTTATAAAAAACACTCACAGAGGCAATGTATGAACCTTGTGAGTGTTTTTATTTATATATTAGACAAGTTCTTTTGATACAACGAATTTACGATATGCACCATGGTGAGTCGGACCTACGTATTCGTTAATTTTGAATGAGTAACGAATAGCAGCTGTGATGAATTCTTTAGCAGTTTTTACTGCTTCTTTCACAGGTTTTCCTTTTGCAAGTTCTGCTGTAATTGCAGCAGAATATGTACAACCTGCACCGTGTGTATTGGTTGTATCGATTTTTTCTGATTCTAGAAGGTCGAATGTTTCTCCATCATATAGGACGTCGATTGCAGTTTCCGTACCAAGTTTGCTTCCACCTTTAATTAGTACGTATTTGGCACCTAAAGCGTGGATTTTCTTCGCTGCTTCTTTCATGTCCTCAAGAGAATTAATTTTCACACCGCTTAATTGGTAAGCTTCAAATAAGTTTGGTGTTACAACTAATGCCTTTGGCACAAGAACGTCACGTAAGCAATCGTTCGTTTCAGGATGTAATGCTTCATCTGCACCTTTACATACCATAACAGGGTCAACTACTACATTTTTGAAATTGTGCTTTTCGATTGTTTCTGCAACCATTTCAATAATTTCTACTGATCCAAGCATACCTGTTTTTAAAGCGTCTACGCCAACACCTTCAATTGTTGTTTCTAATTGTGGTTTTAATGTAGAAGCTGGGATTGGAAATACGTTATGTGCCCAACCGTTATGTGGATCCATCGTTACGATTGTTGTAAGAGATGTCATTCCGTATACGCCAAGTTCTTGGAATGTTTTTAAATCTGCTTGTATACCAGCACCGCCACTTGTGTCAGAACCAGCGATAGTAAGTGCTTTATTTAATGTCATTATGAAAGCCCCCTCAAGTGATATAATGAAAACTATGTTTTCACCATTATATCAATGTTACGAATAAGTACAAAGTGAAAAGTAGATGATTTATTTTAAGAGCTATTTAAAATCTTGTATGCAGGAGACTGAATATGTTTCGAGATAATCGTACAAATGAATTAGTTATATTAAAGGAAATTGCAGAAACATTAAATACATCAAATGATACATATCATGTATTGCAAGCAGTGCTAGAAAAATTGCTCAGTGTAACAGGTTTAACGACAGGCTGGATTTTTCTCGCGGATGAAAATGGGAAGTATACGAAGGTGATCGATTACCAGTTACCAGAGGCACTTACATATGAAAATAAACGCCCGATGTGTGAAGGTGAGTGTTGGTGTTTACGCGGCTTCGTAGATGGGAAATTAGAGAGAGCCGTTAATATTATTGAATGTAAAAGAATTAATAATGCAATTGAATATAATTGGGGAGATACAGAAGGAATTCTTCATCATGCTACGGTTCCTTTAAAGGCTGGAGGAGAGAAATTTGGTGTTTTAAATGTAGCTAGCCCAGGTAAAACACATTTTTCGGAAGAAGAATTAGTATTGCTCCAATCAGTTGCTTTCCAAATCGGTACGGCTTTAAAGCGAACAAAATTATATGAAAATGAAAAGCGAAGAGCACATTATTATGTGAAATTGGAGCGGTTTATTCAAGCTTTAAAAACGATTCATAAGTTTAATGTATTACCTGAAAAAGTGGTAAATCACGTAGGTGAAGTATTTCAGTGGAATCAAGTGGCGTTTTTTATTAGGGAAGAAATAGAGTTATCTTTGCGAGCTTCTTATGGGCAGGAAGAGTTACAAGAGGATGTAAAAGAAGCGGCAAAGAAGGCGTTAGAACAAGGTGAGCTAGCTCTATTAAAACATGTAAATGGAGTTGTTATTGCTACGCCAATACATATTCAAAATCATATATTTGGTGTTTTATGTGTTAGTTTAAATAATGGGGAATTTGATGTTAATACAATAGATATAATTCAAGCGTTATCGAATCACGTTTCATTAATAATAGAGAATCTAAGATTAAACGAACAGCGCCGTGAACTCGTACGAATGGAAGAAAGAAACCGATTAGCAAGGGATTTACATGATTCTGTTTCGCAAAAATTATTTTCATTAACCTTTATGACAAAAGGGGCTGAGGCAGTTTTAAAAGGTCAAAATGAAAAGGTTGACCAATCTTTGCATGAGATGCGTGAACTAGCGCAAGGAGCTTTAAAGGAAATGAGAACATTAATTTGGCAGCTTCGTCCGGCAGGGTTAGAAAAAGGTTTATTACCAGCTTTAAAGCAGTACGGTGAAAACTTGGGACTGAAAATTAGGGAACAAGTTACAGGTGTTCGTGATTTACCGCGTGTAGTAGAGGAAGCGCTATGGAGAATTGGACAAGAAGCTTTAAATAACGTAAGTAAACATGCGAATGTCAGAGAAGCAACGATTTATTTCAAAGTGACAGAGAAGAATGTATCATTAGAAATAGTCGATCAAGGAAAGGGCTTTGTAGAAAAGGATATAAAAGAGAAGAAATCACTCGGCATGACTACGATGCGTGAAAGAGTAGAATTAGTTGGTGGAACAATTAAAATTGTAAGTAGTAAGAAGCGAACGAGCGTAAAAGTAAAAGTACCATTATGATGTGAAAATGAGGGAAGTTTGTGAAAATAAAAGTATTGTTAGTCGATGATCATACAGTCGTTTTAAAAGGATTAGCATTTTTCTTAAGTACACAGGAAGATTTAGCGTTAGTTGGAGAAGCAAATAATGGGAAAGAAGCGTTAGTGAAAGTAGGGGAGACGAATCCAGATGTTGTATTAATGGATTTATATATGCCCGAAATGGATGGTGTCGAGGCGACGGCGTGCATCAAAAAAGAATATCCGAATGTGAAAGTAATTGTATTAACTAGCTTTTCTGATCAGGCGCATGTTTTACCAGCGTTAAGGGCGGGGGCAAGTGGGTATATTTTAAAAGATGTAGAACCAGATCAGCTTGTTGAAGCTATTCGAAGCGCATATAAAGGGAATATTCAATTGCATCCGGATATAGCAAATACTCTTCTCTCTCAAACATTACCTGTGGAAGAAAAGGAAGAAGAACCTTTTCTTCAAGTGGGTGTGCTAACGGCGAGAGAAAATGAAGTGTTGCAACTATTAGCAAAAGGGATGAGCAATAAGGAAATTGCATCTGTTTTAGTTATTACAGAAAAGACAGTTAAGGCACATGTAAGTAGCATTTTAAGTAAATTAAATTTATCCGATCGTACGCAAGCGGCGTTATATGCAGTGAAAAATGGAATTGTATAAGACGAAAGTCGTAAGACCTAGTTCGCCTTTAGAAGGTGGACTTTTTTTATGGAAAAATACGTCTATGTGAGGACGAAATTGTCCTGATATAAAGATAAAATATGTTTGTAAGCAACAAAACAACAATTACAAGGGATACCTTTTTTGAAAGCATATAACAACATAAGAGTGAGTACTAGGAGGAAGAAATAATGGCAACAGTTTTATTCGTTAAAGCAAACAACCGCCCAGCGGAACAAGCAGTTAGTGTAAAATTATATGAGGCATTTTTAGCAAACTATAAAGAAGCACATCCAAATGATACAGTAGTAGAACTTGATTTATATAAAGAAGAATTACCATATGTAGGCGTAGACATGATCAATGGTACATTTAAGGTAGGTAAAGGATTTGATTTAACAGAAGAAGAGGCAAAAGCAGTAGCAGTTGCTGATAAGTATTTAAATCAATTCCTAGAAGCTGATAAAGTTGTTTTCGGCTTCCCATTATGGAACTTAACGATTCCAGCAGTGCTACACACATATATTGATTATTTAAACCGTGCTGGTAAAACGTTCAAATATACGCCAGAGGGTCCAGTTGGCCTAATCGGAGATAAGAAGATTGCATTATTAAATGCACGAGGCGGCGTATATTCAGAAGGTCCAGCAGCTGAGGTAGAAATGGCTGTTAAATATGTAGCAAGTATGATGGGCTTCTTCGGCGCAACAAACATGGAAACAGTAGTTATTGAAGGACATAACCAATTCCCAGATAAAGCAGAAGAAATTATTGCTGCAGGTCTTGAAGAAGCAGCTAAAGTAGCAAGTAAATTTTAATTTAAATTATAATCGTCACTCGAAAAAACAGCATTAACGTTTACATGTTAATGCTGTTTTTTTATATTTTTAGTTCATCAGCAAGTTTTTCTAATGTATTTCGATCTTTTATATAATATGTTCGGCCTTCTTTTCTTAAATAATTTTGTTGGCAAAACTGATTTAATACATATAAAAGATGACGGTAGCTGACATTTAAATATTCCGAGGCCTCGGTATGCTTTTCTATATAACAATTATTTTGCTCTGTTAATAGAATAAAAGCAGCTAATCGATTTTCGAAAGGATAACTATAGTTTTTTGCGTAATTTTCAGTGCGAGTAATTGTCTTTTCTCCAATAAATTTGCATAAGTGCTGTAAAAACGTTGCATCTTGTAATAAAAGTTGCTGACAATTTTTAAGAGGAAGTGCCAAACACATACAATCTTCTAGTACTTCAACGGACTTAGTAATATTTTCTACTCCTATTAATCCTAATTCCCCGATAAAAGATGGTGCTTGAATAAAGTTAATTAATGAAACCTTCCCGTTTTGATGACTCATATATATTTTTGCTTTCCCAGAAATTAAGTAATAGAGATAAGGAAGAGCATTTCCTTCGCTACATATCATCTCTTTCGTTTGAAAAGAATGTAGCTCTACATATGGCAAGACATGAAATGAAAATAGGGTATGGAATTGATGGATTTGCATGTATTGATAAATTTCTTCCTCATTTTTGCTGATTTTCATATTTTCACCCCCATGTATAGTATGAGATATCTCCTATTATCTTTACAAGAAGGAATGATACGATTTATGTAAATTTGTTTTTGTAGAAAAGAGAGTGTGATGAATTTATGAAAAAATATAAAACATTGTTATTTGATGTAGATGATACATTACTAGATTTCCAAAAGGCTGAAAAAGTGGCTTTACGGGTGCTTTTTGAAGAGAAGGGAATTCCTTTAACAGACGAGATAGAGGCTCGTTATAAAAAAATAAATAAAGGTCTTTGGGATGCTTTTGAAAAAGGTGAGCTATCACGTAATGAAGTTGTAAATACACGATTTTCTCTGTTGTTTAAAGAGTATGGAGAAGAAGTAGACGGTATATTATTCGAAAATAATTATCGTAGCTACTTAGAAGAAGGAAATCAACTCATGCAAGGTGCGTTTGAATTTATAAAACAAATTCAAGGGGAGTATGAGTTGTATATAGTGACAAATGGTGTTTCTAAGACGCAAGATAAACGTTTGCGTAATGCAGGGTTACATTCATTATTTAAAGATGTTTTTATTTCGGAAGATACAGGTTTTCAAAAGCCGATGAAAGAGTATTTTGATTATGTTTTTGAACGGATTCCTAACTTTGCACCTGAAGAAGGGCTGATTATTGGGGATTCATTAAGTGCCGATATTAAAGGTGGATATGTAGCAGGAATTGATACTTGTTGGTTTAATCCAGAAAGGAAATTAAATGATAGTGGGATTATACCGACATATGAAGTGCATAATTTTGAAGAATTATACGCTCTATTAAAACAGTTTGTTTAATGAAAATAGATGATTGGGGTTTATTTTACATGAATCATTTTTTCTAAAGGTCTTTTTCGAGTTAGTATGGAATATATTTCTTTTGTTTCTTTATATGAAATTGTTAACATTTATTTTAGAACATTCAGAAAAAACTGTTTGACATTAGGAAATTATTGCTATAAAATCAACGGTAATTGCATAGTCTTATCAAGAAAAGGTGGAGGGACAGGCCCGATGAAACCTTGGCAACAGCCGTATAACGGAATTGTGCCAAATCCTGCAGGTAGTAATCCTGAGAGATAAGAAAGAGCCTTTAGAGCGTGTTTTCAAACTGCTCCTTTCTTGTTTTCAGGAAAGGGGCAGTTTTTTATTTTGTATAAAAGAAAGGAGAATGAGAGATGGGAGAATCATGGGGAAAAGGAACGATTTGTGTGCAAGGTGGCTATACGCCAAAGAATGGTGAACCACGTGTTTTACCACTTTATCAAAGCACAACGTATAAATACGATACTTCGGATGATTTAGCAGCTCTATTTAACTTAGAGGCAGAAGGATATATTTATACGCGTATTGGAAACCCTACTCTAGCCGCATTTGAGCAGAAGTTATCAGATTTAGAAGGCGGTGTAGGAGCTGTCGCAACGGCTTCTGGGCAAGCAGCTATTATGCTCGCAGTTTTAAATATTTGTAGTAGTGGGGATCATTTACTTTGTTCTTCAACGGTTTACGGGGGAACGTTTAATTTATTTGGAGTGAGTTTGCGTAAGCTGGGCATTGATGTTACGTTCTTTAATCCAAATTTAACAGCAGATGAAATTACGGCACTTGCTAATGACAAGACGAAACTTATCTATGCAGAATCGTTAGGAAATCCAGCGATGAATGTTTTAAATTTTAAAGAATTTTCAGCTGCCGCTAAAGAATTAGAGGTACCTTTTATCGTTGATAATACATTAGCAACTCCTTATTTATGCCAGGCGTTTGAACATGGGGCAAATATTATTGTTCATTCTACGACTAAATATATCGATGGGCATGCGAGCTCCTTAGGCGGTATTGTAATTGACGGTGGAAACTTTGATTGGACAAATGGAAAGTATCCTGAACTTGTTGAACCAGATCCAAGTTATCACGGTGTAAGTTACGTTCAAAACTTTGGTGCAGCAGCGTATATTGTGAAAGCACGTGTTCAGCTATTAAGAGATTATGGAAATTGTATGAGCCCATTCAATGCATATATTAGCAATATTGGCTTAGAGACTTTGCATTTACGAATGGAGCGTCATAGCGAAAATGCTCTTGCAGTTGCTAAGTGGCTTGCTAATCATGAACGTATTGAATGGGTGAATTATCCTGGATTAGATAGCAACGAAAATTACTCGTTAGCACAAACGTATTTGAAAAAAGGTGCTAGTGGTGTTTTAACATTCGGCATTAAGGGCGGATTAGAAGCAGCGAAAGAATTTATCGCAAATGTAAAACTAGCAACTCTCGTAACGCATGTAGCGGATGCACGAACTTGCGTTATACATCCTGCTAGCACAACGCATAGACAATTAAGTGCTGAAGATCAGCGTCTAGCTGGCGTTACATCAGATTTAATTCGTTTATCGGTTGGTATAGAAGATGTTTCTGATATTATTGCAGATTTAGAAGCAGCGCTAGTCGGAGGCAAAGAACATGCCGATCATAATTGATAAAGATTTACCAGCTCGCAAAGTGTTGCAGAAGGAAAATATTTTTGTAATGACGAAGGAGCGAGCAGAAACACAAGATATCCGGGCATTGAAAATTGCTATCTTAAATTTAATGCCTACAAAGCAAGAAACGGAAGCGCAATTACTTCGTTTAATTGGCAACACACCGTTGCAATTAGATGTTCACTTACTTCATATGGAATCACATTTGTCTCGTAATGTAGCGCAGGACCATTTAACGAGTTTCTATAAAACATTTCGTGATATTGAGAATGAGAAATTTGATGGACTTATTATTACAGGAGCACCAGTTGAAACTCTTTCTTTTGAAGAGGTAGATTATTGGGAAGAGCTTAAACGTATTATGGAGTATTCAAAAAAGAATGTAACATCTACGCTTCATATTTGCTGGGGGGCACAGGCTGGCTTGTACTATCATTATGGTGTTCCAAAGTATCCTCTTAAGGAAAAAATGTTCGGTGTATTTGAACATGAAGTCCGTGAGCAACATGTGAAATTGTTACAAGGGTTTGATGAATTGTTTTTTGCCCCGCATTCTCGTCATACAGAAGTACGAGAGAGTGATATTAGAGAGGTGACAGACTTAACATTATTAGCAAATTCTGAGGAAGCGGGTGTTCACCTTGTCATTGGGCAAGAAGGAAGGCAAGTGTTTGCCCTCGGGCATAGTGAATATAGTTGTGATACGTTAAAGCAAGAATACGAACGAGATCGTGACAAGGGATTAAATATTGATGTGCCAAAAAACTATTTTAAACATAATAATCCAGATGAAAAGCCGCTTGTTAGGTGGAGGAGTCATGGGAATTTATTGTTTTCTAATTGGTTGAATTATTACGTGTATCAAGAAACCCCTTATATATTGTAAAGAAAGATTGTGTAACACGTGGCAACGTTTTCCTTGTAAAGATTAACCTTTATTTTTCCGAATGTTCAAAATACATTGTTTTTCAGATTTTTTACTCATATAATTTCATCTAAACACAATTTTTGAGGGGTGGACAGTACTATGAAAGAAATTCAAGTTGGGTTATTAGGTCTTGGGACAGTGGGTAGCGGTGTAGTTCGTATTATTACGGATCATCAAGAAAGACTCATACACCAAGTAGGTTGTCCAGTGAAGGTAACGAAAGTATTAGTGCAAAACATTGAGAAAGAGAGAGAGGTAGAGGTACCTTCTACTCTATTAACACAAGATGCAAATGAAATTTTAGATAATCCAAATATTGATGTTGTCATCGAAGTAATGGGTGGCATTGATGATGCAAAATTATATATTTTACAAGCTTTAAAAAGCGGAAAGCATGTTGTAACTGCAAATAAAGACTTAATGGCATTACATGGAGCTGAATTATTAGCGACAGCAAAAGATAATAAAACTGATCTCTTCTATGAAGCGAGTGTGGCAGGGGGAATTCCAATTCTACGCAGTATTGTAGAAGGACTTTCTTCAGATCTTATTACGAAAGTCATGGGAATTGTAAATGGAACGACAAATTTTATTTTGACGAAAATGTCAGACGAAGGGAGAGCATATAACGACGTGTTAAAAGAAGCCCAACAACTTGGATTTGCAGAAGCAGATCCAACATCAGATGTAGAAGGTTTAGATGCAGCAAGAAAAATGACGATTTTAGCTACTCTCGGTTTCTCTACAAATGTAGAGCTTGGAGATGTGAAAGTAAAGGGAATTACCTCTATTACAGAGGAAGATATTGAATACAGTAAGAGCTTAGGTTATACAATTAAATTAATCGGTCTTGCAAAACGAGATGGTGAAAAATTGGAGGTTACGGTTGAACCAACTTTACTTCCAAATACACATCCTCTTGCGGCAGTACAAAATGAATATAACGCTGTGTATGTGTACGGTGAAGCAGTTGGGGAAACGATGTTTTATGGACCAGGGGCAGGAAGTTTACCGACAGCGACAGCTGTTGTTTCGGATTTAGTTGCTGTAATGCAAAATATTAGATTAGGGGTAACAGGAAATAGTGCTGTAGTCCCACAATATCAAAAAGTATTAAAAGAGCCAGACGAAATTGTCGTGAAAAAGTTTTTAAGACTGCATGTAAAAGACGAAATTGGTGTATTTGCAAAAATTACTTCATTGTTCTCTGAGCGCGGAGTTAGCTTTGAGAAAATTATTCAAATGCCGCTTGAAGAGAAAGGAAAGGCTGAAATTGTAATTGTAACGCATCGTGCGTCTCTTGCTGATTATGATTATATTCTACATACGTTGCAAGGGTATGAAGAAATAGATTGTTTGAAAGCGAACTATCGAATTGAAGGGGATGCTAAGTAGTATCTCTTACCATAAAACAGAAAGAGCCTATTAAGCAGCTTGCTTAATAGGCTCTTTTCTATTTAAAATCTGCGTACCAACTTGAATAAATGCTTGGATAATCCAGCCTGTTGTAAAGGATAAGATGATTGTTCCAAAATAGATGGGTCCATCTAATAAAAAGCTTAACGTTAAAAATAAAAAGGCTAATGAAATCTCTGTTCTTCTAAACGTCCATTTTTTCTTCTCAGCAACGGTTAAAACGAAAGCTTCTTGAGGCGCTGCGCAAAGGTTTGTAGAGACGTAAAGACCAATTCCAGCTCCAACGAATAGATTTCCGCAAATAAGTGTTATATATTTTGGAAGAGAGCGGATAGCGTCCATAATAGTTATAATGGAACCAATCCAATCAACAAAAAGAGAAATAAGAACCATCGTTACAATTGTACCGATTGTAATTTGTTTTTTATTCCAAAAGAGTACGATAAGTGTAAAGGCAAAGTTAATCATGAAAATCCAAAAACCAATACTTATCCCAAAATTTTGATATAGTGCAATAAAGAAGGAATCATAAGGGCTAAGTCCAAAGGAAGTAATTGTCGTCATCATATTAATACCGATGGCAAGAATGAGTAAACCGCCAATGAAAAATATATATTCTAATTTGAATCGAAGCATAGTTGTATATCCTTTCTAAATGTATTTGCTAGGAAAGGATATATTGTGGAAAGCTTACCAGGTCAAGAGAGAATTTTTGTGAGAAGGGGAAAGTGAGATGACAAATATAAGAAAGATTGCTGAACTTGCTGGAGTATCTGTTTCAACTGTTTCACGTGTACTAAATAATCATCCGTACGTAAATGAACAGAAACGAAAAGAAATTTTAGCGATTATAGAAGAATTAAATTACACGCAAAACGTGAATGCAATTCATTTAGTGAAAGGAAAAACGAATGTAATTGGCGTTTTATTGCCACACGTAAATGATCAATATTATAGCGCTATTATCGAGGGGATATCAAAAGAAACGGCAAAGAATAATTATAATATGATGCTTTGCCAGACAAATTATAGCGAAGAAAGAGAACTAGAAATTTTAAATATGTTAAAAATGAAAAAGCTTGATGGGGTTATTATTTGTTCTCGGGCAAATAGTAAGGAGAAGCTTGAAGAATATACGAAATTCGGCCCGATTGTTATGTGTGAAGAAATAGATTCAAAATGCATTTCAAGTGTCCATATTGATTACTACAAAGTATTTTCACGTGGGATGAAAAGCTTAATAGATGCCGGTCATACAAGTATTGGATATTGTATTGGAAGAAGTAATAGCGTTAATAGCCAAAGACGAAAGAAGGCGTATGAAGATTCGCTTCAACAGAGTATCGTAACACCGTTAGAGACCTGGAAATTTGAGGGGTGTTTTACAGTGGAAGATGGACGCAATGTAATTAGAGAATGGGCTCATATGTCAGTAAAACCGACGGCGTTCCTTGTATCTTGTAACCATATTGCAGCGGGGATGGTTACAGAAGCAAACAAACAAGGAATTCGTATTCCAGAGGATATTACGATTATTGGGTGTGATGATCAAGAGGTGGCAGATATATTGGGTATAACGACGATTTCGCATTCTAGTAAAAACGTTGGAGTGAAAGCATTTGAATTATTATATGAAAAGATTAATGAAGAGAAATTAGATGTGAAGCATATAGAGTTATTACCAGAGTTAGTAGATAGAGAAACGACATAATTGAGAAGGTGTGAAAATCGCTTTTCAAAATTTCGTTTGGTATAATTATGGACAATCTATGAGGGCTAAAAGGGGTTTTGATATGAGATCAAAAGTAGTAAAAGTAATTCTACTCATTACAATTGCATCTTTCTGTGTATTTGCATATGGCTTTGTTTCAGGTGTAAATGATGTATTAAATCCGAAAGCTTCAAATTTAATTAAAAAGACCGATGTAGTGGCGAAAGAGAAAAAGAAAACAGGAACGTTACAAATCGTTAGTTTAGGTGATTCATTAACGCGTGGCGTTGGTGATAAAGAAGGAATTGGCTATGTTGGGCGAATGAAAGAGGATTTACAAAAAGATTATAAGCAAAAAATTGCATTAACAAATTTAGCAGTTAGTGGTGCAAAAATGCCCGATTTATTAAAACAAATTGAAAGTAGTGGCGCTCAATATTCAATTAAGCAAGCAGATGTAATCGTGTTAACGATTGGTGGGAATGATTTGTTCCCAGGCTGGGAATCGCTTGGGAAAATAGATTTAGAGACGTATCGTCCTGATACAGAAACATTTCAAAATGAAGCAAAGAAAATTATAGAAGAAATTCGTAAATTAAATACAGATAGTCCGATTTTTTGGCTTGGTTTATACAATCCTTTTGAAGATGTAGAAGATTTAAAAGGGTCTTCAAACATTGTTGTGGACTGGAATGCATCTTTAGAGAAGCTAGCACTAAACGATAAAAATGTGTATATTACACCGACATTTGATTTATTCCAAAACCGTGGAAAAGATTTATTATACTCTGATCATTTTCATCCGAATGAAGTAGGTTATACGTATATGGCAGAACGTTTAGTTCAAAATGTTGTAAGTAAATTAAAACTAGAACAAGGAGGGGTAAAATGACGACGATACTTTCCGTACGAGACTTGAAGAAGGTAATTGGAAAGAAGACTCTTGTAGAGAATATTTCCTTTGATGTAAAGCAAGGAGAAGTGTTCGGGTTCCTAGGACCAAATGGCGCTGGAAAGACGACTACCATTCGAATGTTAGTCGGATTAATTAAGGCAACAGAAGGTACAATTTCTATCGGTGGTTATTCGATTAAGGACAATTTCAGAGAAGCGATGCGTCAAATTGGTAGTATCGTTGAAAACCCAGAGTTGTATACATATTTAACGGGATGGGAAAATTTAAAGCAATTTGCTCGTATGTTAGGTGATATATCAGATGAACGTATTATTGAAATTGCTAAAATGGTTCATTTGGATGAAAGAATTCATGACAAGGTAAAAACGTACTCACTTGGTATGAAACAGCGCCTTGGAATTGCGCAGGCGCTCCTTGGGAATCCTAAATTACTTATATTAGATGAGCCAACGAATGGTTTAGATCCAGCTGGGATTAGAGAACTTAGGGAATTTATACATAAGCTTGTGAAAGAAGAAAATATGAGCGTGTTTATTTCAAGTCACTTGCTAAGTGAAGTGCAAATGATATGCGATCGCGTTGCTATTATTCATAAAGGAAAGATGATAACTGTTGCACCAATTGAAGAATTAATTAAAACAGCAAGTGATCGTGTAGAATGGATTGTTACACCAATTTCTAAGGCGAAAGATATGCTAGAAGCGGCCGAAGCAGTAAGAGAAGTGAGTGTAGAAGGCGAGCGATTATTATGCCGCATGGATATTGCATCTATAAGTAGTTGGAATAAACACTTTGTAGAAAATGAAATAGATGTACATAGCGTTAAGGAGCTTGTATTTACGCTAGAAGATTTATTTATTGAACTCACAAGGGGTGAGCAGCATGCGTGAATTTGCGAATCTAGTTTTAAATGAATCAGAAAAGATTTACCGTAAGAAACGTATTTTTGTTGTCATGCTTATTTTAGCAATCTTGATCCCGCTTTTTGTGTATGCGCAGTATCGTGAAATAGAAACGACACAAAAAAGACTCGGTACAACTGATTGGAAGGTTTCATTGCAACAGCAAATTGTTGATTCTCAGAATCGGTTGAACAATTCTAGATTGCCAGAAGAATGGCGTGATTGGTTAAAGGTAAGAGTTGAGCAACAACAATATTATTTAGATCATGATATTAACCCGATGGCGCCGGGTGCACCGACTTTTGTCAGAGCATTTATTGAACAAGGAATTACATTGTTTATTCCGCTTCTCGTAATGATTGTCGCCATTGATATCGTTTCAGGAGAACGAAGTGATGGGACGATGAAGATGTTACTTACGCGGCCGATTCGGCGCTGGAAAATACTCCTTAGTAAATACGTGACGATGTTATTTTTCATTTCGCTCATACTGTTTCTTGTAGGTTTGTTTGCTTACATATTATCAGGGCTTGTATTTGGGTACTCGGGATGGAATTTACCTGTTTTAACAGGATTCGTCATTGATAAGGAAACGTTAAATACGAACTTTGTGCATCTTATTCCGCAGTGGCAATACATCTTAATGGCTTATGGACTAGCCTGGTTTGTTGCTATTGTTGTCGGAACTATATCATTTATGGTCTCTGTTTTAATTCGTAATACACCAGCTGGTATGGGCGTTATGCTAGCTGCATTAATTGCAGGTGGTATCTTAAGCTCATTCGCAACATCTTGGGAAGGCGCGAAATATATTTTTAGCGTGAATTTATCATTAACGGATTATTTATCAGGAAAATTACCTGCATTACAAGGCTTATCAATGGGATTTTCTTTGATGAATTTAACTGTTTGGGCAGTTGTTTCTCTTATTATTTCGTTCTTAGTATTTACAAAACAGGATATGTTGAATTAATTGGAAAGGAAGTGAAAGCATGAAAAATGTTTTAAAAAATGATTGGGGACCATTATTGGCACCAGAATTCGAGAAAGAGTATTATCTTACTCTATCCAGTTTTTTGACAGAAGAATACAGCACGCATGTTGTTTATCCGAAGGTAGAAGATATTTTTAACGCTCTTCAGTATACAAGTTATGAAAATACAAAGGTTGTTATTTTAGGACAAGATCCGTATCATGGACCGAATCAAGCGCATGGTTTAAGCTTTTCTGTACAACCTGGTGTTAAAACACCACCATCATTGTTAAACATGTATAAGGAGCTTCGAGATGAATATGGTTATGAAATTCCGAATAACGGTTATTTAGTAAAATGGGCGGAGCAAGGAGTATTACTACTAAATACCGTATTAACAGTTCGTCAAAGTGAAGCAAATTCTCATAAGGGAAAAGGATGGGAGCACTTCACAGATCGTGTGATTCAACTGTTGAATGAACGTGAAAAGCCAGTTATTTTCATATTGTGGGGGCGCCATGCGCAGGCGAAGAAGAAGTTAATTACGAATCCGAATCATCATATTATCGAGTCTGTACATCCAAGTCCATTATCGGCAAGACGTGGTTTCTTTGGTAGTAAGCCATACTCTAAAGTAAATACGATTTTAGCTAATATGGGCGAAAGAGAAATTGATTGGGAAATTCCAAATTTATAAATAGAAAAGGTAGTTAACAGTCGTTAACTACCTTTTTATTATTATTGTTGCTCGTTCTTTAATTTTGCATCTAGTACAAAAGTACCGAATGGGATAACTGATGAAACGAATGCTCCAAGTGCCCATAAAATTGATTTACGGTGCACGATTGTTACTTGAATTACTGCAAAGATGAATAGAATAAATAGAACACCATGAGCCATGCCTGTAATTTTAACAGCTGTTGCAAATCCTGCGAAATATTTCAATGGCATTGCTACAAATAATAGTAATAGGAAAGAAATACCCTCAACTAGTCCAATTGCTCTTAATCGTCCGATTGGTGTAGATAACATAAAGTAGCCTCCTTTAACGTATGCTTGTATATAGTAAATTTGTATTCTTTTTCAAAATAAAATAGTCTATTTTGTTTCATTATATACAAAAAGAAAGTTTACACTACGAGAATAGTGCAAAGTTCAAAATATAGTCACAAAAGCATGAGAATTTAAATAAAAACCTATTTGAAGTATTTGACTTCAAATAGGTTTTGTGAATGAAAATATTAAACAAGTACATCCGTTTTTAAAACGAATTTCTCTACAACTTTTGCAACACCATCGTTCATATTTGTATCTGTTACGTAGTTTGCAATTTCTTTAATATCATCAGGTGCATTGCCCATTGCAACGCCAAGACCAGCAAATTCAATCATTGCTTGGTCGTTATAGCTATCGCCCATTGCGATAATTTCTTCACGCTTAATGCCAAGCTTTTGAATCAGTTTGTTTAAGCTCGTTCCTTTTGTAACACCGGCTTCGGTAAATTCTAAGAAGAATGGTTTCGAACGCATCACGCTTAATTGGCCTTCTAGTTGTTTTTGTAGTTTCTTTTCAACTTCAACAAGGCGTTCAGCTTCTTTATTCATTAATACTTTTACTACAGGCTCTTTAACTGCGGCTTTAAAGTCATCTACTACAACAATTGGCATACCAGTAATATCGCCCTCAATTTCAGTATAAGGATTATTTTCTTCCGTTACGATATCATCGCCCATATAAGTATGAATCCATACATCTTCAGTTTTACTAATTTCAAATAGATTGTGAACGATTTCAGGAGATAGCGTACTACTAAAGATTTCTTCGTTTGTTTTACAGTTAATAATTTTTGCGCCATTAAAAGATAGAATGAAACTGCCGTATTCTTCTAAACGAAGTTCTTTGGCTACATTGCGCATACCAAATGTTGGACGTCCAGAAGCAAGTACAACCTTTATCCCTTGCTCTTGTGCAGTCATTAATGCTTCTTTCGTACGAGGTGAAATAGTATGGTCATCACGTAATAAAGTATCATCTAAATCTAAAACAATCATTTTATAAGTCATATAGAAAATTCCTTTCTTTAATTGAAATCAAAATACATGTTCATGAAAATGTTGAGGAATAATAGTAAGACATCAAACCTCTTTGAAAAGAAGTAGATAAATTATTATGAGTGTGTTGCTCATAATATCGGTTAATAATCATTGGGGATGGATAAAACCCCAATGATTAAAGTTTGATTTTATCGTAACAACTCTAAAGGTAGAGTGCAATAATGGAAGTTTTCCAATTTACGATATTTGTTTTGCTGTGGAACGAGAAAATAGTATTTCTAGCAAGATTGCCATTACAGATCCAAGAACGAGACCGTTACTTAAAAACGATGCTAGAAATGGTGGAAGTGTGGAATATGCTCCTGCTGGAACAAACATAACTCCGACTCCTGTAAAGATTGAAAGACCGGCTACTTTAAATAATCGTTCTTTATCCTGGACAGTTTCGTATTCTCGAAAGGCGAGGCCGATCATGCTTGCGAATACAGGATAAATAGCGGCATAACCAACTGCAACAGGGATTGCTGCAAAGAATGAAGTGATCTTTGGAAATATACTAACGACAATAATAAAGCTTGACCCTAATATAAACGGGAGACGTTTATAAATATTAGTCGTTGCAATAAAACCTGCTGATCCAGAAATAGCGACAGGCCCAATAGCTGAAAACAGGCCGCCTAGCAATTGGTTGATTCCTGTTATAATGCCAGCTTGTTTAAAACGATCTGATGCCGCATTTTTTTCATATTTAGAGACAACCTTTTGAACAACGCGAATACTTGCTAACATATTTGTTAGAAGTAAGAGTGTAACGAAAATAACCGTAATTACCATGTTCCATTCAACACGAGGCATTCCGAAAACAAATAAGGATGGAAAACGGATTATGTCTGTCACTGGTGTTATTGGATTAGATAATCCGAAGTATGCGAATAATATCCAGCCGCATACGATACTGAAAAGAACAGAATATTGTCCAATAATAGGTAGCTTCATGATGAAAAAGGATAGTAAAATAACAATGAGTGAAAGAATAAATACGTTAGGTTGTACTTCTGTATGTTTTCCATCAAGGCCAAACATTCCCTTTAAGAAGGAGCCACTAAGCTGCGCGACAAGAAGAAATAAATATGTTCCAATGACTGTCGGTGTAAAATAGCGAACGAGTTTATCAATAAGTCCAAAAACGCTAAGAATAATACAAATAATACCGCTTAATAAGAAAGCGTATTGAAGAACTTTAAGTGTCTCATTGTTTGATCCAAATAATACGACGCCTAAACTTGCGTAAAGGGAGAAAATTCCCCACCAAAGGCCAGCAGGACCTTCTTGAATAGGAAGTTTATGCCCAAATATAGCTTGCAAGAGACCAGCAAAGCCTAGAACAAATAATGTTCTTTGTACGAATGCGATAGCTTCAGCGCCATCAAGACTATAACTAGTTGCGACACTAATTGGTACAATAAGGCTTCCAGCTAAAATAAATAGTGCCCATTGTAAGGCGGAAAGAAATGTCTTCATTATATCAACCTCTTTCATAGATTCCGTTTCTAGTATATACGTATTTTATTTCCACTGGCAAAGATTGTAGATAGAGAAAAGAGTTGAAATACGGTATGAATGCACGTAAGCAATTATGGATAGCAGTTATATGTATGACTTTTGTTGTAATTCTAGGAACGATAGGATTTATGACAATTGAAGAGATTAGTTTGTTTCAAGCATTTTGGATGACGGTGATTACTGTATTGACTGTTGGATACGGAGATGCTGTTCCTGTAACGCAAGCGGGGAAAGTATTTGCGCTCCTTATTATTCCTGTTGGCGTAGGTATTGTTACGTATGCAATTGGGGTAGTGGCAGCTATGATTATTGAAGGGAATTTATTTCATGCAGTGCGGAGGAAGAAGATGGATAAACAAATAGCGCAGTTGAAAAATCATATTATAGTATGTGGTTGCGGTAGAGTGGGGCTTCAAGTTGTACATGAATTGCAAGAAAAGAAAATTCCATTTGTTGTTGTCGATAAAGATGAAAGTGTATTAGAGAAGGGAAAGCTTTTGTATATACATGGAGATGCGACGGAGGATCAAGTTTTACATCATGCTGGAATTTCAAAAGCGGCTGGTTTAGTTGCTATCGTAGCAAATGATGCTGAAAATGTATTTATTACATTAACAGCAAGAGGATTAAACGATGCAATTAAAATTGTGGCGAGATCTGAAAAGCCAGAAACTGAAGAGAAATTAAGGCGTGCGGGTGCAAATAAAGTTATTAATCCATCCAGTATGGCAGGAATTCATATTGCAAAAGGTATTGCGAATCCATTAACAGTTCATTATATTGATACAGTGCTGTATGGGATAGAACAGTCATTTGTCATTGAAGAAATTTTAGTTGGAAAAGATTCAATATTAGTTGGTAAATCGTTACTAGAGAGTGATGTGAGGAATCAGTTTGATGTAACGATATTAGCGATTTTGAGAAATGGGGATATTATACATAATCCAACGGGGCAGGAAAAACTGCAAGAACATGATATGATAATAGTATTTGGTTTAGTAGAGAAGCTGAAGCAATTTGAGAAAGAACTACAAAGTACGAGGTGATAAGGAATGCAAATATCGAGCGATAAGATTTTAAATAAAATGGCGAATGAAATTGCAAAGGCAAAAAGTAGTGAAGGACAAAAATCAAAAGATCATTTATTAGTTGTGCGTGCTTTATGCGATTTACTATTAGATGAACAGGTTGAATCTTCTACGTATAGGGAGCCGCAAATTCAATCGCAAGTAATTGGATCGCAGCCTATAAAGACAGTTCAACCAGTTATGCCAGTTTCTGGAGAACCTGTGTATATTAAAGAAGAAGGTGCAAATGGTAATTCTTTATTTGATTTTTAAGGATTAAATCGTTTGGCTTATATGAAAAAATTGCTTATGATAAAAGTAAAAAAGGGGAATTAAGATGAAAATTTTCTTTTTACTAGGTTGTATTGCAGCGGGGCTATCTGTTGCGTTAGGAGCCTTTGGAGCACATGGTTTAGAAAATAAAATTTCTGCGAAAATGTTAGAAGTTTGGAAAACAGGTGTTACATATCAAATGTTTCATGCAGGTGGACTATTCGTAGTTGCTTTATTGATGGATAAGGTTCAATCATCACTTTTAACTACTGCTGGTTGGTTTATGGTAGCTGGGATTATTATGTTTTCAGGCAGTTTGTATGCATTAAGTACGACAGGTATTAAGTTCTTTGGACCAATTACACCTCTTGGTGGCGTAGCGTTTATTGTAGCATGGATTTTAGTCGGAACTGCAGTTGTAAAAGGTTTATAAAAAAACAAAAGCTGGCATATGCCAGCTTTTTTTATGGTCTTGGAGCATAAGTTGCTTGTTGACTAGGTAAGTACGTAATTTCTTCGGGGAATTCCACATAATCTAAGTAAATCATTAATAGTAAATAACGTTTCCCTGATTGTGGCTCACTAATTACAATATGATCACGACCAGCCGCTTCAATAATACCTGTATACGATTGTGTACCGAGTGAACTACCACGTTCATACGTCATTACAACTGTGGCTTGCTTGCCCTTGTTCAAGCGGAGAATATTTTCAATATACGACTGTTCTAATGGTAACATGCCTTGAGAAACAGCATATTGAGCTTGCGCAGCTTGTTGTTGCATCGCTTGCTGTTGCTGTTGTTGTGGGGTCATTTGTTGCGGTTGTACATAAGTTCCAGATGGTTGATAAAATCCAGTTCCGTAATACGGGTTTTGTTGCTGTGCCATTCAAAAATCCCTCCTTATTATCAATCCTTAATAAACGCTAGGACAATCTTCGCCAGATGGCTGGAAGAAGCAGTGCTTTTTGAAGCGACCAGAGTTTTGTTGATTATACCAAGTTGATGGACAAGGGCCTTCAGGTCTAAAAAACCATAAGGCAAAATTTGCAGGCCAAAAGCGTTGTCCCTGAATCGTTCGCCTTGCTAAAGCAATATCTTGTTCCCTTGCACGTTGATAAAAATATCCTTTTTGCGTTGCCTCAAAACCACCAGGGTTTTGATAAACCATTTGACGTAAATTACGTATTTTTTTAAAATCTAAACAATTTCCGCGGACACGATTTACCCCAACGTTTCCGACCATCAACATCCCCTGTTGACCTTCTCCTTCAGCTTCAGCACGCATCAGTCTAGCTAATAACTTTACATCTTCTTCGTTATACGCGATAACGCCCATTATGTGTCACCTCTCTTTTTGGAATCCCTTGTGGAAAGAGGTTTATCACGCATTAACGGGCAGTAAGACTCCCACCTTAAAATTGGGCTGGAGCAAAGAAGGTGGGTGGGAGATCAAACTGCCCGTAAAAGCCCGATTGGTTCAACTAATAATCAGTGGGGATGAACAAAACCCCCACTGATTAAAGTTTCACTTTATCTCTAGATGAAGTGTGTAACAATTACTAGTTCATACGTATGAGGAAAAGGACTCAGATATGACAACCAAACGAAGTTTTACATGGAGAGAAGAAAATAAAAAAAGCTAGCGTGAGCTAGCTTTTCATCATTATTAAAATACTTTAGACCATAAGTTTGAGAAGAAATCTCCAATAGAGCGCATTGTTAGCATAAACCAATTTGCTTTTTCAACTTCCCCTGTCGTTTTTGCAGTAGCTTTCATACTTTTACTACCGTCTAAGAAACCATATTTATCAGTTGATTCTAAAGTAATTGAGCCTACTTTGGTATCTTTCTTAACAGGAGCAACTAAATGTCCATCTTCAGCAAGGGATTTATCTAATTCAGTCCCAATTTTATAAGGCTCTTTGCTACCTTTTTTCGCAATTACTGTTATTTCTTTTTCGGGTGCAACAGTTACTTGGTCTTCTTTCCCTTTTACTACAGAGATTGTATTGTTTTTAATAACTTTTAATTTTTGTTTTTCAAAGTTATTAAATCCATATTCGATTAATTCACGAGATTCTGTGAAGCGTTCATCCATTGATTTTGTTTTAATAATAACCGAGATAAGACGAACATCACCACGTTTCGCTGTAATAGTGAACCCATATCCAGCGGTATCAGAACTACCAGTTTTTAAACCGTCCGTTCCATCATAAGAGAAGGCAGCGCCTGGTAACATCCAGTTCCAGTTTTCCATACGAATCGGTTTTGGATGATTGTCTGGGAAGTTTCTAAATCTTTGTTTTGTATCCTCTAGCATTTCTGGATACTTTGTAATAATCGTTTTTGCAAGAATACCCATATCGCGAGCTGACATGGAGTTTTCTCCAGTCGGATCTGTTCCTTCAGGATGTTTTCCTTTTAAGTCAGCATTATTTAACCCGGTAGAGTTTACAAATTTATATTTCTTTAATCCTAGCTTTTTAGCATGTTCATTTGCAAGATTTAAGAAGTTTTTCTCACTTCCTGCAAGAAGTTCTGCTAAAGCGATACTAGATCCATTTGCAGAGAATATAACAATAGAATGATATAATTCTTTTACAGTATATTGACGTCCTTTTTCGAACGGTACATTAGAGAATTCATTATTACGAGAGACTTCATAAGCGTAATCAGAAATATTTACTTTCGTATCCCATGTGATTTTTCCTTCTTTAATTGCTTCTAAAACAGCGTAAACAACAATTAATTTTGACATACTAGCAATAGCTAGCAATTCATCTGGATTTTGCTCGTGAAGTATTTTTCCTGTATCTGCATCAAATAAAAGTGCAGCAGCTGCCTCAATATGTATTTTTTCTTCTGCATGGGATGTTGTTACTCCTGAGGAAGAAATTGACAATACAAACAATAGTAAAATAGACAAGATTTTTTTCATATAGATTATCACCTTCGCATCGTTATTTAGCATATAGCTCGTATCATTTTAGCATATCTTTATATATAAAAAGGTTACAATTTTACAAGAAATTTGAAAAAATGTTGGTTTTTCTTCAAAAATGCAGAAAAAAGGAGATTTTTGAGGATAAATATAGAGAAGAATAAAAAAAGGAACGAATTTCGTTCCTTTTCACCATTTATATGTGTAAAAATTTCTCTACTTTTTCGTCTGGTAAAATGTTTCCAACGAAGAATGTTCCAAACTCACCATAACGAGCACTTACTTCATCGAAGCGCATTTCATATATAAGTTTTTTAAATTGAAGAACATCGTCAGCGAATAATGTTACGCCCCATTCGAAATCGTCGAATCCAACAGATCCTGAAATCACTTGGCGTACTTTACCTGCATATTGACGTCCAATTTTACTATGACTGTACATCATTTTTTTACGCTCTTCCATAGGAAGCATGTACCAGTTGTCATCACCTTGGCGACGCTTATCCATTGGATAGAAGCAAATATGATTTGCTTTCGGCAATTCAGGATATAAGCGAGCTAAAATTTGCGGGTTTTGGTATGGATCCTCATCAGCTGGAAGATAGTTGCTTAATTCAACAACAGATACGTAAGAATATGCAGGAACCATATATTCAGCTAAAGTTGTTTTATTCAATTCTGTCTCAATTTCATTTAACTCTTCCATTGTTGGACGTAAAATCATAAGCATAATATCAGCTTTTTGGCCAACAACTGTATACATTGCGTGACTACCTTTTTTCGCAGTAGCTACTTCGTTCCATTTTTCAACGACATTTAAAAATTCAGACACTGCTTGTCCGCGTTCGTCGCTAGATAATGTTTTCCATGCAGCCCAATCAATAGAACGTAAATCATGTAAACAATACCAGCCATCTAACGTTGTTGTTGCTTCACTCATTCTATTCACCTCAGTTAATGATAGTTTTACACGTTAACTATAGCATATATAGTTTTAAAATAATCTATATAAAACCTTGGCGCATAAAATTGTCACATTTAAGAGTTTAAGTAAGGTGAATTTCCTGGCTGAATTTTATGAAAATATAATCATTTTTATTTTATCTATTTTTTGGGAGCTATAAGTTTAAAATATAGAAGAAAAGCAGTATTCTTAAAGATAGAGTTTTTTAACATATGTAGGAGGGTTTATTCGTGAGCAACTTATTTACAACAGTAAAAGAAAAAGTTCAAGGAAAAGGCATTTCTATCGTACTTCCTGAAGGAACTGATGAAAGAATTTTAGGCGCTGCAGAGCGTTTGGCAAAAGAAGAGTTAGTAAAACCAATCTTAGTTGGTAATAAGGAAGAAATTAGCGCAAAAGCTGCTAGCATGAATTTAACATTAGCAGGCGTTGATATTTATGACCCAGCTACATATGAAGAAATGGATGCAATGGTAGCATCTTTCGTTGAACGCCGTAAAGGTAAAGCAACTGAAGAAGACGCTCGCAAAATCCTTAAAGACGAAAACTACTTCGGTACAATGCTTGTATACATGGGCAAAGCACACGGTTTAGTAAGTGGTGCAGCTCACTCTACAGCTGATACAGTTCGTCCAGCACTTCAAATCATTAAAACAAAACCAGGCGTTACAAAAACTTCTGGCGTATTCATCATGGTACGTGAAGAAGAGAAATATGTATTCGCTGATTGCGCAATTAACATTGCACCAAACAGCCAAGATTTAGCTGAAATTGGTATCGAGAGTGCAAAAACTGCTGAATTATTCGGTATTGACCCACGCGTTGCTATGTTAAGCTTCTCTACAAAAGGTTCTGCGAAATCTCCAGAAACAGAAAAAGTTGTAGAAGCAACTCGCATTGCAAAAGAAATGGCTCCAGAATTAACTTTAGATGGAGAATTCCAATTCGATGCTGCATTCGTACCATCTGTAGCTGAGAAAAAAGCTCCAGGTTCTACAATTCAAGGTGATGCTAACGTATTCGTATTCCCAAGCTTAGAAGCTGGTAATATCGGTTACAAAATCGCTCAACGTTTAGGTAACTTCGAAGCAGTAGGACCAATCTTACAAGGTTTAAACATGCCTGTAAATGACCTATCTCGTGGATGTAACGAAGAAGAAGTGTACAAGTTAGCTTTAATTACAGCAGCTCAAGCACTTTAATTCTATAATGAATTGAAATAAAGACCGTCGCTATTATAGCGACGGTCTTTATTTTTCTAAGCCAAGTGCTTTATTGTTACGATCAATAATCCGTTGTAAATTCGTCTCATATAAAGGTATTTCATCTATTGTTAATTGAGATGGTGTTAACTTTGGAGCGAATTGCTGCAATGTTTTTAAAAGGCGCATCATTAAATCTTGTACTGTAATGGTTTCGCCAAGTAATTCTGAAAGTGAAGCCATCGTACTCGGTACAATTTCAGGATACGTAAAGCGTGTTTCTTCTCCTTGAATGGCTAGGTTATAGAAATCACGAACGAGTGCGGCACGCTCAGAGCCACTTCCTGTAGCACAAAGATAAATTTGGACAGCGACACCCCCGCGAATACGGCGCTGTGAAATGCCAGCGAATTTTTGATCGCGAATACTTAAGTCATAGCTACCAGGACAGTAAGAACCTACAATTTCTTTTGCCTCGATTGTAACATCATAGTCGTGTAACATCTCCTGAATTAAGTGCCACATCGTATCGTATCCAAGATCAATATCAATCCCTTTTTCCGTCTCTTGGAATAAAAGTGATACGTTTAGAACACCTTCATCAAGTACGACTGCAAGTCCACCGGAATTACGAACGATAACATTGAAGTTGTTTTCTTTTAAAAAGGAAATCCCTTCCTCTAAGTGTGGTAGGCGTGAATCTTGAATGCCAAGAACAATTGTATTGTGATGAACCCAAGAACGCATTGTTGCAGCTGATTGACCATTTCCGATACTTGTACATAACGTGTCATCCATTGCGAATGACTGTAATGCATGGAATGTTGGTCCTAAACTAGACTGATCTACAATACGCCACTCTGGCTGAGATAAAATGGAACGGGAATTGCTCATATAACTAACCCCTTATCTTTAAAATGACAATCTCTATTATACCAAAAAAATGAAGAATGGAGTTTTCTCATATATAAAGGGGAGGTTTAGGTGTGAAAGAACAAAAAGGATGCATTACATGCATCCTTTTTATTCTGCAATTTTTTCTAAATTACCGTTTCGATCCATTCGGAAAGATGTTTGAGAACGTTCTTCGTCATCCATGACTGCCAACTTACGAGCTCGGTTCATAATGTTCATAAGTGTTTCGTAATCTTCTTGTACAGTATGAGATTGCTTTTCTAATTTTTCTAGTTTCTTTTCTAGTTCTTCATTTCGAAGGATTTGTGCTTTAATTTCTTGTTTCAATCTCGTATTCTCGTTTTCAAGAGCTGTTACTTTTATATTTGAGGATCCAACTGTTTGTAAGAAATAAATAACATCTTGCATTGTCATAGAGCTTTTTGCAACAGGAACGGTAGATTCTTGATATGGAATAGCCTCTTTATATTGTACAATTGATTCCTCTTGTACGAATTCTTCATAATCAGTTATCGAATCTGAAGCTGGTGGTGTATAAAGTAAACGTTTTTTCGCTTGCTCACCGCTTGCAGCGCGCATTTTATCTTTACGATGTTTTTTTGCTAGTTGAAGAGCTTGTTCATAGCTATAGCGAACGACAGCATTCCAGCGGAAACCACAGGCAGCGGATGTACGATTTAACTGGTCCCCTACTTCCTCAAATGCATTTAATTGCGTACTTCCTTCTCGAACATGACGAAGTACCGTTTCAGCAAGTAATAAATCATCCTCATCTGTCCAAGCATCTTGTCTTACTTTCATAGATTCAACTCCCTTTCTTTTTATGAACTTCCTATTTTTATAATGGGCAAAAAAATAAACTTTTATACAAAGCTTTTAAAAATATGGTAGATTTCGATGAAAGGTAAAAATTTTCCCATGAATGGTGAGCGCTTCTGTAGGAGAGCATATAAATATGTAGCATTATGTAGAGAATAGGCCCTGTAGGGAAACTTGCAACGAGCTTCAAAGAACGGTAAAATACCATTTAGTGTTTATTTTTAAATGTACTTGAGAAAAGTTTAAAATAGAGGAAGTGTTATATAATGGGAAACGAATTTCGCGTGTGCGATGACTGTCAGGCAACGAACGTTAAAACGTTAGTTCCGAAGTTAAAAAAAGTAGATTCATGTGCAACGATTGAAGTTGGATGTCAGTCTTACTGTGGTCCTGGTCGTAAAAAATCATTCGCATTTGTAAATAACCGTCCAGTTGCGGCTCCAACAGAAGATGAGTTAATCGTAAAAATTGAAGCAAAGTTAAATAAGTAAGAAAAAGAAGAGTGAAAAGATTACTCTTCTTTTTTATGCCCATAGGAGGAACGATTTATTCTGCGAAAGTGCTCTTGTGTGGACGAACGTTTTCTAAAGGATGGATATAACTTTTGTATTAAAGTTCTAATTTATATAAATTTGTATTTCAAAATAATGGTTGACAGTCTTTTAAAGCGATAGGTAGAATAGAAGTGTCTGATTCTGAGAATCATTATCAGGAAAATAACAATTCACCTAATTTTTTTATTACTATTTGAGAATAAATTTCATTTTAATAAATATATGTTGTTGGTTAGGATGGTTGAGGGATGGAAGCGAGCGCAAGCAGTATAGAACAGCAAGAAGAGAATGTTAAAGAGATTAAGAGCAGACCGCTCATTGCTTCTATTATTTTAGTAGCGGGTACAGTTTTGTTAGCTTTAAGCATGGCAGTTTCTATTTCTTTTGGGGCTGCAGATATTAGTTTAAAGACTGTATGGCAAGCTGTATTTCAGTTTGATGGATCTATTACACATCATAACGTAATTCAAGAGCTTCGCATGCCTAGAGCAATAGGGGGCGTAGTTGCAGGTGCCTTTTTAGCGGTATCAGGAGCAATTATGCAAGGCATGACGCGAAATCCACTTGCTTCACCATCGTTAATGGGGATTACAGATGGTGCAGTATTTGGAATTGCAATTATGTATGCATTTTTCCCTAATTCACCTTATTTAATGTTTGTTATTGCATCTTTTATTGGAGCTGCGTTTGGTGCAAGCATTGTATATGGAATTGGGTCTTCTTCACCAGGTGGATTAACACCTGTGAAATTAGCTTTAGCAGGTGCAGCTATTAGTGCTTTATTAGGGGCAATTTCATCTGGAATTGCATTGTATTTTAATCTTGCCCAAGAGGTGAGCATGTGGAATGCAGGCGGAGTTGCTGGAGTGAAATGGCAAAGTATTAATATGTTAGTGCCAATTGGCCTTGTTTGTCTTTTTATCGCAATTATGATGTCGAGATATATTACAATTTTGAGCTTCGGTGAAGAAATTGCGATTGGACTTGGTCAAAATACGACATTAATTAAATTTATCGGAACAGTACTTGTTCTTGTTTTAACGGGTTCCGCAGTTTCCATGGCAGGATCAGTTGGATTTGTTGGTCTTGTAATCCCGCATATGACTCGTTTCCTTGTAGGCTCGGACTATAGATGGGTTATTCCATGTTCTGCGGTCTTAGGCGGGCTGTTAATTGAATGTGCAGATATGTTATCTCGCGTTATTAACCCGCCATTTGAAACGCCAATTGGAGCAATTACAGCGCTAATTGGGGTTCCATTCTTCCTCTACTTAGCACGTAATGAAGGGAGAGGAAAGATGTGAGGACGAGTGTCTTAACAAAGAAGAACATTTCTATATTAACGATTTTAGTAGGACTAATCGTTTCTATATTTCTTATTAGTTTAAATACAGGAACTTTTAAAATACCGCCAATGGACGTATTAAAGTCATTGGTTGGAATAGGGGCTGAAGATCAGTCTGTTATTTTATTTGAATTCCGTATGCCGCGTATGGTGATTGCTATACTAGTCGGATCTGCTTTAGCTATGTCAGGAGCGATTTTGCAAGGTTTATCACGAAATCCGCTTGCTGATCCAGGTATTATAGGTATTAATGCTGGAGCGGGATTAACAGTTGTTATATTCGTCTACTTCTTCTTCGGGAAAGTAGGGACTGGTACATTTTTATCTGTATTCATTCTTCCATTCTTCGCACTAGTTGGAGCGATATTAGCAGCGGTAATTATTTATTTACTAGCATGGAAAGACGGCGTTTCATCGACTCGATTAATACTTGTCGGTATTGCCGTTGCAGCTGGATTTGGAGCTGTTAGTTTAATTTTCTCTATGAAAATGACATCTAACGATTTTCGTTTTGCTACGATTTGGCTGGCGGGAAGTCTGTGGGGTACAGATTGGAAATTCGTATTAAGTGTACTTCCATGGATGGTTATCTTCTTACCGCTTGCTATAAGTAAAGCACACATATTAAATGTAATGAATTTAGGCGACTCTACAGCTGTTGGTCTTGGTTTAAATGTAGAAAAGGAAAGACGTAAATTATTATTTATTGCAGTTTGCTTAGCTGGTGCATCTGTCGCTGTTGCCGGAGGAATTGGTTTTATCGGTTTAATGGCTCCGCATTTAGCGAGGCGCCTTGTTGGTGGTAAACATCAAATTATGCTGCCTACTGCTGCACTAATAGGGACGTTTTTACTTTTATTCGCAGACGTAATTTCAAGAAGTGTACTAACAACTTCAGAAATACCAGTCGGTCTTGTTATTTCTGTAATTGGTGCACCGTATTTCATTTATTTACTTATGAGGACAAAATAAAGGGAGGCTTTTCGTATGGCAACTTTAGCGGTGGATGCGGTATCTGTTGGCTATAATGAAGGTTTAATTATTGATGGATTAACAGTTGAAATTCCGGAAGGGAAAATTACAACAATTATTGGACCAAATGGTTGTGGGAAGTCCACATTATTAAAAACGGCGTCTCGTATTTTGAAGGCAAAGCAAGGTACTGTTTATCTTGACGGAAAAGCAATTGAGAAACAGCCAACGAAAGAAATTGCAAAGAAAATGGCGATTTTACCACAAACTGCAGAAGTGCCAACGGGTCTTACTGTATTTGAGCTTGTGTCATATGGAAGATTCCCTCATCAAAAAGGGTTTGGCACGTTGAAAGAAGAGGATTATCGCTACATTAACTGGGCACTTGAAGTGACAGGAATGAAAGAATTTGCGAATCGTCCAGCAGAAGCGCTATCAGGTGGTCAACGTCAACGTGTGTGGATCGCAATGGCCCTTGCACAAGGAACAGAATTACTTGTATTGGATGAACCAACAACGTACTTAGATATGGCTCATCAATTAGAAGTATTAAACTTATTGAAAAAATTAAATGAAGAAGAAGGTAGAACGATCGTTATGGTTATCCATGACTTAAACCACGCTTCTCGTTTCTCAGATCATATGATTGCATTAAAAGCAGGTAAGTTAATGAAACAAGGAACGCCAGATGAAGTTATGACAAGTGAAACACTTCGTAACGTATTTGAGATTGAAGCTCAAATCGTTCCTTGTCCAGTAAACTGTAAGCCAATTTGTTTAACATATGATTTAGCGATGATTAGTAATCAATTGCGTAAAAAAGCATAAGTAGGACCCCCTCGTGAAGAGGGGGACTTCTAATGGACGTTGAGCTTCTTATATAAGAATGGGAAGTTGAATGCCCGTTAGAATGGGTTATTAACAACAGTTAATATATATATATTAATTAATTGTTATCTTTGTTTCTTATAGTTCATTGTAACTTATAAGATAAATACAGCTAGAAGGAGTGGGAACATGAAGAATTTTAAAATGGCACTATTAGCAATGGTACTAGTTGTGACTTCTGTACTATTTGCAGCTTGTTCTAACAAAGAAGAAGAAAAGAAAGCAGATGCAAAGACTGAAGAGCGCACTGTAAAACATGCAAAAGGGGAAATTAAAATTCCTGCAAACCCAAAGAAAATTGCTGACCTTAGTGGTTCAACAGAAGAATTATTAATTTTCGGTATGAAACCGGTTATTACTGCTAATACATCTCAAGAAAAAATTGATGCACATATTGAAAAGAAACTAAAAGACGTTAAACCAGTTGGTTCTGCTTGGGGAGATAAAATTAACATCGAAGCAGTAGCTGCTGCAAAACCAGATTTAATTCTTGTAAATAATCGTCAAGAAAAGATTTATGATCAATTATCTAAAATTGCACCAACAGTTATGTTAAATACTCCATTAGATCAATGGCGTCCAAAATTCGAAGAAGTAGGCCAAATCTTCGGTAAAGAAAAAGAAACAAAAGAATGGTTTAAAAAGTATGATGAAAAAGCAAGCAAATTGCATGACAAAATTGTCGCTAAAACTGGTGAAGCAACATTCATGAAAATGGCTGCATATCCAAATGCTTTCCGCGTATACGGTGACTATGGTTACGGTAGTGTAATCTTTAATGATTTAAAACTACCAGCAGTTAAAGGTACACCAACTGATAAACCGTTAGTACAAGTACAAAAAGAAGCTTTAATCGATTACAACCCAGATTACTTATTCGTATTTACAACTGGTGACGGTTCTCAGCGCTTAAAAGAATTCCAAGAAGAATCAATTTGGAAAAACATGAACGCTGTTAAAAACAACCACGTATTTACAATTAAAAATGAGGACTTAAACAAAGGTTACTTCCCACTAGGTAAAGATATGATCTTAGACGAAGTTGCTGAATTCGTTTTAGGTAAATAATGTATAAAGGAAATCACTTTTACTTCGGTAAAGGTGATTTTTTCTTTTTATAAAGGGAATTAATACAGTCTTTCATTTCTTTCTGTTTCTCATTTCGTTTATAATATAAAGTAAGAATGTAGTAAAGAAAGGGGGATGTCGGAAAGTGGTATATTTAAACGACAAACTCAGCGAAACAAAAGTGTTTAAAGACCCAGTACATAAATATGTGCACGTGCGTGATCGTGTTATTTGGGATTTAATCGGAACGAAAGAATTTCAACGCTTGCGCCGTATTAAGCAGCTTGGAACGACATTTTTTACATTTCACGGTGCAGAGCATAGTCGCTTTACTCATTCGTTAGGTGTATACGAAATTATTCGTCGTATGATTGATGATGTGTTTGATGGCAGACCAAATTGGAATGCTGAAGATAGATTGTTATGTTTATGTGCGGCATTACTTCATGATGTCGGCCACGGCCCATTTTCTCACTCGTTTGAAAAAGTATTTTCATTAGATCATGAGAAATTTACGCAAAAGATTATTGTGGGCAATACGGAGATTAATGATGTATTAAGTCGTGTTGATAAGGAGTTTCCACAAAAGGTAGCAGATGTAATTGCAAAAACGTCTACTAATAAATTAGCGATTAGTATGATTTCGAGTCAAATTGATGCGGATCGTATGGATTATTTATTAAGAGATGCTTATTTTACAGGTGTAAAGTACGGAAACTTCGATATGGAACGTATACTGCGTGTAATGCGTCCGTATGGGAATCAAGTAGTCATTAAAAATAGTGGTATGCATGCTGTTGAGCATTACATTATGAGTCGTTATC
This sequence comes from Bacillus sp. ok061, assembly GCF_900108285.1. NCBI lineage: Bacteria > Bacillati > Bacillota > Bacilli > Caryophanales > Bacillaceae > Bacillus > Bacillus sp. ok061. The sequence continues at coordinate 18,642 of NZ_FNUW01000022.1, read as the reverse complement.
AAATGTATTGGCAAGTATATTTCCACCCGGTAACGCGAAGTGCAGAAGTTATTTTAACGAAGATTTTACACCGTGCGAAATCACTGCACGAGAAGTATTACACATTTAAAAATCATCCTGTTCATTTCTATTCTTTATTTGAAGAAGAAGTAACAGTAGAGGATTATTTAAAGTTAGACGAGAACGTTATGTATTACTACTTCCAAGTATGGCAGGAAGAAGAAGATTCAATTTTAAGCGATTTATGTCGCCGTTTTATGAATCGAAATCTATTTAAATATGTAGAGTTTACAGATAAACACGGTTTAGATAATTGGATGGAATTAAGTAGTTTATTTAAAAAGATTGGACTTGATCCGGAGTATTATTTAGTAGTGGATTCAACATCAGACTTACCGTATGACTTTTATCGTGCAGGAGAAGAAGAAGAGCGTCTGCCGATCCTACTTCTTATGCCAAACGGAGAGCTTAGAGAGCTTTCACGTGAATCGGATATTGTTGAGGCGATTACAGGTAAGAAAAGAACGGATCAAAAGCTATTCTATCCACATGATTTAATCTATGAAGATGGAAGAAAAGGAAAATATAAAGAGAGAATTATTGAGTTGTTAGAAGGAAAGAAATAAGAAGCAGCTAATGGCTGCTTCTTATGAAAAAACTTGAGATTATTTGTCGCTTAAGCGTTTTCCGCCAACTGCATAATGGTTTTTAGACATTTCTTCGATGAAAACAACGATGTTTTCTTCAGGAGCACCAGTTGTTTCGCTTACTGCTGTTGTTACTTTCTCAGCAAGAGCTTTCTTTTGTTCTTCTGTGCGTCCTTCTAGCATTTTCACTGTTACGTATGGCATGTACAATCGCTCCTTTTATGTAAGTTACACTCTTATTATAGCGGATTATGGGGAAGAACAATCGAAAAAACAAATAATTTCTTTTTTGGACATATTGAAGAGGAGTTGGAGTATGGATCAGTTATTTAGATATCCATTGCACGAAATTCCGTTAGTAGCAATGGCGATTATTATTGCACTATCCGTTCATGAATTTGCACATGCATATGTTGCATATAAATTTGGGGACGATACAGCAAAGAGACAAGGGCGTTTAACGTTATCACCGATGGCCCATTTAGATCCTATCGGTTTGATTGCAGTATTAATTCTTGGTTTTGGTTGGGCAAGACCAGTTCCTGTTAACCCATATAACTTTAAAAGACCGCGTCTTGCAGGCATATTAGTTTCAATTGCAGGGCCGATTAGTAACTTAATTTTAAGTGCAATTGGTTTAATTATTTGGTATAGCTTATTAAAATTTGGTGTATTATACTCAATTCCATCTGCAGTAGCAGATACGTTAGCACAATTTTTCCAGATTTTTATTATGCTGAATATCGTTTTACTTGTATTTAACTTATTACCGATCCCACCACTTGATGGGTATCGCGTAGTGGAAGATTTAGCACCAGCAAATATTCGCGCGAAAATGACACAGTATGAAAAATACGGGGCAATTGCGTTATTAATTCTCGTTATTACACCGCTTAGTAATTACACAATTCAACCTATTTTTCAGGTAGTTATTCCGCATGTATTTGTATTTTTAGATAGCATCATTGCGCCTATTTTTGGCCTTTTATAATTTTTAAGTGAGGAGGATTTTACATATGACAGAGAAAAAGAAAAAAATCGGTTTTAATATCGTGAAAAATGATTCAACAGATGGACATGGTGGATTTGGTGTTGGGGCATTAAGCTTAGAAAACATTTCACCTGTATTTGTTGATGTACTAGAGAAGACTGCATTCGTTGATATCGGTGCGATGCATGCGCGTAGTACAGTAGAAAAAGGTATTAAGTTTTTAACAAATAAAGATGAAGTTCCAAACGGAAAACCATTTTGGCTTGTTTGGGTAACAATTGAAAGAACTGCGACAGGTGCGTATTATGCAGGTGTAACAGCTTGTGAAATGACAGTTGACCGTGAGATTCGCCGCGGATATAAATCGCTTCCAGAACACGTAAACAAAATGGATAAATCAATGAAGCGTCACATTATGGTTGACCATATGGATGAATCATCTAAAAAAGTACTTGGTACGTTCTTAAAAGAACATAATGAAGCGATTTGGAACGAATCTAGTGAAGAATTGCGCCGTGCATTATTAAGTGAATAAAAATAGCTGACGGATGCCCGTCAGCTATTTTTTTTACCAAGGAAGATATTTTTTCCACCAACTTGTTTTTTTCTTTTCTTCAGTCGTTTTTTCAAATTCTTCTTTATCATCGACGTGATCCATACAATATTCAGTCGGTTCGGTACCTTTAGCGAAATACATTTTCACAGAAATAGGGCAATTTTTTGTAGCAATTTTACCGTTCTCTGGATTGATATTAACCGCTACGACGTCACTTGGTTGTTTAAATTCTTTTTTAGGCTGTCCATCTAAGCCTTTCTCCATCGTATCAGTCCATATTTTCTTCGCATATCCTTGTTCTGCTAAGTTTGAAATAGATTTAGGTTGATCGTATCCGACCCATACACCAGTTACGATTTGCGGAGTAAATCCGATCATCCAACTATCTGTTTCAGTAGAACCAGATTTGCCGGCATATGTTCTTGATAGTTTGGATAACATCGATTGACCAGTTACAGCAGCATAACTGCTTAGTTTCTTATTAAACATACCAGTCATCATTTCTTCCATTACAAACGCTTTGCTCTTGTCGAGAACTTGTTTACTCTCTAAATGAGCATCGTATAATATATTTCCTTCATGATCCATAATGCGGCGAATGAAAGTAGGTTTTACTTCTTTTCCACCGTTTGCGAACATGCTATAAGCGTTGACCATTTCAATTGGTTTTACTGGTGATGTACCGAGAGCTAGAGAAGGCACATCTTTTAATGCACTTTTAATTCCAAATTGTTTCGCTGTTTTTGCAAGCGCGTCATCTCCTAAAAACAAATTCGTTTTCACAGCATATATGTTATCAGAGACTGCGAGAGCTTGTGCCATCGTTACGAAATCATCGGCATAATAATCTTTATAGTTCTTCGGTTTATACTTTGAAACACCGTCACCTAAGGTAAATACAGTATATTCGCTTTTTAAGCGCGTAGCAGGCGTGAATCCTCGTTCTAATGCCGCATAATATAGAAATGGCTTGAATGTAGAACCAGGCTGACGGATGGCTTGTGTAGCCCTGTTAAATTGACTCGTAGTATAATCAGTTCCGCCAACAAGAGCAGCCACTTCACCTGTCGTTGGATTCATAGAGACGAGAGCAGTTTGTATGTTTGTTGTGTCAGGTATATGATCTTTTACAGCTTGTTCTGCTACAGCTTGTAGTTTAGGGTCTAGCGTTGTATAAATTCGCAAGCCACCTCGTTGTAAAGCTTGTTCGTCTAATCCAACATCACGAAGAAGCGAAGCTTGTACAGCATCTTGGAAATATGGTGCGACCTCTGCTACTTTTTTCGTATCTAATGAGGCAAAAGTTAGTGGCTCTTTCTTCGCTAAGGCTGCTTGTTGCTTCGTAATATATCCTTGTTCTACCATTTCATCTAATATGAGAGCTTGTCGCCCTTTAGCACGATCCTCTTTCAAAAAGGGAGAATAGACACTTGGCCCTTTTGGGATACCTGCGAGCATACTAGCTTCTGCTAATGTTAACTCTTTTGCTGTTTTATCGAAATATAGACGGGACGCAGCTTCGATGCCATAAGCGCCATGTCCGTAATAAATTGTATTTAAATATCCTTCTAAAATATGATTTTTATTATAGTTTACTTCAAGGCGGACAGTGTACATTGCCTCTAATAATTTCCGTTTCCACGTTTTATCATGATCTAAATACAGATTACGCGCGTATTGTTGTGTAATTGTACTAGCTCCTTGTACCTTTGCCATCGCTTTTAAATCAGCAACAATTGCACCTGCAATCCGTTTTACATCGAAGCCGTGATGTTTATAAAATCTTTGATCTTCAATAGAAAGGGTCGCTTCTTTTACATAAGGTGAAATTTCATTAAGAGAGACATTGTAACGTTTTTGAATTTCGTTACTTTGTCCAATAACAGTATCATCGTTTGCGTAAAAGACGCTTGTTTGCGGGACCGCAACAGGAGGAGGTCCCATAATTTTTGCAACTATAATAATAACAAAAAAAGAAAAAACGAAGAAAAGGACGCAAGAAAACATTGCGGTGAAGAAAAGACGTTTATATTTTTTAAGTTTTGGATTCATAGTTTGATCCATCTTTTTTCAGCCCCTCATTAATACAAGCGTTATTGTATTAGTATTGAGGGTTTTCGTTTATTTTAAACAATGAAATTTCGAAAATAAAAAAGCCCCTTCCATTAAGAAAGGAGCTCAAAGGCACGTGCTGGCCAATCGGTAATGATGACATCTACACCATAATCAATCATAGTTTGTAAATCTTTGTATTCGTTAATTGTATACGGACGGAAAACATATCCTTGCTCTTGTGCTAACTGTACAAATTCTTTCGTTAATAGCTGGAAGTTTGGATGTAACCCACTTGCTTCTCGACGTTTTGCTTCGGCAATTGGATCAGCAATCGGTGTATCATATAAAATTGCTCTTGGAATTTCAGGAGCAATTTCTGCTAATAATGAAACAGAGTCATGGTTAAATGATGAAAATACAATTTGATTTGAAAGATGATATTCACGCACAAGTGCAACGACTTTTTCCTCAATATTTGAGTAATGAATAACATCTGTTTTTAATTCGATATTTAGTTGTAAGTTCGTTGTGGAAAGCCAAATGAAAACCTCGCGCAACGTTGGAATTTTTGCTTCTTGGAAAGAAGGGGCTTTATGGCTACCAGCGTCCAATGATTGTAATTCCTCTACCGTTTTTTCAGCAACAAGTCCAACGCCATTTGTTGTACGATCGACGGTTTCATCGTGAATTACGACAAGTTCACCATCTTTTGATAGGTGGACATCGAGTTCAATTCCGTGAGCGCCGATGCGTTCAGCTTCTTGGAAGGCAATCATCGTATTTTCGGGATGTGTTCCTTTTACTCCGCGGTGAGCAAAAATAAGTGGTTTACTCATGTGAAAATCTCCTTATTATCTCTTTTCTTTCATTATGAAACTGCTTTAGGGAAAATACAATTGAATATGACAAACATTTACAAAAGTCTAACAGTTGCATAAAAGTTAACGTTAACGTAAAATGTAATAATTGAGTGAAGGGAGGAATAAACATGTATAAAATTGATGAAGTAACAAAGCAAGTCGGTTTAACAAAACGTACACTTCGTTATTATGAGGAAATTGGTTTAATTCATCCCCCAGAACGTAGTGAGGGGAATATTCGTCTGTATACGGATGAGGATATTGCCAGAATTAAAAGAATTGTAGAAGCGAAAGAAGTGCTAGGAATCACACTTCAAGAAATGCAACATTTCTTATCACTAAAAGAAAGAATGGAGCAAAGAAGAAATAGCGAGAACCCTCGTGATCGTGAAGTGATTCAAGAGATTAAAGATATGCTTGAAAAACAAGTGCAAACGTTAGACGAAAAAATGGAGCAAATGCAACGTGTAAAGGCAGAACTTGAAGATAGTTTACATCGTGCAGTAACATTTTTAGAGAGCACAAAAGGAGAGTAATCAAAATGGAGAGCAAACAAAAACTAGGGAGATTGATTACAGTGGTAGCTACCTTTCTTGCCTTTTCGGGTATAGGGGTAGTTGACCCAATCTTGCCGATTATTGCTGAGAAAATTGGTGCAACGCATTGGCAAGTTGAAATGTTATTTACCGCTTATATTTTAACGATGGCAATCATGATGTTACCAGCTGGTATATTTGCATCGAGATTTGGTGATAAACGAATGATGACAATAGGCCTTGCGATTGTGACTGTATTTGCGTTTATATGCGGTATATCGCAAACGATTGCTCAATTATCTCTTTTCCGTGCTGGATGGGGATTAGGAAATGCGATGTTTTTTGCGACAGCAATGACACTGTTAATAGCATTAAGTAAAGAAGTTCATGAAGCGGTAGGATTATACGAAGCAGCTATCGGCTTAGGTATGGCTGGGGGGCCGTTATTGGGTGGAATACTAGGTGGACATTCTTGGCGTTATCCGTTTTTCGCGACGAGTATTTTAATTTTCTTAGCATTTATTTTAGTATTCTTTTTTGTAAAAGAACCAGAGCGAAAAGTGAAGCGTAAGGCTGCTGGCGTAGGGGAATTATTTAACCTGGTGAAGTATAAACCATTTATGCAAGGTGCCATTTCAGGGATGCTATACTACTACGGATTTTTTGTCGTGTTAGCATATTCACCACTTATTATGCATTTATCAGCTATTCAATTAGGCTTTGTATTTTGCGGATGGGGACTCGCGTTAGCTTACGGTTCTGCAATTTTAGCACATAAGCTAGAAGGGAAATATGAACCAAAAACATTATTGAAGGGGAGTTTACTCGTATTTGCGATTTTCTTAATTGCACTATTCTTTGTGAAAATTATGTGGTTACAAATTACTCTTATCGTTTTATCAGGATTGGCATCTGGCTTAAACAATGCATTATATACAAGTTATGTAATGGATATTTCACCTTATGAAAGATCTGTTACGTCAGGTGTTTATAACTTTGTTCGTTGGTTAGGTGGTGCGATTGCTCCAATTTTATCAGGAGTTATCGGGCACACAGTTTCACCACAAAGCCCATTTTTAGTTGGGGGAATTGTTGTGTTAGTTGGTTGTATTATGATCCTAATTCCAATTCGTAAACCAGTAGAACTAGAGACGAAAACCCTTTCTTAAGAAAGGGTTTTCTTTATACACATATGTTAGAACCCTCTGACTAAAATATATTTTCGGTATTTTTGTACTTTTAACTATACATTTTGGATGTTTTGTTTTATTTTTGTTAGGGGACATTAATGATGTCCCTATTATAAATTTGCATTGAAAGGCGTGATTGTACGATGGAACTATGGTTCACTGAAAAACAAACAAAACATTTTGGGATTACGGCGCGTATTAACCGCACATTACATACGGAGCAAACAGAATTCCAGAAACTTGATATGGTTGAAACGGAAGAGTTCGGAAACATGCTTATTTTAGACGGCATGGTTATGACAACAGAAAAGGACGAGTTCGTTTATCACGAAATGGTAGCGCACGTACCTTTATTTACACATCCAAACCCTGAGAACGTATTAGTTGTTGGCGGCGGCGATGGTGGTGTTATTCGCGAAGTGTTAAAACACCCAAGTGTAAAGAAAGCAACTCTTGTTGAAATCGATGGAAAAGTAATTGAGTACTCTAAACAATACTTACCATCAATTGCAGGCGCATTAGATAATGAGCGTGTAGAAGTAAAAGTAGGAGACGGTTTCCTACACATCGCAGAAAGCGAAAATGAATACGACGTAATTATGGTAGATTCTACCGAGCCAGTAGGCCCAGCAGTAAACTTATTTACGAAAGGTTTCTACGCTGGAATCTCTAAAGCGTTAAAAGAAGATGGTATTTTCGTTGCACAAACGGACAACCCTTGGTTCACACCAGAACTAATTACAACTGTGTTTAAAGACGTAAAAGAGATTTTCCCAATTACTCGTTTATACACAGCGAACATCCCAACTTACCCAAGTGGTCTTTGGACGTTCACAATTGGATCTAAAAAACATGATCCATTAGAAGTAAGTGAAGAGCGTTTCCACGAAATCGAAACGAAATACTACACAAAAGAATTACACAATGCAGCATTCGCATTACCGAAATTTGTTGGCGATTTAATTAAGTAAGAAATCGAGTTTGAACAAATAAAGTGTAGGTAGCTCATTTAAGGTGTTTGTCCAGAAGACTTGAACATGCTAGCTACTTACACTCCTGTAAAGAAAATCGTCTTCTTATTGTTAAAAAAGAAGACACCGGTAAATCGAGAAAGAGGAGCAGTTCGCCCCAAATTTGAGAAATAATGAAAGGTTGGGATACCTTAAGTTCCACATAAGGAGGAAAAGAATATGCGTTTTGATGAAGCTTATTCAGGTAAAGTATTTATTAAAAGTCATCCAAGTTTTGAAGAGTCAAAGGTAGTTATTTACGGGATGCCTATGGATTGGACAGTAAGTTACCGTCCAGGTTCTCGCTTTGGTCCTGCACGTATTCGTGAAGTATCAATCGGTCTTGAAGAATATAGCCCATATTTAGATCGTGAATTAGAAGAGGTAAAATATTTTGATGCGGGTGATATCCCATTACCATTCGGAAACGCACAACGCAGTTTAGACATGATTGAAGAGTATGTATCAAAACTTTTAGATGCCGATAAGTTTCCACTAGGTCTCGGCGGTGAGCACCTAGTGTCTTGGCCAATTTTTAAGGCAATGGCAAAAAAATATCCGGATTTAGCAATCATCCACATGGATGCTCATACTGATTTACGTGAATCGTATGAAGGGGAGCCTTTATCCCACTCTACACCAATTCGTAAAGTGTGTGATTTAATTGGTCCGGAAAACGTATATTCTTTTGGGATTCGTTCTGGAATGAAGGAAGAATTTGAATGGGCCAAAGAAGTAGGTATGAACTTATATAAATTTGACGTATTAGAACCGTTAAAAGAAGTATTACCGAAACTCGCTGGACGCCCAGTCTATGTCACAATCGACATTGATGTATTAGACCCAGCTCACGCTCCAGGAACAGGAACGTTAGAAGCTGGCGGTATCACATCTAAAGAATTATTAGATTCCATCGTAGCAATTGCAAATTCAAATATAAATGTAGTTGGAGCAGACTTAGTAGAAGTAGCTCCGGTCTACGACCATAGTGATCAAACACCAGTCGCAGCAAGCAAATTCGTGCGGGAAATGCTGCTCGGTTGGGTGAAGTAAAAGTGAAGCCGACTGTTTAGACCCGTTGACTAAGGTTCTTTCCTGCAAAAGGTGCTTTTTGCCTCGAAGGAAGAAGCGGAGCCACCGATTATTCTAGCTGCTGTAGCTGGATAAAATAGAGGCCTCTATATAAATAGGGGGCTCTTATTTTTGCCATTATGTGTCGGTAAGTCGATATATTAAAAAAATCGTCAATATAATCTTATTTACCATGGCAAGACATGAAAAAAAGAGTTATTCTCAAAAGGTGAGAATAACTCTTTTTCTTATGCAACTTTCTCTTCCGAATTAACGCCGCGAATTTCATCAGCAGAGCGGATCGGATATTTGCGGAACACAATAGATCCGATGTATCCGACAATAGTGGTAACGATTCCACATAGTACAGCAGCAATTGTTACTTTTATAACGTCATTAAATCCGAATAGGACGAGAAGACCTGGAATTGGTGATGCTGTTCCTGGTGCATTATTAACAAGCTGGAATAGCGATGTAATAATACCGGCAAGTGCACCGCCAACGAAATTTGTCATATAAATTGGAATTGGATTTGCTGAGACAACATCGGCTTGTGTTAAAGGCTCGATTGCTACAGCAATTGTATCTTTCTTTGAACAAATTTTTAATCGTTTAAAGAAAATAAAGTTCATCGGGGCTGAAGCTGCTACGGCAAGACTACCAATTGCCATTGGTAAACCTGTTAATCCAAGCATTGCAGTTAGTGCCATAGAACTCAGTGGAGAGGTAGAAATAACTGTTATTAATCCACCAAGCATAATACCCATAATGATAGGACTCTCTGTAGTTGCAACTGAAATCATAGAACCGATTTTACCAAGTGTTGCGTTAACGAGCGGATCCATAAGCATTGCCATTCCACGTGAGATTGGTGCAGCGATGAATAGGATTGCTAAAAATTCCACACCAGCTGGTAATTTCTTTTCGAGAAATTTCACGACGAAGGCACAAACGTATCCAGCGAAAAATCCTGGTAAAATACCGAATCCACTAGTAGCGATACCAATTAAAACAGCGTATACGGGGGAAACACCGATTGCTAATGCGACTAAAATCGCTGCTGCGACACCGCTCATACTACCAGAAGCTTCTCCTACTGATTGTAAAAAGTCATTATGAAACATTTCTCCACCTATATAACGGTGAAATGCTTCAATAAGAAAACTTGCGATTGCTGCATTAGCTAAAGCACCCATCGCCTTCATTCCGTAAGGTGCACGGTAACTGAAAAGTGTAAATAGACAAAGTACAACAAGTAATAGTGCTAAACCTTGCAAGATAGCCATTTGAAAACTGTCTCCTTTGATTTTTGTAATAAAGTGAAACTTTAATCAGTGGGTGTTTTGTCCCTTCCCACTGATTATTAGTTGAACCAATCGGGCATTTACGGGCAGTTGTTTCCCACCGACCTTTCCCGTATTCACCGCATTTGGGGGTGGGAGTCTTACTGCCCGTTAATGCGGGATAAAAATTCGTATCATTCAATAATAATATAAAAGTGTATGAAACGGAAAAAATTTTTCTTGGGAACTTGCTGTAAGAAAAAATCCCTTACAATAATGTAAGGAATATGTAAGACTTTTCGATAGAGTATAGTATACCCTTTTCCGTATAATACAGGTATAGACATAACATTAGTGAGAAAGAAGTGTAAAACAGGAGGCGCATGTATGAAATTGGTCATTAAAGTTTTAGCTGTATTCGCCATTATTTTAGGGGGAACAGCGTATTATTTGAATACAAAAACAGAAGGTGTACATGCTTTTGTAGACAACTTCTTTTCAAATAAAGAAATACAAGATTATTATGCGGTTGTAGATAAAGGTGAGAAAAAAGACGGTGAGTATTTGTATACATTTAAAGGGTATACAGAGGACGGAAATCAACAAATTATTAAAAGAATGGTAAATCGTGAATTGCATGCAGGTGCTTTTATAAAAATTTATGCAAAAGGTATGCAAGGAAAAGGATGGGCTGAAATAACGAAAGAGTCAATCCCGCAAAAAGCGTTGCAAAAAATAGAAAAACCATAAAAGGAGCGACTCATTCGCTCCTTTTTTAGTACGTTAAAATAGTGATAGATGTCTTTTCTTTGTTAGAAATAATTTTTGCACGTCCACCAATTGGGAAAGTGAAAATCGGGGTTGTATGCCCGAAACTTGCGTTTGCAATGATAGGAATATTTGCAAGTTCAGGTTTTGAAGAAATCATTTCTTGAATGTCCGCTATCGTACATTCTGCTTCTTTTTGCATTCTTCCTATTACAATACCTTTTATATGTTCAAAATTAGGTTGCTGCATAAGGGAATGCAGATAGCGATCAAAAGTTTTAAGTGTCGATTTTCCTGTTAAGCTGTCTTCTTCAAGGAATAAAACTTTGCCCTTTAAGTTTGGCATATATGGTGTGCCTTGTAGTAAATTAAGTGTGCTCATATTACCACCGATAATATCTCCTGTTGCTTCCCCCTCTTGAATCGAAACATACCCTTCATTTTTAATAAATTCTCGATTTTCCTGATCCATATACCAAGAATCATCGCTCCACGTTTCAGCCGGAATGATTTCAATAGGCTCATTAATGGTTAAGCATTGTAAAAAATAATCAGCCGTGTAATGGAGTCCTTTTTCCATTCCAAATGAAGAGAAGTGTGGACCCGAATATGTAACAAGACCTGTTTTTGCGTAAATTGCATTATTTAAGGCAGTAATATCAGAATAACCACAGAAAAATTTCGGGTTTTCACGAATTAAATCATAATCGAGATGTTTCAATAAACTATTTGAGTTGTATCCGCCAAGTGTCGTCAAAATAGCTTTTACATTAGGGTCTCCAAATGCTTCATGGAGGTCTTGAATGCGGGAAGAAATAGAAGAGGAAGCAAATCGATCTATCTCATCAGCATATTTTGAGAATGTCACTTGAAAGCCCATGTCAGTTAATCTTTTTATAGCAAGTTTTCTATTTTCATTTGAAACAATACTTAAACTACAAGATGGTGAAATCACTCGTATTTCATCACCCTTTTTTAGCTTTGTTGGTATCACTGAATTCACCTCTGTAATTAAAAGAATATTTAGATTTAAAAAATATTTTATCATATGAAATAAAGTAGAAGGGAATTATTTTTTGAAATGGAGTTTTCCTGATTTTTCAGCAGACAGACAGAGTCTTTTTTTGATATGATAGGAAAAGTGATTTATTATAAGTAGTATTTAATATCTATAACATTTGAAAGGTGTGCAAGACGTGGAGAAACAACTTGCAGGCTTGCCGGTACACGTTTATTTCGTAACAGAAATCCGTGAAGGGGCGAGGAAGGAAACCGTTGCTTTTGAAGCAAATGGTCAATACTATGTAAAAGGTCAAGGTACATATGTAACATTCCAGGAGCCGAACGAACAAGGCGAAGTGAAGACAATTATTAAAATTCAAGATGAACAAGTTCTCATTATGCGTTCAGGTGCTGTTTCTATGCGTCAAACGCATGTGAAAGGTGAATGGACAACTGGTACGTATACGAGTGAACTTGGTACGTTTGCATTGCAAACAAAGACTGATAACGTTCTTTTTAAATGGTCGGATGAAAAGAAAAAAGGACAACTCTTCTTAACGTACGCATTGCTTCTAAGTGAACAAGAAGCTGGCAGATATACGATTACAATTAATTTGAAGGAGGCAAAATAATGAATTCCTTAGAACAGGTAAAAGGATTGATTAAAGAAGAAATTCAAGCCGCTGTATTAAAGGCAGAATTAGCGACAGAAGAACAGATTCCAAACGTTGTATTAGAATCTCCAAAAGATAAAACAAATGGTGATTTCTCTACAAACATGGCAATGCAACTTGCACGCGTTGCGAAAAAAGCACCTCGTATGATTGCAGAAGAACTAGTTGCAAACTTCGATAAAGCAAAAGCTTCTATTGAAAAAATCGAAATCGCTGGTCCTGGTTTTATTAACTTCTATATGGATAATAGCTACTTAACAGATTTAATTCCAACAATCGTAAACGCCGGTGAAGCTTACGGTGAAACGAATACTGGTAAAGGTGAAAAAGTACAAGTTGAGTTCGTATCTGCGAATCCAACAGGTGACCTTCATTTAGGACATGCACGTGGTGCGGCAGTGGGTGATACTTTATGTAACGTATTAGCAAAAGCAGGATACGATGTATCTCGTGAGTACTATATTAATGATGCTGGTAACCAAATTCATAACTTAGCTCTTTCTGTTGAAGCTCGTTACATGCAAGCTTTAGGTTTAGATAAAGAAATGCCAGAAGACGGTTACCATGGTGCGGATATCATTGGAATCGGTAAACGTTTAGCTGAAGAGTTTGGCGATCGTTACGCAAAAGCTGATGCTGAAGAAAGCTATGAATTCTATCGTTCATACGGTTTGAAATATGAGTTAGCAAAACTTCAAAAAGACTTAGAGAGCTTCCGTGTTAAATTTGATGTATGGTTCTCAGAAACATCATTATACAAAAACGGAAAAATCGATGCTGCACTTGCTGTATTAAAAGAGCGTGACGAAATCTTTGAAGAAGGCGGAGCAACTTGGTTCCGTTCAATGACTTACGGTGACGACAAAAACCGTGTATTAATTAAAAATGACGGTTCTTACACATACTTAACGCCAGATATTGCTTACCATCGCGATAAATTAGAGCGTGGTTTCGATAAGCTAATCAACATTTGGGGTGCTGACCACCACGGTTACATTCCTCGTATGAAAGCTGCTATTCAAGCGCTAGGTTACGATAAAGAAACACTTGAAGTAGAAATCATCCAAATGGTACAACTGTACCAAAATGGTGAAAAAATGAAAATGAGTAAACGTACAGGTAAAGCAGTTACACTTCGTGAGCTTATGGAAGAAGTAGGCGTGGACGCAATGCGATACTTCTTCGCGATGCGTAGCGGTGATTCTCATTTAGACTTCGATATGGACTTAGCTGTATCAAAATCTAATGAAAACCCAGTATACTATGCACAATATGCTCATGCTCGTGTATGCAGTATCCTTCGTCAAGGTGAAGAGTTAGGATTAGCTGCAGATGGAGACGTGAATTACAAACTTGTTACTTCTGAGAAAGAAGTAGAATTACTGAAAAAGCTTGGTGAATTCCCAGCTGTAGTTGCGGATGCAGCACAAAAACGTCTGCCACACCGCATTACAAGCTATGCATTTGAATTAGCAGCAGCATTACACAGCTTCTACAATGCAGAAAAAGTATTAAACCAAGATAACTTAGAATTAAGTAAAGCTCGTTACGAGTTAATGAAAGCAGTACGCACTACACTTCAAAATGCATTAGCAATCGTAGGAGTATCTGCACCAGAAAAAATGTAATGAAGAAAAGCGGAAGCGGACTTTCGTTTTTAAATAAAAGGCAATCACATGATGTTGTGATTGCCTTTTTGTATGGAGATAATAAAAAAATAAAATTTTATCAAACAAAAGGATAATTTGCGTCGTCTTATATAAATGACAGGAGGCTTATGATGGAAGAAAAGGTAGAAGAATTAATTGATATATATAAGCAGCAAATATATTCCTTATGCTATAAGTTAGCGAAAACGAAAGAAGATGCGGAAGATATTTTTCAAGAGACGTGGATAAAGGTTTTTTCATCAAGGCACCAACTTTCCTATGTGGATAATTATAAAAAATGGATTACTACAATTTGTGTTCGTACGTTTTATGATTTTTATCGTAAGAAAAAAAGGTGGAAAGATCGAATATTGGATTTGTTTCATAAAGAAGATGGTGGAGAAATAGATTTCGCAGATGAAGTAAATATATCAGAAGAATTTATTCGAAAAGTGGAAGCGGAAATGATACGGGAAGTTATACAGTTATTGAATGAAAAGTATAAAACTGTGCTCGTACTCTACTATTATGAACAATACTCTTATAAAGAAATGAGTGAAATATTAAATATACCGATTGGTACAGTGAAATACCGCCTTAATTATGCGAAGAAGCAAATGCGAGAACATTTGGAGGGGTTCGTTTATGACGGAAGATAAGTTTGATCAGAAGATAAAAAGTAGCTTAGCGGGAGAGATGGTTCCTAACGAAGAGCTAATAAACGATACGAAACAGAGCGTGCGAAATGCTCGAAAATTAGAAAAGAGATGGGTTGTTTTCATTCATGCTATTTGGATGATTGTATTAACAGTCACCCTAGAGCAGTTTGTTAGTCATTTGGATCATAAAATATCTGTCGTTATAACAATAATTATTATGATGCACCTATACATTCCTATATATGTTGTCATACAGTCATTTTTAAAGAAGGAGTATAAATTACATGATAGAGTTCGCTAATCCATTTGTAGTATTTGAGATAGCTGGGATTACAATGTTTTTGGCTTTTATAGCACTTTTAGTATGTGTAGCATCATGGGTGTATACAGATGCGAAAACGCGTGGAATAAGTAAGTGTTGGAGTGTTATAGCGATTGTATTGCCATTTTTTATTGGAGCTTTGTTATATATGATACGCAGAAGTAGCCGGAAAGTAGAAGGAGAATATACGATGAAGGGTATGAAAAAGCAAAAGGTAACATTAGTTGTTATATTTGCAAGTGCGATGTTTGTATTACTTAGCGGCTTTACTTTCGTTCAAACGTTAGATGATATGTGGAAAGCTGGTGATATATATTTAGAAAATGAGAAGAAAGGGGAGACAAGTTACGAGGCAAAATTCTCATCATGGGATATTGCTGGGAAAGATATTGAACTTGAGTATGCAAAAGATACAGAAGTAACATTTTCTTATGAAACAGATGCAAAGCGTGGTAACTTATGCTTTAGCTTGTATGAAAGAAAAGGAGAAGGGATAAAGGAATTAAAGGAGATTTGTGAATCGAAAAAAGGTACTTTTAAAGCTACATTAAAAGCAAATGAAAAGTATGTATTCAATATAAGTGGTTTAATGGTGAAAGATGGTTTTGTAAAAGTGAATTGGGAAGCAAAATAAAGGGCCCCTGAGAAAGGCCCCCTATTTTATTGGATTGTATAAGTAACAGAAAAACTAACAGGACTATAGTAAACGTAAGGTGCATGAAATTGAACGTACATATTTCCATCTGTTTTTGCAGTGAAAATTCGGCCGTAACCATCAGAATAACGCCCAATAAGGTTATGATTTGAGTCATAAACACTGTAACTAGGAGTTTTGCTGTTAGGATGAATTGTTAGTTCTTGTCCTTTTTGAAGGAAAATAGGTTCTTGTTCAGAACTACCTCCAGTTTGCAAAGAATAAAATTTTGTAAAGCTTTGTTCTTGAGCGGCAGCAGCGACTTTTGTTTCAGGAATAAACGCGGTAGATCCGGTAATTCCTGCTAAAGTTAACGCACCTACTAAAATCATTTTTTTCATAATAGAAAAAGCCTCCTTATTAGTTGTAATCGGTGTTGTTACAGTTAATATTGTATACGATAATGAGTAGGATAAAATATGCTTTTATGCATATATATTTTTTCTCAATAAAAGACCACTGATAAAAATCAATGGTCTTTAAATGATTAAGCAGCTTTCTGTTCAGTTTGAGTAATAGATTTTTGAAGCGAGTTATAAACTCCTGTTCCGATAACGTCTAATGCCATTTTCATTCGTTCAGGTGAAATGTTTTCTAATACGTTATCTTGAGGTGTATGGTATACCTTCTCAATATGATAGATTAATGGATTCCAACTATCGACACCCATCCAAATAAATAGAGCAGCAGGAATACCAGCTTCAGCAAACGGTACGTGATCACTGGAGCCAAATTTCCCTTGAAGAACGAGGTCATTATTTAATTGTTTACCTGCTTGCAAGGCAGCATCTGTTACAAAGTTTGTAGAGCCATCAGGTGTCATAGCGTATAAATTCTTTGCTTTATCATAATTTGTTGCAACCATATCAGCATTAAAGACGCCTAAAATACGGTCACGTTCTTTTTGGGATAGACTATTAACGTAATAATCCGAACCAAGTAATCCAGTTTCTTCAGAACCAAAGGTAATAAAGCGAATTTCTTTATCAGTTTCTACATTTTGAAAAGCACGAGCTAGTTCTAATACTAATCCAGTTCCAGAAGCATTATCATTTGCGCCAGGTGCTCCAACAACACTATCATAGTGCGAGCTTACAACGACTGCTTTTTCATTACCCGTACTCTTTTTGGGTTTCTTTTTTGCAATAACATTTAGAGATGTTAATTTAGATTCATGTCTTGCTTTTAGGGAAAGAATTGTTGTCTCTTTTTTAGCGATTTCTTCTTTAAATGCATTTCCTTGCGCATAAGCAAGACCAAAGACAGGGATAGATTGCTTTTTCGTTAGGCGGGGATTGAAGGTTTGTCCATAATTTCCGCGTCCGCCAATTAAACTGTATAAAAGAACACCTTTTGCACCTTTGCTAACAGCATTTTCAACTTGTTTATTATAGTCTGTAACTGTCGTTCCTCTTTCAAATAAAACAATTTTACCGTTTACTTCATTTGGAATATCTTCTAATTTTGTCCCACCTTGAACAAAGATAAGGGGAGCTGTAATAGCTTCTGTAGAAATTAGTGCATTAGGAGCAGCACCGGCTTGCCAATTACGTTTTGTTGATAGTGGCGATTCAATAAATCCAATGTATTGATCGGGCACCTGAAATGGCTGATATTCTACTTCATAGCCCATTGATTTAAGCTGCATACCAATGTAACGAGAAGCCCATTCTTCGGATTTTGTTCCACCGGGGCGAGGACCAATTGTTTCAGATAAGAAACGAACATGTTCAATGGCGCGGTTTGGATCAATTTGTTTTGTAATAGATGAAGTTTGTGTAACTTCTGAAGTGGAATCCGCTTTTGCTTGCCCAATTGGAGCTAAGCTAACAGCAAGTGATATAGCAAGCAAAGAGCTTACTATTTTTTGTTTCAATGATTTGCTCATTTTTTCCTCTCCTATTCCTCTATTCTCTCTGACTGACAAAAGAAGACGGATAATGACTTTATTTTACCTTTGTGCCTTTTATTTTTCAATATTCTGACATTGAGAAATAAAAACAATATATGCATATTTGCATATTTTTGAGGGAGATATGTATGCTATCATTTTAAACGAAGGTTCGCTTTCTACTCTGAAAGCTCCTACATTGCATGAATCTAGTGTACCCAAACTTTAGATTATGTAGAGGAATGGAACCACTGTAGGGTTTCATTTCTCATGTTTGAATCAGTTGATGGTAATTATGTTTCCGCATTTCATAATTATTATCAGTGATATATGTAAGGCATCCATATGAAAATACGAGGCTGTTCAAAGGTTTTCCGTACTTTTGGGCAGCCTCACCCCGTTAAAAGGACGATACTTTATGTATCGTCCTTTTTCAGGCTGTGGAGAAAGTCTTCTCCACAGCCTGTTTTTGTGTCTGAACCTCTTTTTATGTGTCAACACTGATAAAAAGAGGTAAAGGAGAGATTTTTTATGATGGGTGCTTTAAAAAATCATCGTGATGAACGTGTATCTGTTTCTGTAGAAGAGTTGGTTCCACAAGATCATTTCCTTCGTGCGATCGAAGCGACAATTAGTTTTGATTTTATTGAAGAGAAGTTACGCCCTTATTACTGTGAAAACAATGGACGTCCTTCAATCCATCCTATCGTTTTATTTAAAATGATGTTTATTGGATATTTTTACGGTATTCGTTCGGAGCGTCAATTGGAAAAAGAGATTAAAA
>NZ_FNUW01000047.1:0-28346 GCF_900108285.1 Bacillus sp. ok061 | reverse complement strand
AAAAATTAAGAAATAACGGTTTCTATACACATACAGCTCATTGTACAATTAAGCATTTGAATAATCTCATCGAACAGGATCATTGTCATGTCAAGAGACGATTTGTCAAATCCGCAGGATTTCAAAGTCTTCGTCATGCTTCACGTACCATAAAAGGAATCGAAACCATTCAGGCCATATATAAGAAAAAACGAAGTTTGTATCAAACAAACTTCGTTTTTTCCACATCCAAGGAATTACAACAATTACTAGCCAATGCTTAAATATTTCTCCCCATTTACCGATTCGTTTATACTTTTTTTAAACTTTGCAACAGAACCCCGCAAATCCTCGCGTGAAAAGCTGGCAAACAGGAGCAGCAATGATGTTAGGAATAGGTGCCCTAGCAATGAACTTTGGTATCAACAATGTGTTAGTCGCTACAAATGAACGGTTATATGTGTTTTTTGTAGATCGTTATTACAATGAAGTCGACTTAAAAATATACTCATTAACTGAAATAGTATATATGAAAACAGTATTAGACCGGAAAGATGGAAGTGAATTTCTATATATAAAATATAAAAATGGAAAAGAATATGTTTTATTAGGAAATAGTGATGATTATAGAGAGTTATTTTCAATAATCAGTGGGCTGAAGATAGCTAGTGGCATAAGGTTAAGTTTACACGATAAAAAATTAAAATGGATGTTAACCATGAAACGAAGTACATTTTATGTAATTATGTATTCAGTTGTTATATATTTGATGTATAGGGTTTATGTTAACTTTATGTTGATGCTATAAGTGAATTACTCACCACTTAGCTGACGCTTAGAGTTAAGGCTAATTGGTAAGTAAGTACGTTACTAGTCATTTATGTTTACTAAGCTATCAGGGGAGCTCTTATCATTAAAAAATAGTGTGTGTAGTTGGATACATCTATGTTACTTACTTCGCTTGTTTTTATGTAGGAAGATAGAACGTTGAATATTTTATTAACAAGTATGCTAGTTATAGTAAAATCTATTATAAAGATATATCTTATATATTAAAAAGAAATAAAGATAAAACTTTTATAGGTTATCAAAAATAGGTAAATGAACTACTCACGTAAGGGAAAATTAGATATGAAAACGTAAAAAATCATAAATAGTAGAAAATGTATCTGTAGTTTCAAGGATTATTAGACTTTCGATTCTACAAAAAAGCAGAAAGCCGATCATATATTTCTACATGAAATCAGAAAGAAATTGATACATATTGAATTATATTTATTTAATTTCTAAAAATTGGTTTATTTTCCTTGTTTTTAGTAAAGGGGTCGGTATTTATCAACAAATTACTCACAATTTGTTCAGATAAGGCTAATATTTGTTAACATTACTCAGTATTTACACATAACACACATTATTATTGATGATTTTTATTAGATGAACCCAACTACATTAGTAACCTCGGAAGATTTGGGGGAATATTATTCACATTGGGTCATATTTTTCCTCATATCCACTGTTTATATATTTTTCCTTCTGATTTTTTGTGGATGTAAATGGGGTATTTTACCGCAAGCAAAGAGTATTTATTTGTATTTTGTGAAGGGTAACCTATAGGCAGAAGGAGGTTTGTATAGATGTGCATAAAAAAAGACTCCTTTTTACAGGATACCTTTCGAGTCGGGTATAAATAAATAGGGAAGTCGAAAAAATTATTAATCAAGTAAACACGAATAGCTCTCCACTTTTGTTTTTTCAAAAATAGAGAGCTTGTTACTGTTATTTTATTTCCATTGCGGTTAACACTTGATCTGTAGTTGTTATTGATACACCAGCACGTACCAAGCGTTCAAAGATACGCATAAATTCTAGTAAATCAAACCGATTTGGCAGCTCAATTACACGAAGTTGTTCCTGTGGTAGCTTATCAATTGCTTCGATAAACCATTCACGTACATCACTCGGAATGGAGCGTTCTTTATGGGAACGAACTTTCAATTTTTCACGCATTTTAATTTCTAAAGCGGTATAAGCATAGAGATTCACTCCCTGATCATATGCATATTTTCTAAATAACATTTCTTCTTGATATCTTAGGTGATTACGGTAATATGATTCTTCAGTTACGGGTACCGCAAATTTTTGTTTTAGTAGTACATGTACGTTTCTAAACATTTTCTTAATGTTATGAAGAGAGTACATGGAATAGTGTAGACCAAAATTAAAGACAGCTAGTTCACGGTCACTATTTCTCTCTTTTGGTATATGTTGCGCAATAAGAGGATAGATACCTTCTTTCGCTGCAGTATCAAGGATTTGATATTGAGATGTTTGATGTAATAGTTTTTTCAATGTATATACAATTTTCGTTGGATATCCTTCTTTTCGATCAACCATATCACGAAGTCCGCGAATTACACTACGAATTTGACGATGACAAGTATGCTTTAATACATGAATGAATTTATTCATGTCTGCAGACAATTCGCCGATATTCATTTCTTGAAGGACCGATTCAATGAATTTGGCTTTACGAGCATAAGTAGCTTTTGCTGTAAATGGATCCCTGTATTGTTCTTCTCCAGATTCTTTCGAACATAAGAAGTCCGAATGGATAGATAGATATAATGTTGTATATCGTTTTGTATGCTTTACACCTTTTTGCATTTTACAAATTTTGAATAGAGGATTGCCTGTACATGGTAATGTAGTTGTTACTTCATCAATCACGGCACGGATCTGGTGTGGATATTTTTTATGTAAGAAACGATACATCCCACCAAAGTGAGTTTTGTTTCCTCTTTCATCCTGCTTATCCAAAGAACGTCTTAACGTTGTTTCTGTATGTTGTTGCATAGCGATGTCTAAGAATAGTTTCTTAGCTGCTACAGATAGTTTAAAGAAATCCTTTGTAAATACAACGGGACTTATATATACGTATGGATTTGCTTTTTCTGTTTCTTCATTCATAAAATGAGTGAGTTTGATTGTATAACGACCATCTACTCCATTTTCAATGGAGATAATGTTATGTAAGTTTAATTTCTTTAATGCGATATAGAATTGAGAGTGTTGGATATAAGCAAATTCTTCTTTATATTGCTTATAGTCTTCCCACATCATATGTATCGTTACATTTGGAATGACACCATTAGTAAAGCATTTTTTATGTAGATATAAGAACACTTCAAGATCTGCATTTGTAATACCATATAACTTATGTCTTTTTCCTGTTTTCTCAGCAATTCCAGACAGTACGCGACGTGAAAAAGATGGTTTAGCTTTTTCAACAAAACCGTCAATATCAGCAATGCGGTCTTCGTATGTCATGTACTGCAAAATATCTTCTAAGTATGTATCTTTGTAACTATAGTATTTTTCCTCAAATGCATTAACAAGCTTTTGCCAAGATTTTAATGTTACTAACACAGCACTTGTTGTTTTTCCATTTAAGCTACGTTGATTAGAAATAATAAATGATTTCCCCATCTTTTTCACCTCCGTTCTTCAAATTCAGAAGTATCTTCCAAAATACTATAAAATGTATCATTTTTGATTATAGCAAATTGAAAAAAGTGAAAATTTCCTCCTTTAAGGGGAAATGTGAAAAGATGAAACGTCCGTTTAAACCTAGTGTTTCAAGGGATTTCGTGAATACTAAAAAAAAATAAAGAACATGATACAGCTATAAATTTTCATTTTTCTAGAAAATGGAGTATTAGATATAAAAGCGTGATCAAAGTCTGATTTAACAATAATTTTACTGCATTTAGATTATGGTGAAAGGAACGTGATATAGATATAGATTTTCATGTTTTTATTTTGGGTACATTTTTGAAGGATTGCTTGAATTGTTTAATTTATGGTATTTATATCCAGTTATTAGGGTTTAAAAGGACCACAATATAGCTATTTTTATTTCATGTTTTTTTTTTTAAGGAGCATGATACCGCTATGAGTTTTCATGTAATGTTTGAAGATAATAACATAGAAAAAGCATTGTAAACGTTGATGTATAAGAGGATAAGTTAAAAAATAAAGGAACATGATGCCGCTATAAGTTTTCAAGTTTAATATTAAACTTGATAGAGGAAATCCTTTTATATCAAGGATGGAGAGGTTAAAAAAGTTTAATGTTTTGTAAATGTAGTGATGCATTTTTATAGTGAAAGGGACATGATACCGCTATGGATTTTCAGTTGGACATGAAAATCCATAGCGGTATTTAATGATTTTGATGTAATTCACATACATACTTCATACTATACAAGTTATAAAAAGTGTAGTTGTTCTATATATTAGATAAAAGAAGTGATATGAGTGATATGGGAAGTTATATCATTCTTGTGGTAGGGATTTAAAGTGTGGAAATCCTAGTAGTATTTCGTTTTTTATATAAGAGAATTCAACTTGCTATATTAATTTAGCAGGAATTGCATACAATTTTAAATTTAACCCAGAAGGAGGGGGCATATGGATAAAGTTCTTCAATTGTTTCGGGATGCATTATTGATATCGGAACCACTTTATAAAAACAATGAGGTGCTGTGGAATAAATGGAATACCTATTACAAGGATGTCAAAGAAGATAATAGCAAGATAGTAACTTCTTCATATCTTTCTCCTTCTTTTTCAATACTAGTACAGTGGCTTGAAAAACAACAAAAAAAGGGGATGTCTTCTTTACAAATATTTATGAAGATAGATCAGTATAAGGATGAAATACATGAGGCAATAAATATATTGATTCAACAGGAGTTCTTAAATACTGTAAATAGTAAGTATGAAATGAATCCGATTTCATTAGAGAATAATGATAAAGTTAAACAAGATGATTATTATGAGGTTAATAACTCTGCTGTTTACTATAGATTGAGAGATGGAATAGCGAAAAATCAATTTGAAGAAGATGAAGAAACAAAAATAAAGTCTTATCCAATTGAAACAAAGGATAGTAATGGATTGGCGCAACTTTCTTCTCATAAAGATGAAGACCTAAGACTCACAAATATAGAGGAAGCAGCAAGATGGAATACACTTGTAGATGGTGTTATGAGTAATATGGATGACTTAACAGCGGATTGTCTAGATACTATCACTATTCAATGGTTGAATGAAGTGAAATCACCAGACGAATTCATTGATTTTTCATATGAACAGGTTTTAGAAATGTGTAGTATTCCAAAAGCAAAAGCAAATGGAATTGAGTATTACCGAGCAGAGGATAAGATTAAAGTCGCTAGAAGGATTGCAGCTTTAGCAAGTATATTTATATACCTTAATGATGAAAATGAGGTTGTAGTATTGAATGATCGTGCAGAACCTGGTAAGTATTACGAAGTAAAACGTGAAGTAATAAAAAGGCTATTTGTATTAGATTCAGTTGTGCTATGGAGAGATAAGAACACCAATGAATACATGGGAATAGAGTCATGTCGCATTAAGCCAGGAAGTTTCTTATCAAGTTATTTATATGGTTCAAGTACTACAACTGCATTACTCTCTAAAAAGGCCCTTGAATATAATAGCTATCGGCATAAGTACCATAAAAGATTAATTCGGTATTTAACGTGGCAATGGAGAATTCGACAAATGTTTTCTAGTTTAAACAGGCCTTATTCTATAGGCGGCAATAAAGGGCTATTGGCAGTAATGGATATTAAACAAAATCAAAAACCGAATAGAATTAGAGACCAATTAGAAAATGTCTTAATGGATCTAGAACAAGAACAGGTTATTTCACATTGGGAATATGAAGATGTCTTAGATGAAGAAAAATTAACAAAAAAGAATTGGTTTAAAAATTATTATTCGCAATTAGGTATTAGAATATTGCCACCTAAAGAATTAATAAATTCAATGGAGAGTTTGATTAAAAAGAAAAATACCAATGTAATACGAGCGGAAAAAGCTGTTATAAAGAAAATTGATAAGCTCATAAACCTGGATGAACGAGAACATTTAATTCGGGAAAAGATGGTATTTCTGCATGCGAAAAAGAAAATAACAATGAGAGAACTTTCTGTAGAAATAGGGATATCGCAACCTACTCTTTCAAGGTTCTACAATCAAAAAACGAAGCGACTTTCAAGTACTGCGAGGGATAAGTTGAATCAGTGGTATAAAAGACAGGTTATAATTGACAAGATGTAATATATAAGATGTTATGGATTTGAAAAACACTAGCATACTTTGTCGCTTTCTATCAAAGGGTTGTAAATGAGCTGTAATCAGGATTAGTTATAAACCGGAAAGGTTAACTAAAAAGAAGTGAATTCAAAATATTAGATATAAATTTTAAGCAACTATTTTTCTTTAGCTTTTTTTATAATTTTGTGGTTTTAATAATAGAGAGAATCCTCTAATTTTTTTAGGGAAAGTGATTTAGTTTTTAAATCATAATAGAGATATTAAGACAAGATCAATCTAAAGAATGATGAGATAAAGCTTTTAACCGCAAGGACTGCGGGGTTAGCCTAATCAATTAGAGGTCGATAGAACTCTTTACTTAGGAATTCCCCATTTTGACACAAGAGAATTCTCTGCATACAATATCGGGACAACATAAATACATCATTATTCACTTAAAGAGCTTTATAAATGGGAATAGAGCTCTTTTTTCTATATTCACACATAATAAGGAAATGTAAGCGTGGAATGACAGTGGCACTGAGAAGAACGCATTGGATGCTACTCGTTTTAATAGGTTTTGAAAAGGCGCCTAGATTAGGTGCCTTTTTACTATGCAACTTTTGATTAGGACAAGCACATATATAAGAATTGAGCTACCCCCACAGTCCTTGCGGTTAGAAGCCTTATCGCTTCATTCTTTAGATTGATACTTGCGTTAATATCCTTATCATGGTGTGTACGACAAGAAGGACAGTCCCATTCACGTAGGTTTAGATTTTTAATGTCTTTATTTTGATATCCACAACAAGAACATAATTGGCTGGAAGCAAATGTTTTCGATACGACAATGACTTGTTTGCCATACCATTTTGCTTTGTATTCTAACATGGATCGAAATTGCGACCAAGATACCTCACTAATTGCTTTTGCTAACTTATGATTCTTTAACATATTCGATACTTGCAAATCCTCTATACCGATAACATCGTGGTTTTTGATGATTTCAGTTGAAATTTTGTCCAAGTAATCTTTTCTAGCATTTGATATGTATTCATGAATTCTAGCTACCTTTACTCGTTGTTTATTCCAGCGAGAAAATGCTTTCATTCTTCTAGAAAGAACACGCTGTACTTTCGCCAATTTCTCTTCTAATGATCGAAAAAATTCCGGATTTTTATAAGTTGTTCCATCTGACAAAATGGCGAAATTTTTTAGTCCTACATCTATTCCAATGTAAGAATGTGTTTTCGGAAGTTCTTGTACTTTTGTTCCAACTAATAGTGACACAAAATATCTACCAGAAGGGTTCCGTCTAACTGTAGCATTTACAATACGTCCCTTTACTTCGCGACTTTTGACAAATCGAACAAGGCCTAGTTTCGGCAACTTTATCTTGTTTTCTACAACAGTAATGTTTTCATTTGTTTGCTTTGTGGTATAAGATTGTACGTTGTTCTTCTTAGATTTAAAGCGCGGTACGCTGTTTTGTTTTTTGAAAAAGCGTATATAAACATCCGCAAGGTTGCGAACAGACGACTGAATCGCAATACTACCCACTTCTTTTAGCCAAACAAACGCTTTCTTCCTGGCAGGAAGTTTGGCAGAGCATGTAACATAGGTCAAGCCTTTTCCTGTCTCTTTGTATGCGTGATCCCATAAGGATAGGAAATGATTGAATACAAAGCGAGAACACCCAATCGTTTTGTTGATTAAAATTGCTTGTGCTTGATTTGGATAGATACGAAACTTATAAGCTTTATTAATCATTTTTTGATCCACCTCCATTTCGGTATATGACTATTATAAATCGAACGTATATTCGATAGATAGTGGAGTAACACTTTGTGTATGTCGAACAATTAAGATGGCTTCCTGCCATCCCTTGTTCGAAGCCAATGCATCTCCCACCTACTCACTGGGCTGTGACCCTTCACGCTCCTTGAGGAAGGAGTCTTCTTGGCTAAAATGATAAATGGAATATTTTTAATTCTATTCGATACTGTACAACATTTTTTACTTGTGAAGTTGTAACGTGTATTCTCTGATTCACAAGAGAATAATCTAGCTCGCATAATATTACATTATTCTAAAAATTAGAATGTTTTTATAAGGTTTTGGGCGAGGGTGGGAGTTAGAAAGATATTACCATAATTTTTTTATTCTATGAAAAAAATCATGGTAATTATTTATAACAAAAAAAGAGGAATGAAATGGTAGAGGACTCTCCCTGAAACAGTATGTTAATTATTTTTTATATTCTAAAAATGTTGAAAATGAGTTATTCAGCTAAGAACGACTTTGTCCACTTGTACATATCCTAATAAAAAACTGTCTGTTTTTTTACTGAAAGGAGGATAAAAAATTGTCGCAAGCAAATATGCCAAATATCACACCTGAAATTATGATCACACGAGAGGACGCAAAAAACTTATTGTTAGCTTCAATCGCTTTAGAAGAGTTAGCACTAAGTCATTTAATAAACTCAGAAGCTGAGAAAATTCAGTATGCATTAGGAACTCTACCAGGACTAAGTACTCCTGTAACTATCAATGATCTGCTGGAAATTAACACGAGTGTTAGAGACGTGTTAAACATTGCTATAAAAAAAGAAATGTTATTAGATGCTAAGTTGAACAATGTAGTGAACTCTCAAGTGACAATAGGAGCAATGGGGGTAACTGGTGCAACTGGTATAACGGGAGCAATGGGAGTAACAGGAGCAACCGGAGTGACCGGAGCAACCGGAGCAACCGGAGTGACCGGAGCAACAGGTGTAACAGGAGCAACCGGAGCAACCGGAGTGACCGGAGCAAATGGAACAACCGGAGTGACCGGAGCAACCGGAGTGATCGGAGCAACCGGGTTAACAGGTGTAACGGGAACAACAGGAGTAATAGGAGCAACAGGTGTAACAGGTGTAACGGGAGCAACCGGAGTGACCGGAGCAACGGGGATAACAGGTCCTTGTCCGACTTGCCCGCCAGGTCCTACAGGTCCAACTGGTCCTACAGGAGGTGGTGTAACGGGAGCACCAGGAGCAGCAGGGGTAACAGGAGCAACGGGTGAAACAGGAGCAACGGGAGTGACGGGAGTAACCGGAGCAACGGGAGTAACCGGAGTAACCGGTTTAGCTATTACAACGAATAATGCAAATTTCGTTACAACAGAGACGCAAACTGTCGCAGATGGTGCACCACTTAATTTAGTCACGAATCAAACAGTAAATGGAACGTTAATTACGCATACACCTTCTACGCCTACCATTACTTTGGCTCCGAATCATACGTATTTGATTGATTATGAAACACAAGCCACGACAGCTTCCACGACAGCTTCCACGACCTTACAACTTAATGGGGTGGACATTACTGGTACAACTGCTATGTATAATACAGTTGCGGGTGTACAAGTAGAACTATCTTCTCATACGATTGTTGTAACAACAGGAAATACACCGAGTACTTTGGAGCTTTTTAATACATCTGGTGTTGCAACTGATTTTACGGATGTTTCCCTTTCGGTTATAGCAATTATGTAGTTTTATTCATTTGCAAACTTATTTACAAATAAATCAAAGTTATTACAGTTAGGAGTGATACAATGTCACAAGCGAATATCCCTAACATTACACCTTCAATAGTAGTCACCAGAGATCAATTGATTCCATTGCTGCTTTCTTCTATTGCAATTGAAGAGTTGGGATTGAGTCATATTCTTAATGCAGAAGGGGAAAAAATTCAATATGCTCTAAGTAACTTGTCACAGCTAGGTGAACGGGTGACTATTGATGAATTGCTTCAAGTTAATAATAGCGTCGTTGGTACTTTGAAAGTTGTTACCAGTCAGGAAATGCTTTTAGAAATGAAATTATCTGGCATTTTAAGTACAGATGTTTCCACTGGAGCATCCGGACCGACTGGGCCGGCAGGGGCGACGGGAGTAACAGGTGTAACGGGTGCAACGGGAACAACGGGAGCAATAGGAACGATAGGAGCAACGGGTGTAACGGGAACAATGGGAGCGACGGGAACAACGGGAGCAGCAGGAACGATAGGAGCAACGGGTGTAACGGGAACAATGGGAACAACAGGAGCGATAGGAGCGACAGGTGCAGCAGGAGCAACGGGAACAACAGGAGCAACGGGTGCAGCAGGAGCAACAGGAACAACAGGAGAAATTGGCCCTACAGGACCGACAGGTGTTTGTCCGACAGGTTGTCCAACAGGCCCAACAGGAGCAACAGGACCGACGGGTGTTGGAGCAACAGGAGAAATTGGCCCTACAGGAGCAACCGGAGCAACGGGTGTAACAGGAGCGACAGGAGCGACAGGAGTAACAGGAACAACAGGTGGAACAGGTCCAGTTGCTGCACCAAGTCCAAGTTATGCAAGTATTATTACTGAAGGTAGTGCTGGTGGTCCGGGGTTTTTAACCTTTGGAACGAATAGGCTCCTTGTTGGTACACTCATTTCTAATACCCCCGGGGGGATTACAATTACACTCGAGCCTGATCATACGTATTATATCGCAGCTCAAGTGGATATGGATGCATTTCAACCAAGTTCGGGTATAGACTGGGGATTATCATTTAATGGTACTACAGTTCTTGATATATATATGTCTAATGAAGCAGGGAATTTACAAACCTTAAAAGGAAGTGTTGTTGTAACTGCTCCAGCTGGAGCACCATCTACAATAATGATGTTTTCAAGATCAAATGACAATCAGAATGTGAATATTAGTATAGTTGCTCTTAATTAAATAGAAAGAAATAATTTTGTAAGGGAGTGAAAGAGATGTCACAAGCGAATATCCCTAATATTACACCAACTATCACTATCGGATTGGAAGATGCTATTAACTTATTATTAGTTTCTGTTGCACTTGAGGAGTTAGGTGTAAGTCATATAATTAACGCAGAAGCGGAAAAGCTTCAATATACACTTGGAACGTTACCGGGATTAAGTACACCTGCTACGATAAGTGATTTGCTTGCAATAAATAGTAGTATTAAAGAAACAATTATAGAATCTATTAAATTGGAAATCGTTTTAGAGAAGAAATTAGAAGAAGTATTAAATACCCCGTTAAAAGGGGCAACAGGGGCAACAGGGGTAACGGGAACAATGGGAACAACTGGAGCAACAGGAACCACAGGAGCGACAGGAGCAACGGGAGCAATGGGAGCGACCGGGGTAACTGGGGTAATTGGTTCAACAGGAGCAACGGGAGCAATTGGTCTAACAGGAGCAACGGGTGTAACCGGCCCAACGGGAGTAACCGGAGCAACGGGAGCAACGGGAGCAATGGGAGCAACGGGTGTAACGGGAGTAACAGGAGTCATAGGAACAACGGGAGTAACGGGAGTAACAGGAGCAACGGGAGTATGTCCTTGTGTAACGGGGCCAACAGGCCCAACAGGGGCAACAGGTGTTGGAGTAACGGGAGCAACGGGAGCAACGGGAGCAACGGGAGCAACAGGATTAACAGGAGCAACGGGAGCAACAGGATTAACAGGAGCAACAGGATTAACAGGAGCAACAGGTGTACAAGTAACTTTCAATAATGCTTTTTTCCGAACAACAGGTACTACTTTAGTAGATTCTGGAGCGCCCATTCCTTTTGCCGAGAATTTTACGCTAAATGGAAATGCTATTACCCATCAAGCAGGATCTCCGGATATTTTACTTGCCCCAAATCAGACTTATTACATCACATATCGTACAAAAGATGAGCTGTTAACCCCAGGATCTATTACCGGTCATGTACAACTACAATTAAATGGAGTGCCAATTCCGGGTACAGATTCACTTATGGATTCTTTACCGGGTGCACCACAAGCGATTACATCGCTCATTTCAAACACAATTATTAATACGACTGGTGATACACCAAGTGTGTTAAACTTAGTAAATCTAGATCCGACAGCACAAAGCTTTGATTTAACTACTTTAACAGTTGTTAAATTACAATAAATTTTATGTTAATTACAAGACAATTTTTCAGATAGAAAGGTGAGAATTATTATGGCTAGTAATGCTGATTTTGGATGTGCTGGGGGCTGTGGATCTATAACCTCAGGTGGATCACCAGCTATACTTTCTACGATTGTAAGAAATGGAGCAACGATTAGTTTGCAGGGTGGATCAAATATTTTACTTGCCCCAAATCATACCTATTTTGTGGAGTACAATGCTGAGTTTGGTTTGCCAGCCCCAAATCAAGTCGTGTCTGTATCACTCCGTTTAAATGGAAGGACTGTTCCAGGATCTCAAACAACGTCCTTCCCGTCAGGATCAGGTAATCTAGTAACGGGTGTTTCTGGTGGTGCTATATTTAATACCCCCGCTAGTCCCAATTCAAGCATCATGCAGCTTTTTGTATTCCCTCCTCCTGGTGTAACAGGTGTAAATTTTAATAGCGCTAATGTTCGGATATCAGATCTAAGTGATATAGGCAATCTTCCAATTACAAAAAATAATGCTGCTGTAGCTGGTTATGGATATGTAAACGTTGAATTTGATGAACCTGTTCCTTTTGTAGAAGATGAAGTAAATAATGGCAGTGGTATTATTTTCTCTTCAGTTAACCCCACTTATATTGAATTAGCCCCTAATGCGACTTATTTTGCCTCCTATAATTTTATTGAATGCCCATTGGAAGCTAATTTACCTGTTTTAGTACAATTAACCCTAAATGATGTGCCTTTAGAGCAAAGTTTATCAGTCGCGCCCCCTCTTACAGATGGTACATCTAGATCTGGTGGTGCTGGATCTGCTGTATTTAATACAGGAGCAGGCCCTAATTATTTGAAATTAGTAAATAAAACACTAAAGGAAATCAAATTTGTTGCGGCAAACATTAATATTATGCAGATTGGGTAAAAAATGATTAACTTGAAAATGGATAAGGGAAAAGTTTTAAATAGAAGAGGGTTATTTGGTATGGAACATTAGCGTTTGAATTAAGAGGAGCAGCAAACTATGAAGCAGAGCCGATCCGTTAAAGAATAAATGTAACCAATCAGATACACACTGAAAATAAAAGATAATGATATGCCGCCATTAATAAACTGCTAAATTAAGGGTATAGCTGAGTATTTACAAATATTTAAGGTAAAGATAATAGATATTGAAGTTTTACGTGATTATATATCTTAGTCATGTATTGGCTCCATCATAATTCGGCGTAACAAAGTAGATAGGTTAATTAAGCTATCTACTTTGTTGTACAAAAGAAACTAGGACCTACAAGTTATAATATGTAACATTAAGTTACAATTGTATCATATTGATAATATTAGGAATATTATACATAGTTGAAAGTGAATGTAAACGAAATTTTCACAACAAAAAAGGGCACTGAGAATGAGAGCCCTCCTTCCTAAGAAATGTGAAAGAGTGAAGCATCTATTGTGGGTGGATAGGTGCAAATCTACATGTTTTGTATAATAAAGATAAAATAGATATGGTTAAAAAAGTAGATAGTATTACTCTTCAATCTATATTAAAACAGTAAGCAGGTGCTTTTCTTGTTTTTTCTACTAATTTTTAAATGTAGATAAAAGCTCTTCTATTCTCTTGGATTTTAATTCTCTTTTACTCCTCACAAAAGCAATAAATTCGATTATTTCATCAATAGACAAGGACTCCCCGTCTATTGAAATTGTTTTTTCTGGATTTTTCATGAGCTCTGCAATCTCAATAACATCCTTACTTCGTGGATCATCAGTCCTTCCTAAAATATAATCTACCGATGTATCAAATAAATCTGCTATTTTTGACAAAGATTGTAATGAAGGCCATCTGTAACCAGTTTCATATCCAGCATAGGTACTTTTTGCAATCCCAAGTTGGTCTGCTGTATCTTGTAAGGACCATTTTTTATTTTTTCTTAATTCAGATAATCGTTCCAACATTTGTCTCATACCCCATCTTTTTTATTGTACTAATTATAACATAGTGAAATAGATAAAAGTAGGTGAAAAGTACGCGTATTGAATACAAAACCTTGATTATTCTAAATTTAGTTCTATAATAATTAATAGAAATACGCATTTCGCGAATGGAAGACGAGTGTGCACTTTATGGAGGTGTTGTGAATGAAGAGAATTTTATTATTGGCGACTGGTGGAACAATCGCTTCTGTGGAAGGAAATGAAGGACTTGTGCCAGGGTTATCTGCTGAAGAATTATTGCATTATTTCCCCAAATCATCCCTAAATATAGAAATTGAGTGTAAAATCTTAATGAATATTGATAGTACCAATATGCAACCTGAGCACTGGATAGAAATGGCTAATGCAGTTTTTGATCATTATGATAATTATGATGGCTTTGTAATTACACATGGTACGGATACATTGGCTTATACATCTGCTGCGCTTTCTTATATGCTTCAAGGTCTAAGTAAGCCGGTTGTTTTAACAGGATCACAAGTTCCTATCAGTTTTAAAAAAACGGATGCAAAGAAAAATGTAGCTGATGCCCTTAGGTTTTCTTGTGAGGATATTGGTGGCGTGTTTATTGTTTTTGATGGACGGGTCATAATTGGGACAAGAGCCGTTAAAATGCGAACAAAGAGTTATGACGCGTTCGAAAGTGTGAATTCTCCATATGTTGCTGAAGTAAGTGAACATGAAGTGAAATATCATTGTAAGCCGATGTCTAATAGTAATAAACTTTCAGTAAATACTAGTTTATGTACAGATGTTTTTCTTCTGAAATTGTTTCCAGGTACAAAGCCAGAGATATTTGATTGTCTAAAAGGTTTGTATAAAGGAATCATTATTGAAAGTTTCGGCAATGGCGGATTACCTTTTGAAGGAAGAAACTTGCTTTCTAACATTCAAGAGCTGACTGAAGAGGGGATTGCGGTAGTAATTACTACTCAATGCTTGGAGGAAGGGGAAGATATACTTCTTTATGAAGTAGGAAGAAAGGTAGCGCAGCATCAAGTTATATTATCTGGTGATATGAATACGGAAGCCATCATGGCTAAACTGATGTGGGCACTTGGACAAACCAATAAACTAGAAGAAATCAAAGAAATAATTGAGACTCCTTTAGCAAGCGATTTAACAATTCTATCTGATAAGGATAAGTAAAAAAAGTGTAGGGTTCATTAAAGAGGTTAATCTTTATATTGAATATGATCTTACTGTTAGAATTGCCAGAGGAGCAATTCAGAATGAAGATACGATAAAAGAACGGTTCCTAAAGTATAGTTTGTTAACCAAGTAGGCGTTAGATTTAACTTTAGACTCATACGTAATTATATAGATTGCGGATATAGTTCAATAATATATAAGGGTAGTCATTAAACGATGAATTAATTTAAGGGTCTGAAAAATGAAATTATTTATATATGAAAGTGTAAAAATCTTGTTTTAAATTCAAAACGGTTATATTATACTAAAATAACATTCAATACATCAAGGAGATAACATAATGGATTTAGAAGAAAAAAACAGAATTGTTCAGAGTATTCCACAAAAAGGATTTTTAGGTCATCCTAAAGGTTTATTTACTTTGTTTTTCACAGAATTTTGGGAGAGATTCTCTCATTATGGAATGAGAGCCCTTTTACTTTACTATATGTATTATTCCATCTCAAAAGGTGGATTAGGCATTGATCAAGCTACTGCCACTTCAATTATGGCAATTTACGGGTCCTTGTTATTTATGTCCAGTATTATTGGAGGGTGGATCTCAGATCGTTTACTTGGTGCAAGTAAAACCGTATTTTTGGGTGGAGTTTTAATTATGATTGGTCACCTGATTCTAGCGTTACCGGGTAGTATTATTACTTTATTTATTTCAATGTTATTTTTAATACTGGGAACAGGTTTATTAAAACCAAATATCTCGAGCATGGTTGGGAATTTATATAGTGAGTCAGACACGCGTCGAGACTCTGGATTTAGTCTTTTCTATATGGGTATTAATTTAGGCGCTCTTGTAGCTCCCTTGGTTGTCGGTACATTAGGTCAAGAATATAATTTCCATCTTGGTTTTGGGGTGGCGGCAATTGGTATGATAGTAGGCTTAACGCTATTTGTTTTTACGAAAAAAAAGAATCTAGGTTTAGTTGGTACCCAAGTACCAAATCCTTTAACGGATATCGAAAGAAAAAAAACAGTTAAACTCTTTAGCATAATTATAACCGTAATAATCATTTTATGTGCTATTACAATACCAACGGGTTTATTAACTATTAATCGTTTTACTTTTTTAATTAGTATCTTAGGAATTATTATTCCTACTTGTTACTTCATTTACATGTATCGTAGCCCAAAAACTACTAAAGTTGAACGTTCTCGTCTGCTTGCTTATATTCCGTTATTTATTGCAGCTACAATATTTTGGGCTATACAAGAACAAGGTGCCATTATTTTGGCAACTTACGCTGATCAAAGGACTCAATTGCAATTTGCAGGATTTAAGATACATTCTGCATGGTTCCAATCATTAAGCCCTATATTCATAGTTACACTTGCACCAATATTTGCATGGATTTGGGTAAAGCTGAATAAAAATCAACCTTCTACTACTAAAAAATTTGCTATTGGA
The DNA here is from genome assembly GCF_900108285.1 of Bacillus sp. ok061. Lineage (NCBI taxonomy): Bacteria > Bacillati > Bacillota > Bacilli > Caryophanales > Bacillaceae > Bacillus > Bacillus sp. ok061. The sequence continues at coordinate 11,667 of NZ_FNUW01000047.1, read as the reverse complement.
TTACTATTTGCTGGATTATCATTTTTAATTATGATAATACCTGCTTATATAAACGGTACAGAATCTCTAGTGAGTCCAATCTGGTTGGCTCTTAGCTTTTTATTAATCGTAATTGGTGAAGTTTGCTTATCACCTTCGGGTCTATCAATAACGACAAAATTAGCTCCTGCCGCTTTTTCGGCACAAACAATTAGTTTATGGTTCTTATCTACTGCTGCTGCACAAGCCATGAATGCTCAGGTGGTAAAGTTATACAATCCTGCAACTGAGATCATTTACTTTGGTGTTATTGGAGTTATATCTATTATTGTAAGCATTACCTTATTTATGCTATCAACAAAAATTCAAGGTTTTATGAAAGGACTTCAGTAAAAGTTATTACGAAATTCTAGTAGTGTAAAACTAAAAAATAAATATTTATTTCATAAAAAGCAAGAAGCTTGTACTATGATATGATCCCCTTATAGTAGACAGGAAAAAGAAAGAACACTAACCTGCTTACTATGGAGGGGATTTTTTTATGGGAAAATTAGAGTCACTTACGATGTAGAATTTAAGAAAAAAGCTATAGATTTATTCTTAAAAGAAGGCATGAGCTATAAAACCATTGCGAAAGAATTAGGTATTCATCACTCGGTTGTAAGTCGTTGGGTGAAATACTTTGAAGCTGAAGGAATCAAAGGACTAGAAGAAAAACGCGGTAAAGCGAAAGGACCAGGTTTAGGTAGACCAAGGGTTAGACCCGAAGATCCTGAAGCTAAGATCCGACGATTAGAAGCGGAAAATGAAATGTTAAAAAAGTTCTTAGGGATGTAAAAGGAGGAATGAAAGTCGTATCCAAAACGGAAAAATTTGAAGTCATCCATGAAATGAAAAAAACAGGTTATACAGTGACCATTCTATGCGATATTGCTGGTGTAATCAGAAGTGGGTACTACAAATGGATAAAACGGCATACGACGCCTTCAAAAAAACACTCCGAGGATATCGAAATTAAGAAAAAGATATTGAAGTGTTATAAAAAATTAAGAGGAATTTATGGATATAGAAGAATACAAGTGTGGCTGAAAGCCACATATAACCTTCATTTGAATCATAAGCGCATCCAAAGATTGATGAGTGAACTAGGTATCAAAGCCGTAATTAGGAAAAAATGACCTTATTACGGAAAAAAAGAAGCTTATGTGATTTCAGAGAACCATCTAAATAGGGAGTTTCAAGCTTTAAAACCGAATGAGAAATGGGTAACCGATATTACCTATTTGATTTTCAATGGACAGCGCTTGTACTCATCCGCTATTAAGGATTTATATAATAATGAAATTGTTGCCTATGAAACTAGTCGTAGAAACGACTTAAAACTTGTGTTAGATACACTTAAAAAGGCAAAGAAAAAACGAAATGTGAAGGGAATCCTCTTACATAGTGATCAAGGGTCCCAGTATACATCTCGTCAATATAATCAATTACTTAAAAAATATCAGATGAAGGCAAGTATGTCTCGAAGAGGCAACTGTTGGGATAATGCTTGTATGGAAAACTTCTTCAGTCACTTTAAGGCAGAGTGTTTTCATTTACACTCCTTCCGTAAAGCGAATGAGGTCAAACTTGCCGTGCGTAAATATATGTACTTTTATAATCATCAAAGATTTCAAAAGAAATTAAATAACCTGAGTCCATATAAATATAGAACTCAGGTTGCTTAGTTGCGCTTTTTTAATACTGTCTACTTGACAGGGGTCACTGCACTATACAGGTTTCTTGCTTTTTACTTTTGTAATATTTTTATTTCATACCAAAAGGCGGACTAACGTCACACATTATATAATCTGTAAAAGGAAACTAAATAATTTTTTGGAGATACGGAAACATTGCTATCAAATCAATATTGTAAAATCATATTACATTCGCAAAGATTTTCATGAGATAATTATAAGCGTGTTTGAATCAATTTTAGGTTAGTTATATTTGGATGGATAAAAAGAGCACTTGTATCAAAGTGCTCTTTTTAGAATCCTTAGTCATACATTTTTGTCAAAGATTGTGAGTCATGAACAAGTAAATGACTTAACGAGTAAGGATTCAAAATATTTTATGCGTATTAAATAAAATGGTGAATTAAAATAAAAAAAGTCAGTAAAGGTTAATTTCTCTTTTTAAAAAGGGTACTCAATAAATATACAGATATTTTCTAGATTATTTTATAGTTTTTACAGGACTCGAATTTTATATTGATTCATTTTAATAGATGTTGCGATATGAGAAAGTTTCTGTAGCCCATGGTCTGTATTGGAGCATAGGATGAATGTATCACTTTTGTATCACAAAACATGTTTAAGCTTGCAAATGATCTGGTTCGTTGAAAAACATATATTGTATGAGGATGCACGAATCAATTTAAGTTTGTGCGTAAACCAATATATGTCGTTAGGAATAAGGCACTACAACAGAATGGAGAATCAATAACTAGTAATGTATGGTAACAGTACCCTAGTCCATGAGCTTATATGGGATGTTGTGGAAATAAAGGTACAATGTGACGTAATCTTGAATTCAACAATATTTGAAATGGACTTTGCCTTTTGTATTAGAAATCCTACTGGCATTAGCCAGCTTGTCTCTCTAGAAATGGGAGAATCAAATTTGTATTAGTACAAATGAGAAAGTCGCTCGTGGTATTTCAGGATCTTCTCGGTTATAAGATGGTGATTTAGTAAGTGGAGGTGTATAAGTAGTTTTAAAGGCGCTTAAGTAGTCGAGGTATTTGGGGTGCCATGAAGCTCTTTATTTCCATGATAGCTAACTATAGTATTAAATTTGTTGTTATTTATTCTTATTTTGCAGTGTAGCTAGAGTAGTAGGGAGGTTTGAGTTTTTTATTTTTTCATTATATTTATTAATCCATTCTTGGTCTGTTTTATCTAAAAATTGAGATAGTTCTTCGGATAACTTCTGCATATGGTACTTTGTCCACATTAGTTCACCGTGTATATAGCGAGTTCCCTGTGTAATAGCAATTCCTCCTTCAATGAGTGGTAGAAGGGTTACATGACCAAAATGTTGCATATTGTGTTTAGTAGGAAGAGATTGATAATTTTTAATACTCTTAGTAATTAAAGAGTTTAAAGATATTGAATCATTTTGTACACTAATTAGTTTAAGGTGTAGTTTTAATATATCTATTGTATGGTGTATTGGATTTTTATTAATAAGTCCTTTATCAAATAGTGATTGTAGGGTAGACTTAACTTCATCCAAGGTTTTATTTGTCATTTCAGCTATTTCATTCAAATCCTGCTGCCCATAATCAATCTTAGAGTGGTTTAAATAAGCATTTAATATAATGTATTCTTCAGCTGTCATACCAAGTTTTACATAATAACGTGTTAAGAGCGTGGATACTTCGTGTGACATAAAAAAACTCCTCTTTTACTAATTTAATTGATAAAATTCATTGTCTCAATGTGTGTTTTATAAAATAAATAAAGTTCATGAACTTTGTTTATTTTGAAAAAATCGAATTATTTTTATGAGTCTAAATGAATTATAAAAATATACCTAGATTTAAGATATGATATCAGCCTTAATCATGATACTAAACTATAAAATTTTTATTTGTTTTAATCAATATGGGGACATTTTTAACGTATTCCCCTAAAAAATTTTCCTTCCTCAAGCGTGTGAAGGGCGTAGCCCACGGTAGGTGGGAGATGAATTTCGATTTGGCATAGAAAAATAAAGGTTGGTGTATCAATGGAATTAGATAGCAATAACCATTCTGTGTTCTTATTGTATTATCATCTTGTGTTGGTCATAAAATACAGAAGAAATGTGTTCGATGATGATATATTAGACTATGCAAAAGACATGTTTGTCAGGTTATTCGAGAATTATAACATAACACTGGTAGAGTGGAGTCATGATGTAGACAATGTATCCATTAGTGAAAAGCTAGCACAAAAATACCTACATAAGGATATGCAGGCATCTAATAAGGGTGTTTCGATATGTAATTCATATTTTATCAGAATCTTATCCAAGACAAAAGCTTTATATAGCTGAAAATTATGTCTTGAATATTGAGAAAACTTCCCTGGCATTAAGTCATAAATTTTTTTGCAGTAAATAAAGAGTACTTTGTTGCAATATGTTATAAATTAGAGAGGGCACTTTGAGTGTAGAATGTCAATCAAGTTATATAGTAATTTGGTGTTTGGATGCTACTGATGAGTAAATGCAGTTTTCAAAAGATATTATTGCTACTGTCATGCTTTTATTGTTTCAATTTGTTGTGGATGAAGCCTGAAAAAAATACGGGCTTTGTAGACAGGCTCTAAATCCTTTAGAAGCTCGTATGATGTATAGATTTTACAAACAGAAAGGAAGATGAGCATGTCTCAAGCGAATATCCCTAATATAACTCCAACAATATCAATTACTCCTGGTCAATCAATTTCTTTAATTTTGGCTTCGATTGCACTTGAAGAATTGGCATTAGCCCACATTATTAATAGTGAGGCCGAGAAAATTCAATTTTTGTTAGGAACACTAGATACTAGTATTACTCCTCCACCGACAACATTACCAGATTTATTAACGCTAAATAATAGTGTTCGACAAACACTACAAACGGTTGTTAAGCAAGAAATGCTTTTACAATTCAAATTGGAAAATGTATTAGATTTAGTTAGTGTGACACCACTCCCATAATTAAAGCACCTAATGAGAACTATCGTTTTAAATGAAATTATAATTTATTTCATTAACGAATAACATATTTAATATTTTTTGTTCACTGATGTAAAGAAAATACACTCCCGATTGTTGGATCTAACAATCGGGAGTGTATTTCATTAAAATTTTATCAGTAATGATTGTAAATTCAAAAACAGGCATACTTGGTAAACTTAAATGTTTTCGCTTTTTTACTATTTTCCAAACGACGTAAATAGCGATGGCTGTACAGGCTACAATTGTAATGCTATTTATGAGGGTTGGATCAAAAGAACGCGGATTAAGTTCTTCAATTTGAGTTTTTTAGATTTCCTTTATTTGACCCAAAATCGTCTGGTTCTTTTAATTCAGTTGCTGAAAATAACGGATTGATAGGGTATCCGAATCCTAATGCAACTACTTGAACGATAGAAGAAAAAATAAGGCGTCTATATGGGAATATTGGAATAAGTAAGCCACTAATTGTTCCAATCACAGAAGTAAAACGTAATAGCTGTTGATTGCGATTTGAACCTGTTAGCCAAAATGTAATCATAATGTGTAAAATTAATAATAACAATTTCCATAGCGTTGAAAAAGGCGAATCAAATATAGCGATAGCCACAAACCATGCAATACCACTTAACGATTTTTGTACAGGATACCCAGGTCCGGTGGCGTGTACGATAAAGAAGAAAAGCGGTAACATAATTGTCCCAAAAAGAGAGAAAGGTGGAATGAAAGAACAACCGACGATTTGAATAATGAATAGTATTACAAATCCTGTTGTTTTTTTATCCATAAATTTATGAATAAGAAATACTCCTACATAGCCGATTGTTAAAAATATAGCAACAGCAACTAGTTCCTCCCTTTCGGTTAACAACGAAAGAAGGAGCAGCAGAATAAAGTCATTAAGGTGATATGGTCAAGTTTTCAACTGGTTCCACCATCCCTTCGTTAGTAATAAGAAACGTAGGATGTGATAAAATAAAGAGTTCACCCTTCTGTAAACTAATGTGTATCAATGTAGATGATCGTTCTCTTGTCGCATAATGAAGAAAACCTTGTTTCGGAAGTAATGTACTATTATTTGAAATACGTGCTAATTCCTCTACAGCTTTTGTATATTTCGTTTGGTCTTCATTTAATGATAAATGTAATACGCCATCTTCTGCTAATACACTAATAAATAGTTCGAACGGTATTTGATGCTTCGTTGCATATTGGCAAATATATGTTGTAAATGAAATAAGGTCTTCTAAATTTTCTTTCCAACCGAATCTGCGATTAACAGCTAAAGAAAGACAAATCGTCCAATTATAATTTTTTGCAGGTTCATCTTCTGGAGTTGGATAGCCAATTGAAATTGTTATTAAAAAGCGATTAAGCTGTGCATCTGTAAGAGGGAAAGTCCCTTGTGATTCAATTGGGTTTTGCATCGCAATAACTAAGAATGCTTTAGGAAGAGGGGTAGACTGTTTTTCAAGTGTCACTTGTCTTTCTCCCATCGCCTCTAACAAACTTGACTGTGTTCTCGGCATTACACGGTTAATTTCATCTGCGAGTAGTATATTTGTCATAACTGGTCCACGTCTTAATTCGAATTCACTCGTTTTTGGATTGAAATATTCAATACCTGTTACATCACTTGGCAGTACATCAGGGGTAAATTGGAAGCGAGAAAAATTACCACCAATACTTTTTGACAGTGTTTTCGCAAGTAACGGTTTCCCAGTACCAGGCACATCCTCAAGCAATACATGTCCATCAGCAAGCAATGAAACGTGTAGTAGATCAATAACATTTTCCTTTCCTATAAAAACAGATTCTATTTTTCTTTTAATTGATGAATCATATACATCCTTCGTTGCATAATTAAAGACGAATAGTTTACATTTTAATAAAATAATATAAAAATTTATTAATTTGAAGTTCTTAAATATAAGTTTCTCGCAATTTCTTTAATAATTGTTTTTCTTATATTTTTTATAAAATCGTTATCTTTTAATATTTTTTATCATAAAGTCATTATGAGTATTCACAGAAAAGAAGGGGGAGTTTTTATTGAATCATCCTACAATTTCTTTGTGTATGATTGTAAAAAATGAAGAGAAAAATATTGCGAATTGTTTAGAAAGCATAAAAGACATTATTGATGAAATTATTATTGTAGATACAGGATCTACAGATAAGACAGTAGAAATTTGTGAAACATTTAATTCAAAAATTTTTCGTTTTGAGTGGAACAATAGCTTTTCTGATGTTAGAAATTTTAGTCTGAAACAGGCAACAGGAGATTGGATATTATGGTTAGATGCGGATGAAGAAATGGATTTGGAGGATAAAAAACAACTTAAGGATTTTTTAGCTCAGTCGGAAGAAGAAAAAATATTGTCTATCCATCTAATTAATTACATTGGAGAACAAAAGGATATACATCAGACTTTTCATATTGCACATACTCGATTATTTAAAAATAATGAAGGGTTTAAGTTTATATACAATATACATGAAACATTAAATGTAGAAGAGGTTCTAGGAGAAATAAAAGAAATTAAGGTGCTTCCAATAAAGGTTTATCATTATGGATATTTGGATTCGGAGGTAATTAATAAAAAAAAATTAGCGCGCAATTTAACTTTATTAAAAGAAGAATTAAAAAAAGAGAATCATAGTCCATGGATTGAGTATCATATTGCTAGTGAGTACTATCGAGAAAAGAAGTATGTAGAGGCATTTGAGTATGTTAATAAATCTATAGCAAACTTTATAAAAGATAAACGGCTTCCACCTTCGTTATTGTATAAATTGAAATACTCCACACTTTTAAGTTTAGGAAGCATTGAAGGAGCATGGCCGGGTATAGACTCTGCGATTCGTTTGTATCCTGATTATGTTGATTTGCACTTTTTTAAAGGAATTATATTATTTTTAAAAGAACAATATAATGAAGCTCTAAAAGTTTTTGAAAGTTGTATAAAGATGGGAGATGAAAATTTAAAACATCTGACTTTACATGGGGTTGGCGGACACATAGCTTGGTTTTATAAAGGAGCTTGTTTTGAAAAAATGAATAATGTAGAAGAGGCTAAAATAGCATATCAGAAATCTCTTTCATTAGTACCAAATTATACTCCGGCCGCTGAAGCCTTGGGAAAAATATAAATACGATATACCAATTAAAAGGGCTCAAAAGGAATTTTAGACTTTTAACAATATTAATTATAGTGGAAGAATCAATTTCATGTTTTTGGGAGTCTATAGTTTATTAGAAATTAGTATTAGCTTATATTCTCGTTAGAGATTTAGAAAAAATTCAATTTATTAAAATTAGATCGGAACTAAACAAATCATAGAATATGGCTTTAAGGGTGTTAGCTATATTCCATGATTTGTTTTTGTTAGGAGGAGTAAATTTTCGATTGAATCATCTGATAATCTGCTAATCCAAGTAATTGATAAAAAATATTATGGTTGTGAATATAAGCTTCGTTTTGAGGGGACGTTAAAATCATTTTTCCAATTCAGGTAAATATTAATGTACAATACGTATAATTATGGTGTGAAAAACAAAGGAATGTCATTCCTTCATCGTTTTCAATAAATCATGAAAATTAGTACAACCCTAACATTAATCAGATAATATTATGCTGATAGTAGGTCCGTTTGAAAAAATTCCCCTTTTCATTGTATCCCTCGTATGTGAAAAAAAGAACAATACTATTTGCTGTTTTCAAATAATCTACCTTTGGGTTTAATCAACAATTTTATTCATGTTACATATAATAATGTGGGGTCTTTACTTGTTTATAATTGTTCACTATAAACAAGTGAACAATTGAAAATTTAAAAAAAGAGTACTTTTAAGGCGCTCTTTTTATTTAATTGAATAAAAAGTTATATCAATGGATACAAAGTCTATAAATTATATAATGCAGCTGCTAAGTGGTATTAAGGATGTTTAGATGAAGGTCAAGGAATAATTGAAGATGTTATTCAATTATTCTTAAAGCGAAATAAATGTAATTTAGAATTGAAAAATGAGTAAAGCCCAATTTATTCTTTCTAATTTATAATTTTATTTTTTTGAAATATGAAAATTCAAATGAATTATATTAGTATCATGTAGCGATTGCTATGACATGATAAAAAATTCCCTATTTAATCAAAATATCTGTTTTACATGAGAGCTACACATTCATTGGTTTATGATGAACAAATAAAGGAGTAAGAGAAATAAGTTTATTGTAATAAATAAGTAGAAAGTTCATCCTAAATCCCCCTACTATTAAAAATATAGATTAGTAAAATAGGGTTTGTATCTAATAATATGATGGTTGCTGAAAGGGGAATGGTTTCATGCTTACAAGTATAATTATATTAACGCATAATCAATTAAAATATACTAAAGAATGTATTGATAGTATTAGAAAATATACGGATCAGCAAGAGTATGAATTAATAGTAGTTGATAATGCATCAACTGACGGGACTGTTCAGTGGTTACAACAACAACAGGATATTTTGATAATTGAAAATGTAGAGAATATGGGCTTTCCGAAGGGATGTAATCAAGGGATTAGAAAAGCAAAAGGTGAAAATATACTGTTATTGAATAATGACGTAGTGGTAACAAAAAATTGGTTGAAAAACTTACTTAACTGTTTGTATGCAGAAAAGGATACTGCAGCAGTAGGGCCAGTAACTAATAGTGCTTCTTATTACACTGCAATTCCGACTTTTTATACGAATATTCAAGAAATGGAAGAATTTGCAAGTGCATTTAATCAAAGTGATAGCGAGAAATGGGAGGAGCGTATGAAATTAATAGGATTTTGTATGCTTATTAAAAAAACAGTATTAGATGAAATTGGGTTGTTAGATGAACGTTTTACACCTGGTAACTATGAAGATGATGATATATCACTTCGAATATATGAAAAAGGTTATAAATTATTTTTATGCAAGGACACGTTTATTCATCATTATGGAAGTACTTCATGGAAAGAAGATAATATTAATTTTTCTATAGTTTTAAATAAAAATAGTAAAAAATTTTATGAGAAATGGGGTTTTTCTGAAGAAAATCTCTTTATACATTATGACCTACTAGAAATTGCAAATCGCGTTGTAGCAGACGTCCCACAGGAAGGAATGAATATTCTGTATATTGGAGCTGGATGTGGCGCAACTTTATTAGAAATACAAAGGAGGTATCCCGAAGCTTCTATATACGGAGTGGAAAATAATGAAAAAGCTGCAGTTTTTGCGAATAAAATAGCTCCTACAATATGTATTGAGTATAACAAATTAAATGAAGGATTAGATAAGAAAGATTTTCAATTAGTATTCTTATCATCTCCCATTGAGCCAGATCAATTAATGAATGTGATACAATCTATTTCTCAAAAATTAGCTCCAGCTGGAAATATAATTATGTCAAAATTAAATTTTCATAATTACAATATATCGAAGAATGAAAAGTAATTACAGATAATTAGGTTAATATAATTTAGGTAGGAGATGGATGGTGGTAGGCTTATGCCTACTTTTTTTATGCTATTAAGAGAAATACTAGAAAGTGAGATGCAATCAATGTTAATAAATAAAATATATAAATTTTGAATTTATCCAAATAAAAGACAAGAAAACTTAATTGCGGAAACAATTGGTTGTAGTCCATTTGTATTCAATTGTTTTTTACTATATGGAACAATACATACAAACAGTGAAAGGACTCATCTATCATTCTTTGTCCGCGAGCTCACCAAATTAAAAAAGAAGAATTATACGATGTAGGTAAAAGAAGTAGATAGTATTGTACTTCAATCCACAGAAAAAAGTTATTGTAAGCACAGTGCAACCTTTTTAGAAGAAAGAAAGGTTTTTCGAATTAGAATATACAATGTATAAAAGTGACGCGAATCCATGAACATATTGCCAATGCAAGAAGGGATTAATTGAAGAAAATCTCTACAGAAATCATCAAAAACTACTATGTCATCGGTATAGAAGATCTACCAGTAAACAATATACTAAGAAACAGTCAACTTGCGAAAACAATTAGCGAAGTATCTTTGTCACAATTTCGAAAAATGTTGGAATACAAAGCGAGATGGTACAGGAAGTAAGATGGAGTCGTCTCAAAAACATTTGCTTCTAGTCAGCGATGTTTAAGTAATAAATTCCTTAAAAATCTACATCTTCGTGAGTGGGATTGTCCTACTTGTGACATACATCATGATAGAGATACTAACACAGGACTGAATTTAAGAGATGAAGCAATTCATCTCTTAACCCTACGGAATACAGGGATAGCTTAGTATTTAGTGAATTTGTGCAGAGGAGCAATAAATTTGGGGAATTTCCTTAATAAAAATAGTATTGTTTTTGGTACCTTTTTTAATCAGTATGCATTGTATGTTATAGGCTATATAATGGGAGAGGTGATTATATGGGTGGTTGGGAAGAAAAACATGGAGAGTTATTTTTTTGTGAGCAAGGATGTTGTATACCGAATACAACATCGATTCAGATTTCTCAATCTCAACTAAAAGAGTTTGTACTTTTCTTAAAGAGTTTCAAAAAAAAAATAGAACGAGTATTTTCAGAAACTTCAGCTTCTTATACTAAGGATTTTAAAAAAATGTTCCAAATATCACAAAATTTCTTTGTTTATTTAAATTTATCAAAAGAACAAAGAGAATTTTTGAATCAAATTAATCGAAATATACTAAAAATTTTAAATGATTCTTCGTTTTCACGTGATATGATTTTTGATGAATTGGAACAATTATTGTTATTCTTATTTAGTATAGTAAAATCTTTTAAAATTAATAATCATACTTTAGGGAAATTAATTGAATTGCTTAGAAAAATAGAATTTATATTAATTAGATGCCGGCATACAGGTAATGAATATTCTACAAAGGATCTGAAAAGGCCAAAGGG
>NZ_FNUW01000048.1:0-25291 GCF_900108285.1 Bacillus sp. ok061 | reverse complement strand
ATTTCCGAAGTGTTTCATAAGACGGTATATTGAAAAGTGCCGCTGTTTCTCTGATAGATGTCCCGTGTTCATTCATATAATAAAGTACATCTAGTTTATACTGGGCTGGGTAGAATGTATAGCACTTTTCAAAGGCCTTTTCACCTGAAGACTCATATCGTCTAATCCACTCACGAAGTACGCTAGGGTTAACTCCTATAGATTTAGCAATTGTTTTTCCACTTTCTGTACCATCTAAATATCGTTTCACCGCTTGGATTTTTTCTTTTGAAGAAAATTTAGCCATAAAAAATGCACCTCCAATTGTTAGGCTGTGTCTAACAATTGGGGTGCACTTCATATTGATGGCTTTTCTTTGTGACATTGAATAGTACATTTTACAAACGAAGTGTATTGCATATTAAAAAAAGAGCTCCTACGCTAATAGATGCTCTTAATCTGATAAGGAGTTAATCATGAGTGAATATGAAACAACAGAGGGTTGCCCCATACTTTAACTAAATGCTTGTCCCTATTAAAATGTTACAGAGTAAAAGCACTTGTTTCCGCAAGTGCTTTTACAACCACAACTATACTGTTTTTGTATTTAAAGGTTTAGTATTATAAGTATGCAAGATTTTATATAGTTTTTTGGCTAATTCAGTAACAAACGAGAAACCAAAAACCGCGCCATAATAGAGATGTATAAAAAATGTATAAGTCCATAGAACGAAAAAATTAAGTAATTATTTTTTATTGTTTTGCTCTGTTTTTATATCAAATGTTTATAATTTGTGATAAAATGTTATTAATGGATAACAAAAAGTGTTATCCTTGAATAAATTATTGTATGACTGAGAACACTAGTCTTAATATTGGATGTGGTTTTATTGGCAGCATTCAACGGAGCTACACAGGCCCAGGTTGAAGATATTTTAAAGAAGATTGTTGATTGCATTAATCGGGGAAATGACCATTTTATCCTTTTAGCACAAAGAGATAAGAATGAAGCTACTTTGTTGGAATTAGGATTTAGACCCGCAGATGTAAGACGGATTGTTGAAGAAGAACTAACTTATGAAGATTATTACAGAGGACCAAATCCAAATGGTAGCAGTAATGTTCCCCCACGATTGCGAAGTAGTGATATGTGGGAATTTGGAAAGGTTGTTACTGGAAATAAAACGATGGAAGTTTATATTAAGTTTAGTTTTATTGAAGACAATGAGGGTCCTTTTACCTGTTGTGTTTCTTTTCATGAACCAGATCGTACAATCACATACCCCCTCAAGTAATCATGAGGGGGCATGAAAAACAGGAGGAAAATGATATGACTTTACAATTAAAATTCTGTGTTCATTGTTTTGAACGAACTCCGGTTGAACATAAAATTGTTAAAGATAAAGTTGAATTGCATGGTGAAACTATCATATATGATGCTGAACGTTATGAGTGTACTAAATGTGGACAGTACACAGATAACGATGAATTAACAGATAGAAACTATAATAAGATTTATCGTAAATATCAGGAAAAGAAAGATATGCTAAAAGCAGAAGATTTTTATTATGTTCGTAAGGAACTTTATCAGGTTAGTACGCGTGTAATGGCTAAATTAATTGGATGGAGCCCGGCTACTATCTCTCGATATGAACATGGAAGTTTACAGACGAAAAAACATGATACTCATTTTAAAACATATTTAGATCCACGCGCGATGAAACGAGCATTTGATAATTATCGTGATGAACTTGAAGATAAACCTAAAAAAGCACTTGAAGAAAGGTTATCTTTTTTATTAGATACAGTAAAATCGGGTGAGTTATTAAAGGGATTAGATGATAGGCTTACTTTATTAAATATAGAAAATATAGATGATGAATGGCAAATGACTTCTATAGAATCAGTAGAGAAGTTTTTTATTATAAAAGGGCAAGAATTTAATGAGAAAGATGAAGACGATTTAAGAGTTTCTCCTTTAAAACTACAGAAATTAATGTATTTTGCTCAAGGATGGAGCCACGCTTTCACTGGACACGATTTATTTGAAGATAATTTCCAAGCATGGCAACATGGTCCGGTAATTCCTGATTTATACCATCGCTATAAATCATATGGTTCGAAGAGAATTGATAAGGATTTTAATGTATCTATCCATGATTTAGGTTTAACATCTGATCAGTTGAGTATATTACATTGGATATGGGATAAATATAGTAAATTTGAAGCGAAATTTTTAGAAGACTTAACACATATGGAGTACCCTTGGCGAAAAACGCGCGCAGATTTAACTGATGATGCGAGTTGCGATTGGGTAATTGAAAAAGAAGATATTCATCATTTCTTTGATTCAATGTATAGAACATTAAAATTGCTACAGAGAAATTAATCTAAAGTTTATGTAGTCTGTGATAAATAAAAATCGATAATTATGTAAATGAGCTGTCCAAATGGATGGCTTATTTTATTTTTTGTTTAGCGTGATTTTTTCCGAAATGCTAGCGGTACACCTAATTTTAAAAGATATAATCAGGCTATTTTTTAATAGAATGATACTTAATTTAAAATAAATTTTAGTGATTGACATAATAATCTCTAGAATGCTACGGTTTTAATGGTAAAGTAATAAGAGGTTTAATGTTTAGATATTACGTATATGATACTTAAGACGCCTGAATACTATTAGAGAAAGAGACTCTATATCCGTATGGTCCATAAAGTTAAATATATAGATAATTTGATTAATTAAACCGTAAATATGGAGAGGAAGAAAGTAAGATGCTTAAAAAAGTTACATCGATTGTAGCTTCTATTATAGGAGCCAGTCTGCTACTAACAGCTTGTAGTAGTGAAGATAAAGAAGCAAAAAATAATGCAAAAGCAATTGACAAGAATGAAACAAAACAGTCCATTAGTTTACCGTATATAGCGGAGATCCCAACAATGGATGTAACGAAGGCAACGGATAGTGAATCAATGAATGTAATGCGGAATGTGTTTGAAGGTCTGTACATACTAGGAGAAGATAACAAATTAATTCCGGGTGTGGCAAAATCTTATGAAGTGAGTGAAGATAAAAAAACATACACATTCCATCTTAGAGATTCAAAATGGTCGGATGGAACACCTGTAACAGCTGCAGACTTTGTATTCTCTTGGAAACGTGCTGTGAACCCTAATACAGCCTCGGAATATGCATTTCTATTCTTTGATATAAAAAATGCAAAGCAAATTAATAGTAAAGAGCTACCTGTAGATCAGCTAGGGGTAAAAGCAATTGATGATATAACATTTGAGGTGCAATTAGAGCAGCCTGTCCCTTATTTCATTGATTTGACAACGTTTGCAACATTTTTACCTATTAACGAGAAATATTTTGAATCACAAGGAAAGCAGTATGGCTTAGAAGCAAATCAATTGGTTTATAACGGAGCGTTTACTCTGGATAATTGGAAGCATGAACAAGGTTTTCAGTTGAAAAAGAATCCGAATTATTGGGATGCTAAAGCTGTAAAATTAGACAAAATTAACTTTGATATTGTTAAAGATAAATCAACAGAGATAAATTTATATGAGTCAGGTCAAATTGACCGTGTAGGACTAACAGGTGAGTTTGTAGATAAATATAAAAATAGTTCTGATTTCAAAGAACGACCTGAAGTAACTATGCAGTTTTTACGTATGAATCAAAAAAATGAGGTACTAAAAAATAAACATGCTCGTTTGGCAATTAGTCAAGCAATGAATAAGAAAGCTTTTGTAGATACAGTGTTAAACAATGGTTCCCTTCCTGCAGTTGGTTTTATACCAGCTAATTTTGCTAAAGGATCTGACGGAAAAGACTTCCGAAAAGAAAATGGGGATTTAGTAAAAGATGATGTAAATGCAGCGAAAGAGAGCTGGAAAAAAGCAAGACAAGAACTAAAAAAAGAACAGATAACACTAGAAATGCTAACAAGTGATAATGCAATAGCCAAGAAAAATGCGGAGTATTTCAAAGGTGAACTAGAAAAGAATTTAGAGGGATTAACAGTCCATGTTAAACCACAGCCACGCAAACAGCAAATTCAGTTGCTTCTAAATAGTGATTATGATTTAGGTGTTGATGTATGGGGGCCCGATATTCCTGATCCGATTACATTTTTAGATTTGTTTACTACAGATAGTACATATAACTTTGATAAGTATTCAAATAAACAATATGATGAACTAATTCATCAAGTGAAAACAGACTTAGCTGGTGATGAAAATGCACGTTGGGAGACATTGAAACGAGCAGAGAAAATATTATTAGAAGACGGGGCAGTAGCGCCTTTATTCCAGCAAGGAAGATCGTATTTACAGCGCTCTTCTATAAAAGGTATTGTGACAAATGATTTTGGTGGAGAATTTAACTATAAATGGGCTGAAGTTAAGAAATAGAGAAAAAAGGATTCGATTTATTCGAGTCCTTTTAGTTTGTATTGCCTTACAATTATGCATAATTGCATAATTAATTATCTTCTTATATCGACAAAAAACGACATTTTTTTCGATACGCTTATATTAGAATCAGATATAATGATATTGGGTTTTATAAATATACTGAGGGATATTGAGGAATTCTTGTTTTTTTAGAAGGGAGAATTTTATGAATGAAACACTTAAGAGAGAAGATAAAATTTCAGAACAAACATTAAACAAATTCTTGAGTAAAATTATTGATGAGATTGATTTCCAAAGGAAAAATCAAGAGGATATCGCTAAAATAATTGGAATTTCTTCAGGAACGCTTTCGAAGAATTTAACAGGGAAAAATCAATTTGGATTTTGGAATATAATTAAATTATTGAAGCTATTGTATGCGGGTGATATTAATAAACAACGAAAGATGTTACACACCTTCTGTTCTGTCACAACAAGCAAGAAGAACTTAAGAATTGCTATGGAATACGCCAATGCAAAAGGTGATTTATCACTTCTTAAGCTATTAGTAGAACAGGAAAGAAAGTCTTCACTTGCAATGAATAGGGAATGGGCTTATGTATATGAATTGGTATTACTTAGAAGTAATGGGACAATTAAAAAGCAGGAATTATTATCTAAGCTTGAAGATCATAAAGGTAGTAAGATAATTAAGACAAACGAGATGAAGGTCTTATGTGGTATATTAACTTACTACACTATGTATGATTTAGAAAACTATAATTCTCTGTTCAAATATGCTGAAATGTTACTTCCAGATGTAGATGCAATTACTGACAGTTTTATTAGGTCATCTTATCTAGGCAGGATTAAAGAAGGATTAGCATATGCCTATTTAGTACAAGATAATCTTGAAATGTGTAGGAGTTTGTGTCAGGAGATTTTAGCAATAGATGACTCTAAAGATTGTTTCCATCTTTTAAGGGCATCCGCACTTGCATATATAGCAGAGTCATATACTTTCGATTGCTATGATAGTGCATCTTGGTATATGAAAAAGGCACTGAAGCAGTTGGGAGCATGTAATTTTGAAAGGGAAAAGCATAGAAAGCTATCAATTCTTAACACATATGCTTTCATTAAGTTAGTAAATAAGCAAGAATTAGAGAATATAGTTATATATCATTCTGCAGAAAAGTCTTTTTTAGAAATCATTAAGGGGAATTACAAAAATGCAGTTAAGATCCTGAGTGATTTAGAAAAGAAAAATGGGATGCTAACTCCGATGCAATATTGTTATTTAGGAATAGCAAAGAATGATATTTCATTAATTGAAAAGTCGATTGTGTTACTAGAGTGTGCTGGTAATAGGTTCTATTGTAGATTCCCTAAAAAAATAGTGGTAGAATTTAATAAAAATGGTATAATATACGAGGGTGGTGCTATATGAAGAAATTATTATTTGTAGTAACAAGTATTGTTTTAGCAGCAGGAATTGTTTACACTGTTGTTGGTAGTAAAGAGCAACCAAACAATTTAGTAAAAAAAGATTCAGAACAATTATTAGCTAGAATGGGTGACCCTGGAAGTGGAATGGGTTAACCTTTAAATAATTAGAATGCGATTGTCTCATAGGAGGCAATCGCATTTGTTGTTTTTAGGGATATTTCCTAAATATCAAATTCGAAATACAAGAAAAGTTTGTGAAATATTCACAAACTGATAGCTAATACGAAATCAAAATTTCAAACTATATTGTTAGTAAGATTGCAAAAAACCCTGTGTTATCAAATCTACTGATAACACAAGGGTTTCCAATGATTATTCCGCGAGGGCGGGGCATTGAAAATGTGTAGCCCCTTTTTACAGGCTAATATTAAACAAGTGCACTTAACTCACGTATCATATAAAATATGCTGAAAAATAATTTTACATTCATTTGGCAAAATGCTTTTTTATGAAGTAGGTGTAGTCAATAAGAACCTCTAACACTTCTTGCTGTTTTTGTGGAGGTAAATCGGATATTGCTACTTTAATTAATTCTAATTTACTTTCTAGAGGTGCATTTCGCCCGAAGAGTTCATCTATGGAGACGTTATGTATTTCAGCAAGATTCATGATGGAATCTGCATCAGGATCAGCTTTCCCATATTCCCAATTTGCATAAGTAGTGCGGGCAATGTTTAGGCGATGTGATATATCGGATTGGGTATATCCTTGTTTTTTTCTCAATTCAGCAAGTCGTTTGCTTAGATGGGACATATCATCACCTTTTCCTTTCTGATTTATAAAATTAGTGTAAAACAGAAAAGGTAAATTGTGTCCTAATGACTAATAATAAGTCATAATTTAATTTTCTTTGTAATAATTAGTTTAAATGTTATGATGATAGAGAAATATTTAGAGTTCTATGAGCAAAAAAACAGGAAGAAATCGAAACAATAAATCGAGTTTCTTCCTATTATATATACTTACTAAAATAATGAATTTCCTATATCTATTGTGGCCAAGTTTTGACGTCTTGTACGCTCTCTTAAATAACGTTCCGTAGTCATGATAGATTCATGCCCTAAATAGTCCCTTATTTTTTTGAGTTCAACACCTTTTTCCATTAAGTAATTAGCCATGAAATGCCTACAAGTGTGAGGAGTAATTCTATCCTGTCGGTAGCGCAGAAAATCTAAATTTATTTCTTCTATTTTTTTTGCCACAACTGAAGATAGATAGTCTGCTCGATAATTTGATCCATCAGCTTTAGGGAGAAAAGCGGAGGTACTAGAAGCGTCTAGTTCTGTTGTTTGTTTACGTAAACTTCGAACATGGCATAAAGCATCCAATGTATCTTCAAAGATGCGAACTTCCCTACTTTTATTCCCTTTACCAACTACACGAAGTAGATATGCATTTAAAGATGAATGAAAGACCAAATCTGCCCATTTAGCAGTTGCGATTTCTTCGATTCGTAGTCCTGTTGTAGTTAACAGGAAAAATGCAGTGTAAATAAAATAGTTGGATTTTTTCAGTTCATCTAATATCTGGTTAACTTCTTCTGGGTAAAGGTCACGATTGACTAGCTCTTCTTTTTTTACGGATACTTTTTTAAGGCGACTACTAAAGTTGTCTGAGAGTCCGTTGTTATCATACACATATTTTAAAAACTGCTGAACTACTGTTTTCTTTTTACGTAATGTAGTCGCAGCATATGTCTTACTTAATTCATAGAAGTAGATTTCCATCTCGTTATGGGATAATTTCTGGATGGTTCCAATTGATTCTTTTATGTAACGAAGAAAATGAGAAAGATCGTGCAGATACTGTTGTTTGGTTCGCTCACTTCTTTTTTTCGTTAAAGATGGCTCATCGTGTAAAAATAGATAAACCAATGATTCTTCGCTTAATTGCGAATAGTCAATATTACGGATACCTAACCCCATAATGTTTTCAAAATGACTGCTATCAAAAAAATCTGATTTTGATTTTACAATTTGGTTATTATGTTCGTAATTTATGATATTCAAATTTAAACACAACCTTTTATAGAATGAAATATTAAACAAAAATTTTTATATAAATTTTTATGATTCTAATTATACCACAATAAATCCGTTATTTATCGTGGTATAAACTTAAATGATTAAAATAATATTTTTACCTTGAAATTTAACGTTTCTGTTTAGGTAATGTATAATGGAAATATTAAATTGTTTTTTTGTACATTTCAATCCAAATGCGGTAGGAGGAGATTTTTTTGACTCATCTTCGTCTGAAAATTTTACATGAAATTCATAAATTAGAAAGTACTCATTGTTCAATTTGCCCTCTGAACAACCTATCAGTGAATTGTACAGATGAGCAAGAACAGGCAAAACAGAGAAACTACAAACATTGTAAAGGTTGCTCCATTTTTGATTCCATCCGAGAAAAAGGAGATCAATTGAATTCTTTATCGAAAAAGAGTACATTTAATAAGGTGTGAGAACGTTATATGGAAAATCCATTTAAGTATTTGCAGTATAAGGAGTACTCAATCACAGATGTAGTAAAAGAAACCGGTTTAACAAAGTATCAACTAAGAAAATTTAAAGAACAGCTAGAGTGAAAGTTTCGAATGAGGTGAGATATGAGCTATTTATCTTTAGAAGAGGTATGCGATCGGGTAGGTCTAACAAAAAATTAATTAGGCTATTTAATTAAGTATAAACACATCGAACCTATTAATCTGGCTACCTGGAAAGCAGATGGTGGATATTGCTTTGAAAAAGAGGATGTAAAAAAGCTAGAGGAATTATACAAAGATTGTTTAACATTAAAAGAAGCTGCTGAATTTCTAAACAAATCTAAGACATACGTTCATAATGCAGCTAAAGACGGGATATTGCCTTTTAAAGAGATTGCAAAAGGGAAATCAACTGAACGATTGTACTTAAAATCCGATTTGGAAATTTTCAAAGAAAGAATTGAAAATAGATCAAAAGAGGAGTCGAAAGAAAAAAAGCAGCATTTAAGTTTATACCTTGATGAAAAGGTATTAGAAGCAATAAAGAAAAAGGCTGAAAAGAAAGGGTACAATGGCTTTAAGAAGTTTGCTGAAGACATTTTAACCGCAGAAGTAAAAGAAGACATAGAAGAATAGAATTTTTAGAGAAAATAACCCCCAAAAACCATAACTCGTTTTAAGGGGGTTATTTTCTCTTTACAGACGATTTACTTTCTGTAAGAACATTCATATTAACCGCTTCATCTGAATAGGTTACAAACGAATTTGAAAGGTCGTTTTTTTTATTTATTTAGACAAAATCGCTATTATTACAAAAGAAGGGAATTAATTATAAGAGAAAAAGATTCACATTCAATTATATTGATATTTTTGTAAAACGAGATATTTTATTACCTAGTAATATGAAAAGTACTTAATAGAAGAAAGTAATTTGATATAAAACATAGAAAATAAATTATGAACAAGAAAACATTAAGTATACATATTTATATTATAGTAAACTAGTTAATAAGCGATATTAGTTTACATACTAAAAAACTTCTTTTTCAAATTTAAAGCTACTATGAAAATTAAAAGGGTTACTTTAATAATATCCTAATACAGTAGGGGTTATGGTATAATGTAGATAGTAACCGATATGCATTTTTTACTTCAATTATTACAAGATGCTACGAAGCTATTCATAACAGTATTCGTAACGACGTATGCAACTGCTTATGCAAATAAGTTAGTTAAAAGTAATAATAAACGTAAAAGAACCACCGCGTCCGGCAAGACTAAAGGTGGTTCAAAAAGAAAATAACTAAAAACTTGCAACCAACCACCTTACAGCGACAGTTACATATTGGACGGGATGTTTCCAGCATCCTGTCTTTTTAGTTTATGCAATTCAGTTAAGTACTATACTTTATATACATTAAATATGCATTATATATATATATATGTTCTACTGTAACGATAACATATTTTTATTTTTGGGTCAATTTTTCTGTAAGTTTGATGCACCTCAAAAAATTAAAAGAGAGAAAAAATAGTTTTTTCTTATTTATTACAAAACACAAAAGAATACTCGCTATGTTTATAACGTCATAGGTAAAATAATGTTTAATAATATTGAACAAAAATACGACCTTAGTGGAGGTCGTATTTTTTATATTAATTTTCAATAGTAGCAACCTCTGACAGAAGAATAGGTGGCTTGATTGTCTGTAATTTTTGAGTAATAACTGTATATAAATAAGTGATATGTTATAATTTTCTTAATATATAAGCAAAGAAGGAATGGAATGGATACTCAGATTAAGGTAACACCTGAACAACTAGAACAAGCCGCTAAAACCGTAAAAAATACGCGATAATCATTAGAATATATACATAAAGATTTATATCAACAAACAGAATACATCGCTTCTCAATGGAGCGGAGCAACGAGTAATCGGTTCTATCATATGTTTAATGATACAAAACCAATGATGTTTAATGTTCTTCAAGAATTAGATAAAATCGCAGAAGAACTTGAACGTGCAGCTGTTAAGTTCCGAGAAGTCGATGGAGATATTGAGGAAGGTGCAATGTGTGGCCAGATTTCGCCTAAATCTGATTCCGAGAAAGCTTAGGAAAAAGAAAAGAAGGATCTAATTGATGCATGGACTGGTATTTCTACCGGTTTTGTAGATGGTGCAGTGGATGCGTGGGAAGGACTCATATCCTTAGGTGATAAAGAAACCTGGTTAAATATGCGAGATGCGATTGTAAACTATGATGAAACTATTCCTGCTGCATTGAATGCTCTATCAGATTCATTTGTAAACAATCTTTGGAATGGAGATATGGAAAGTAGGGAGCATTATGTAGCTTATGGTGTAGCAACGTTAGGACTCGGGCTTCTGGGTGATAAAGGTCTTAGTAAAGCAGGACAAGTAGGGAAGGTATCTGCTATTACAGGAATTGGCAAAGGGAAATCACTTGTAATTAATTCTCCGGTATACAGAAATGCATTACACATATTAAATAACTATGAATTTAAAGCTGGTAATCATCTTTCATATGCTGGTGTAGGTAGTGCACAAAAATATTTACAAAAAGCAGCTACGTATACTTATGAGGGTGCGAATGGGCCAAAAACAATTCGTTTGCGGAAAGGGGACTTAGTAGGAGATAAACACCCTGTCACAGGTATTCCGTATGATGCTGAAGGGTTTCCTATTTTTGAATCCAAAGGCGAGATCATGTTAAAAGAGGCAGATTTCAAAAAGTCTAGAACAACACAGTCTAGAAAGTGCAGTAAGGCGTTATATGAACAAATAATGGAAAACCCTGATTTAGCTTTAAAATTTACGGATGAAGAAATTCAATTATTTAAAATAGGAAAAACCCCAGAGCATTATACATGGCATCATCATCAAGACACTGGAAGGATGCAACTTGTAGATTATCAGACTCATCATGATCCTGGTCATACAGGTGGATATAAAATATGGGGAAAAGATAGCGATAAATAAGGAGGTACTTAGCCATGAGTCACATTACATGGATTAATGTAAATGAAAAAAGAGTAACAGATGACCAAATTAAACAACTAGAACAATACTTAAATATTAAATTTCCTAATGATTTTATTGAGTGCGTAAAAAAATATGATGGTGGATATCCAACGCCAGATACATTTAATATTCCAAATCAAGTTAAAAATTCAATTAATAATCTTTTAACCTTAGATTCTGATAGAAAATATTCAGTTCTAGAAACATATAATAATACGAAAGATAGATTACCTGACAAAATATATCCTTTTGCTAGAGATCCATTTGGCAATCTTCTATGCTTTGATTATCGAAACAACACTGATTCACCTACAATCGTATTCTGGGATCATGAGGAAGAAAACATAGAGGAAGCAATATATCCTGTTTGCTCAACATTTACAGAATTACTTGCTAGTCTACGTGAGTTCGAAGAAGATTGAGGGAACTAAAAAACGGCTAGAATTCTAGGTCGTTTTTTTATGATTTACTAATTTTCCAACCATCATCCGTTTTCTCTAGTCCAATTACGATTACTTTTTTAGGATCACCTTTATATACAGCATCAACAGTTACTGTAGCAATTTCATTTTTCTCTTCAACTTTTCGAATTTTGTAGCTTTTAAGATCCTTGCTAACTGATTTTATTAGTTCTGCATTTCCGCCCACAAAAGCAACGATTTTCTTTGCTTCAGGAGTGAATAATTCTCCAAAATCTTTTACATTTCCTTCTTTTGCATCTTCGAAATATGCTGTAGCAACTTCTTCAGGATTACGATTATTTCCACATGCTGCAAGTGCTGTAACTGATAAAGCCATTATCACCATTAACATGATCATACGCATAAACTTGTTCTTCATTCAAACCACTCCTTATATAACTTAATTTCAACTCGTAAAAAGAGCTAAATCACATGTATAAGTATATAACAATTAAAACTATATAACTATATATTTTTAGATATTACTTTTATGATATTATGGTCATAAAAACGAAGAAGAGTAGGGTAAATATACCTATTATTATAGTATTGATTTCCGTTATATACATTAGTATAATAATGTTAGAGTTATAGGGGTATAACAGACAACATTCATTTTTTTAACTCATAAAATCGGATTCACTTATATGAAAATTAAGAACCCTCCTTATTGTAGGAGGGTTCTTATTTTGTCTAGAATATAGCTCGATTATTATGTTTTTTGATATTAAAATCTTACATTGCATACAATAAATTTCTTTACCTCACAAACTATAAAACCAATTCTTTATCTAACAAAATTAACTCACGCTGCTTTATATGAAGATCACAACCTAGTATCCTCTTTTCTTAAAAAAGGTGGTTTATGTATTTACGCAAGTGTTTTACTTTACTATTTGTTATTGGAATCCAATGAAATATCTAAGAATAGATTATCCTTTGTGCAAGGCTATTATCATCATGAATTCCATGATCAACATATCTTTAAGAACATGTATCAAAATGGAGCCTTCGGACTTCATTCTTATATTCTCTTTGAAGATTACGTAATTGACACTACTATCCATCAAATCGCTTTTAATTTTTATCCTGATGAACACAAAGAGTTTAATTTTATCGGTGAAACCACCGGTGGCATTAACTTATACGGCTTTAAAGAAACAAATAGAACTGTATATAAATACGCAAAAAAAAAGTTTGCTGAAAATTCTAATATGACAACTGAAGAGTGGATTAAATATCACCAATCTAAAATGAATACATTTCAACTCAAATTTCACTTCTAAATAACAAAAAGGACTCTTAATTAATTTAAAGAGTCCTTTACCTCAAAATATACATTATAAGTCTAGTTAATATGTCCTTGTACACTTTCTAAGATAGGTGTAAAAAGACATGAAAGTAGTAACTTATTTCATAGTTTAAAATGCTGAATTATCAACGGGGGGGGGGAGTTCATTTAGTACCCATTTTCTTGTCCACATATTGAGACAAGAGAATGGGTACTTTTTTAAACAGAGACACCTAAGTGGATACTTTTTAAAAATAAAAAAAACAGGAAAATATTTTTTATAATTGATAAATTTAATTATTTGTAATTAATGATTCTTGAATAAGAAATTTTTAGTCTCTTTATAAGATGAATAAAATGATAAATCATATCTAAATCATTAAAATGGACACTAGAATCTTTTCCTTCTTTTTCTGCTTCTGTTATAAGGTTATTAATAATATACTTCATATTTGGAATCTAGCAATTGACTAGGTACTAGCGAGTGTGAAATTGAACTTAGTTCTTTTTTATAACTATTAATTATATTAGACAAATTGAAAACTCCTTCCTCATAAAGCTAAGTATAGCATGATGTTTCCATAGAAATCTTTTAAGAAATGATAGCATATAAAAATTCAAACAATATAAAAAGGGAAGAGTGATTTCTTCCCTTTAAGTTAGTATTTATTTTGTGTACATTACTTCTCAACCACCATGATCTCCATGTTCCATCATCATAATAACAGGTGTCACAGATTCATTGTTACCCTTGTCAGAGGAAATGCCCATTGTCAAAGTTAAGGCCGTTAAAACACCCATTAATCCTAATACTAGTTTTTTCATTTTAAGGACTCCCTTTCTTTGATTTTTTGTCGTGTCTTCGAGGCTAGATAGAAGTATTCACTTGATTTAATGTGGCTTCCTTCTTCATAGAATTTAATAGCCAGATACTCTTGGCTTTCTTCTATGTATTCATATAGTGATTCGCCTTCAAAGTAAGATATTCCTTCAAGTGCAGTCTTTTCCAAATCCTCTCCAGAGACATTTGAGATAAGACATTTTAAAATTGCAAATAGGTGTTTATATTCGCTATTTCCTAATTCAACACAAATACTATACCCTTTATCAGCTAAATCTTTTGAAATATCAAGTTCATCTAACTTGTAATACTCTCTAGCTTGCAGGAATAAAGCTTTATGGTGTCTAGGATTATAAGTAGTCACTTCTGATAAATATCTGATTGCTAATGGAGATAAGTTCTGACTAGAATACATATATCCTAAGTTATGTCTAACCATTAGGGCATACTTTTCTTCATCAAGCTTCTTGAAAATATCCATAGCTTTAATAAGATGTTCTTCTGATAAAGCCCATTCTCTTAGCTTTGTACACGCAGTTCCAAGAAGGTTCTCGCAGAATCCAACGTTTCGTTCGTAACTTTCATGTTTCTCAAAAATCTCTTTTGCCTTTGTAGTATATTTAACCGAGTTAAGTGCTTCGTATATGTCATAATGAAAAGCACCTAATTTGTAGTAAAACTCAGCTTTTTCAATCTCATCTGGGACTAATTCGAGAAGAGATTCAGCCTTGTCAAAATGCTCTTTTGCAATTGTGTAGTTACCAATACCAGAAGCATGAATAGCTTTAAAGAAATGGTAGTAATAAGTTAAAAAGTTGTTTGTTGGAATCTCAAACGCTTCAACCTTATCAAAGCTACTTGCAGAGACACCTAAATTATCTACAATGTATTGGAAGCGGAAGTCTAGAAGGGAATAATATAATAGTAGATTTTGATCTTCTGTTATGTTATTAATCTTCTTATCAATCTCTTCCTTTAACCTATACGCTTGACCAATCCTTCTTGCACGGATTTCTATATACCATTCATTTAAAAGTTGTGTAATCTTCTCGTTCCCCTTAACTGAAACGTTCATAGTATCCTCCTCATCCCATATATATGTTATATCTTAATAAATATCATAACAGAAATTAGATAAGACTAAATTCATCATATACCATTTCTCAAATAAATGCAGAAAATTCAGTTAATTAAAAACTCAATAAAAGTATAGCATAAAAATAATACTTACATAATTTGAATGTTTTATATAATTTAGCAAATTTTTAGACCGCTCACTTCCAGGATTTTTACTATTTTCTAAAATAGCAAGTGTAGTTTAACTCGCGAGCTTAAAACTATTCGTTAAATAGTAATTTAACGAGCAGTTGACAACAGAAATACTATTAAAAACTACTATAAAACAAGGGTAATTATTTTGAAATCAGTAACTTTATCATTAACACCAACTACTTTTGTTGTAACAGGAGATACAAAGGAAGCATTCATTGAGCAAGTATCAAAGAAATCTTTTCCCTCACATTAAGTATTCTATTAATGACGCAGATGCATTAACTATGGAAACAAGTTTCCCTGGGTTAATTGTAGAAACATAAGACGGCTTGAAAGGAATTGTTACAGCAGTTCATAGAAAGACACCATAGATGTCATTTTAGCAGGCCATCTAGACGCAAATGGTGAACCACAGGCGTTTATAAAATCGAACGCAACTTTGAAGAGGCTAGAAGTATTCGATGTGAGTCTTCAAAGCCAAATTAGGAAGAAGGCGACAGTGGGTATTTGAAAACCGGAGAAGGGTTCAAACCCGTAGTTGTTGGAAAAACAATACTACATATTATTGGAGCCAATGAATCTGTAACACTAACACCAATAGAATTAATGCTTAATTTAAAAGATAATAATACAATTATACAGGTTAGGAGCAAGGAGATATGGGGACTAAACGACAAAATCTCAAATTATTGGAGATTCTAAGTCTATGACGATTCAGTATAACTATGTTAAATCTATAGGGTATGGTCATTCATGTCCTTGTTGTAGAAAGACATAAAAGTCTAAACTAAAAACTTATGAAGAATCTTTGATAAATAGCCATTATTATAAATTTTGTAGGTACTTTCATGTCTTAATAACAGGACATGAAAGTCTAAAACTTTTGAACATAGGACAAGAAACTCTAAACTACTTAGCAAGTAATATATTAAATTTAATATTATTATAATATATGAAAACAATGAGAAAATCATACCTTTTGTCTAATTGTACGTGTGAATATTCTCATACAATAGAATTAAATAAATTTAAAGTTAGGGTGAAGCGTAATGTGGGATAGTCATTTCCATAGTCCTTCAAGTAAAGTGAAAGTTGAAGAGATTTCTTCGGATAAAACTTTTAAAGTTGGACAAATATATTCACATCCATTATATGTTTATAAGCTAGAAATTTCTAAAATTGAAGCGTATATAGGTGAAAGTTATAGTTATAGAAATGCTTCTATATTTGTAAAGCCTTGCTTTCTTAATAGGGAAAATGCAATTGTTAAATTAGATGAGTATGAGATGACTACAGAAGAATTGAACGCAGACAAATGGTGGATTGAATCAGAAAAGTAGAGGTGAGAATACTATGATTAATTTACTTATAAATACGAGTCTTTTTAAGAAGCTGTTAAGTGAATGGCATCCTACCAAGAATGATCACTTAAATCCTGAAGATATTACATATGGAAGTTACGAATATATTTGGTGGGAGTGCTCCGAGGGGCATGTTTGGGGATCAACTCCAAGTGATAGGCTGAAAGTTGAAGATGAGCTTTGCCCAAAGTGTATGAAGAAAAAGCAGCAGCTAGATAAATTAAACAATGTTAATAAAATAGAAGCTAAGTCACTTAGAGATATTGATCCAGGTTTATCTAAGCAATGGAATTTCAAAAGAAATGCAGATGTAACACCTGATAATGAGATGATTGACGAAGAGAATTGGAATGTTAGATGGTGGATATGTGGAAGGGGTCTGTTAGAAATAGACTTCATGATAAAACTGTGTGTCCGTACTGTTCAAATAAGAAAGTTTGCAAAGACAACTCATTAGCAACAATGTATCCAGAGATAGCAAAGGAGTTTTGTATCTTTGACACATGTTATCGGCAGAAAGTCCGAAATCCATATGAGGCAATTTATACTTCAAATGAAGAAGTAATGTGGGTTTGTAAAGAAGGTCATATATGGAGAGAAAAAATAAATTTAAGAGTGAAAAATGGTAAGGGATGTAGAACGTGTGAAAAGTATCAACAGTCAATTGCTCTTCATAACCCAGAAATAGCAAAAGAATGGCATCCCACAAAGAATAAAGAAGTATATGGTGTAACAACACCTGAGGAGACATCTACCAGATGTAACGAAAGAGCATGGTGGGTTTGTGGTAAGTGTGGACATGAATATAAAGCAATGGTCAAAGCTAGACATGAAGGGGCTGCAAAATGTCCGTCATGTTATCCTCCAGAACCAAGGGTAAGAAAAAAGAAAAGAGAAGCTTTATTTCAAACTTATAATAAGATGGAAGATAATAGGGTTATCTTTGAGAAGAATTTAAGAGGAAAATTTAAAGATAATGAAGGATAGCTTGAAATCTTTTTTCAAATTTGTGTTGGGAAGCTAGAAAAACTAAAAAAGAGTCCTTTTTGCTTTTTTAGTTTTTTACATGTTATTTTGTGGAAATGAATTTAAATAAAAGTACCTATAAATATCAAAGTTTCTCATTTTACTATATCTAGACCTTGCTATTTTGTGTAGCAAGGTCTTTTATTATATGTTCTATTTATGAAAGTGAATTTAGTACGATAGAACATTTTCAATGCTCCTACAAATCATAGCCGTGCTTTTTTTGTTATATAGGGTAATATCATATAGGAATAGAAGCCATGCATATGATAAAAAAGAACAATTTCAGTAGGAATCCTGATTGTTCCTTGAAATGTGTCCTATATTTGCGCAAGAACCGTTTAAAATTAAGGTGGTTCAGTTGGAGGAAGGAACTTTATAGTATCTTTGCAGTGATTTTATTTATATAATTATATTATATAAATAAATTAATAGTAGAAGGGTAAGTGAATATTATAATTAATTTTGAACCATTTAATCCAACAATAAATGACATAGTAATTAAACTTGCTATGGTACTATTTATACCGTTATTCTTAGCGTTGCTTGTCAAAGTCATACTTATGAAATTTATGAGAGAATCAATTGCTGGCAGGCTAGCCTATCTATCTTGTCTATTTTTTATGTACTATGTATTTAAATTTGTTACAGAATAGATAGGCATCTTAGGATGCCTTTTTTATAAATAAAAGTAACGTAGTATTTAAACCTATACGTTCACACAAGATTACATGTATTTAGTTCTGTAAATCTATAAAATTTTAGTTTGGATTTTCTTGGCCCAAGCAAGTCCCAAAAATGAAAGTTTAGACTTTCATGTCTTTGTATATTTAAGGTAAAAGGGAAGTAGAATTGAGTATAGTAGAGGTATCAATTATATATTAATACCTCTCTTCTTTTTCAAAAACTAGTATGGTATCCATATATGTAATCAAGTTGTTTATTAAAATAGCATTCTAGCTCAAAAATTCGAATGGTTAGTTTAAATATCGGTTTAAGTATTGGTTTACATATTAATTTATATTATTTGATTTGAGGTGTACAACATGAGCAACCGAGAAAAAGAAAAGTTTAAACTACTTATAGATAAACATAAAAGTAAAATGCCCTGGTATATCATAGAGTATGCAGAAATGAAAACAGCCCTCGCCCCCGCTACATTGTATGCTTACATTACTGAATTTGAAAAGTTTCTAAAATGGCTTATAAATAATCGATTAGCTGTTGAAAACGGCAAGGTGGTCACAAATATATGTGATGTACCAATTACAACACTAGAAAATTTACCATTAAATGAAGCTAGAACTTTTCAAAGATACCTCCAAGGAGAATGTATTGAAACAAGAGCTATTAACAGAACTTTCTCTGCTTTAAAATCACTATTCAAGTATTTAGCTCAGAATACAGAAAATGAAAAAGGAGAAAATTACATCTAATGTAATGTTATGGAGAAAATTGAGCTTCATAAGGAGAAAGTAGATGCAGCTGCAAGAGCAGATGACGTTGCAAGCATGATATTTAATGAAAAGGATGATGTAGCCTTTCTTCAATTTTTAGCAAATGATTACGGAGAAATGTTGAAAGATATATCACCACAAAAATATAGTTTCTTTCAGCGTGATAAAGAAAGAGATATAGCCATTATAAGCCTCATTTTAGGCACTGGGCTTCGAGTTTCTGAGGTAGCTAGTCTTTACTATATCTAGTATAAACTTCCGTCAGAGGAAAGTAAAAGTGACGCGTAAAGGTAATAAAAGATCTTCCATATTAGCTACTCGCTCTTGCTTAGATGATGTTCAGGAATACATTAAAGTTCGTCCTAGTAAATATAACTGCCCTCAAATGGTTTAAATGTACTTACGTAAATATATTCTATTTTGCATCTATTATATTATAAAATTGCAGTTTTATCTTGTTATAAAAAGCATCGGTACATATAACATCATTATTTAATGGATCAATATCAACAACAGTCATATAGTTAGAGAGCAAATAACCACCTTCATAATATGTAATTAGTATTTCTTCTTCAGATAATAAGGAACATAACAACATGTTTTCAATTCGTTCTTTTTCTTCAGTTGTTAAAATCGGACGGTTTATTTTGTGTTGTTCTTTAATCATTTCATGTATTCCGTCAAATTGCGGTGTTAATGAGGCTAACGGAGCCCACTTGACCATCCCGCGCTCTTTTGGAATATTAGCATTGTTAACGATTTGTGTCCCCCTATTAGTAGTGTGTTTCTGTATCTAGCTATCGCGCTATGCGTGTAGGAAATCCCCCGCAAAATGCTGTTCTTCCCAAACCTTGTGCGTATTTCATCCATTACTTTTGTTAATTTTACTTCTTGTTCTCGCTGCGTTATGTTATCAAAAAGAGAAATTTGTTCCTCTCCTTCTTGGATTAGGTTCGTTAGAGAAATGCTTATGCTGTGAATGGGTTCTCCAGTATATTGTTGATGTAAAATGTATGTACAGATATTATAAATATCCATTGTTAGGTTAGTTTGACGATTTAAAGTATGTGTTTTTCTAATACCACCGTTATAACTTTTGCTATAACCAACTGAAAAATGAACGGTTTGAGCAAGTTTATTTTGTCTTCTAAGGCGATAACAAACTTCTTCAATATGTTCCAGTAGAATAATTGGAAATTCTTCTATTGTGTAATCGCGCATGAGTATTTGGCTTTTCCCAACAGAAGTTGTGGCAGGAACATATTTTTATGAAATGCGACTAAAGTCAATTCCATAGCTATGTAAGTAGTAGGATAAGCACCCAACGTCTTGACATATTGCTATGTTAGATTTTCGTGTGCTTTCCTCCAAACCGTACGTACATCTCTCGATGTATACGGCTTTCCACTTATCCATCTAGCTTTCCACTGTGTAGGTCTTGGTGACACCCTGTACATAATGCTAAGGTTTTCCTTTTCCTTGCTATCATTTTCTTTTCCCACAGCTTTTTGCCTTCCAAGTCTTTCAATTTTTTAACATGATGCATTTCTAAAGGTGCATCACTTTTTCCACACCATTCACATTTGTTAGCGTACAATCTATTGATTAAGCTATTACGCCACCATAGTTGTGAATTTGGTAGATTGTCTTGAACTATATTCATAATCTTGTCTTTTCTTCGAAATCCATCGTGGTAAAAGTAACTGATTCTTTTCTCGGATTTTGTTTGATATTGAATAGCTAAATCTCCCTTAACTTTATATTTTGTCATTACTTTAGCTACAGATGTTTTATGTTTTGCAGCTAGAGTTTTGACGAAACTATATTTCATAAAGTAGTGGAAGCTTTGGAGTGTACAAACGTTTTCTGCAAGACTGTAATAGTTATATAGTCCTCTTATCTCCGCATTGTACGTGTTTAATATTTCTAGTTCGTCATTATTTAGGAGATAAGTGCGATGCCATATTCTCCATTTCCCATCTGCCATGATGCGTAGAGCTCCATATTGTTTGAGCTTTTCAATCCATTTTTCCGAAGGAAGATACAGTTTACATCTCATAATTTTGTGTCTGGTTAGAAATCCATTTTATCACGTTTAGTAACTGGCATTCTATTTACTGTGATGTTATATCCTAAGAATCTTGCTTTTTTTGAGCTATGTGTGATTAGTGTTTTTTCTTGTGACAATTCAAGTTTTAGCTTGTCTCTTAAGAAGTTTGTTAGATCTTCTTT
Organism: Bacillus sp. ok061; assembly: GCF_900108285.1. NCBI lineage: Bacteria > Bacillati > Bacillota > Bacilli > Caryophanales > Bacillaceae > Bacillus > Bacillus sp. ok061. The sequence continues at coordinate 3,926 of NZ_FNUW01000048.1, read as the reverse complement.
AACTTTTACCGCATCCGCTTTGTTACCAATTATCCCCACAAGAAAGTCATCCGCGTATCTGACATATTGAATTCTTTTGTATGAGTCATCCATGGGGTCTCCAAAAGGAGTTTTAAGCAACTCTTCTTTCAAGGATTTATATTTTATAATTCCTTGCTTCTTTTCTTGTTCCGTGAGCTGTCCCCAGTTTTCCTTTAGTTGTTTTCTGTGTTTGTATGTTAGGTATTCCTGACGTTTGTAGGCTTTTGTAGTTTTCCTTTTTGCTCCTTTAGAAAACTCTTTTTGGTACTCTTCCATAAAAGTATCTAATTCTGTTAGATACACGTTAGATAAAAGTGGGCTGATGATTCCCCCTTGTGGGGTGCCACTATAGCTACCTCGATACTTCCATTCTTCTAGGTATCCTGCTCGTAGAAATTTCCATATTAGGCGAATAAATTTCTCATCAGTTATCTGCCTTCTTAGTAATGCTATAAGTGTGTGGTGGTCGATATTGTCGAAAAAACCACTAATATCCCCTTCAACGAACCATTTCACCCCAGTGAAAGTTTTACGTACTTTCTGTAAAGCCGTATGACAGCTCCGTTTGGGACGAAAACCGTGAGAGCTTTCCTTAAAACTCATTTCATATATCGCTTCGAGTATCATTCGAATAACTTCTTGTAGAAGTTTATCCTTGAATGTTGGTATACCTAATGGACGCTTTGAGCCATTCTTTTTAGGTATGAAGACCCGCTTGGAGGGGTGTGGTTGATAACTCTCATTTTTTAGCGATTCTATTAGGATATTTATTTTCTCCAAACTGAAGCCATCGATGTTTTTTCCATCAGTCCCTTTTGTCATATTTCCTTGATTAGAGCTGATATTTGTGTAGGCTTTTAGATAAAAGGCTGGATTGTATAGATTTCTGTAAAGCCGATTATATTTATAGTTTTTATTGTTAGACTTTGTTACTAGACTGCCTAATACATCATCTGGATTTCTCATGAGCCTCACGCTCCTTCCATCGTGTATATAGCTGGATAAGCTGTTCCCCTTTGCCTTGTAATAGGCTTTCCCTATCTCTGACTACTACGATAACTCCGTTACCATGTCAGGTATTCAAGTTCCAGAAAACTATAGCCCTATGGGCTTCCTGATTTAGGTAATCCCCGTTTAGTTTCCTTCCCGGATAAGTTAGGTGATGACAGGCGTTGCAATATATCCTGCTGTCTTGCTATCGACAGATTCAAACATACCCCTTACGGGCGCACCAATTCTTCCCCAATCTTACCGAAGCTCTGTTTTAAGTATTTAAGAGGGTAATTGGCTAAATCTCCTATAGAATGTATCCCTTTTCGATTCAACTTTTCTTCCGTTTTGTACGAAATGTCCCAAAATTTATTAAGCGGTCGTATGCTCCATAATTTTGTTGGGACATCTTCATATTTCCAATAAGCAATTCCGTTGTGATTCTTCTTTGCTTCAATATCTAAAGCTACTTTGCTCATTAAAGGGTTAGGGCCAATTCCTATTGTGCATTCGATCCGTGTTTTCGCATATATTTCACGCTTAAATTTCAACGCAAACTCATAGGGATCGTTAGCAAATAAATGAATACTATCCGTAATATCTATAAAAAATTCGTGGATTCAGTTGTCAATATTATTTTTTACTTAAATACACTATTTGAATTTTTAAGTATAACTTCATTTTGAAAGGTTATCTGTTTAAAGAGCAGTAATCGTATTCAAAATTCACGTACACTTGGGATTCAGCCAAGATACGTGTAAAAACGGGTCATAGTAATACATTTTACTAAACTTTATTTTTCGGTGATATTTGGCTTATTTAGAAAGAATAACGTTTTTTTTGATACTTTGGGGTAATAAAGTTTCTTAAGTTGATGGGCATGTTGCCTTATCCCTACTAGGTATACAATTTGTGGCGAAAAATTCATTTCAGCTTTATATCATCTGCATCTCATCTTTACAGGATCCAATTATATTTGTACTTGTAACATATGTTAAAACACGGAAAGAAGGAAATGATATGGAAAAATTTAACGCGAAATTATTAACGACACTAGGTATTTTAACAGCCTTATTAATAGGAGCTGGTAGTACCTATGCAGCTCAAAAAGAAAAGATGATTCAGTAACAACAAAAGCCTCAAACTCTGAAGAAATTGAACCAGTATTACAAGGAGAACCTACACCTCCAAATATTAAAGTAGACGTTTTTTTTTTACAAATGTGAATCCTGATTATACTGCTGATTTCTATTTAAACGATGCAAAACTATTCTCTTTGTTAAAGATTAGTGCAACAGAATTAAAACAAGAATTAGCTAAAGGTAATACTGTTTTAGAGAGTGGAGCAGATAAAAATGTTTCTAAACAACAAGTGATGAATGTGATTTCAAACACACAAATTGACCTACAAATTGAAGGTGAACAAAATGGAGGAACCCCTAAAAGCAACCGTTCAAAGGAAGAAAGGTTAAAGGATATTGTGCCCTTAGTATTGCAGATTATTAAACATAAAACAGAAACACCGTGGAAGTAGTAAGTTTTTTTGCAAAAAAGAGTAAAATGCATATATTTGGTACCGTAAATCAATCTGTTCTTTTTTAAGTACTAGTATCAGTATATCCAAGTTTAGGAGATTACTTGCAAGAGGCTTCGTATTTTGCACCAGAGCCACCAATCCTTCATTGTAAGTTTAAATACACGTAATGATTATTAAACAGGTGAAGCTATGCATTTGGTATTTAAAATGGATCATGTACATTTCTTTGATGCTGAAGCACAACCACGTATTCAGTAAAATAGTATCTTTTTGCACCAGAACTCACCATATTATTTCGAGAATTTTATATTCCAATTAATGTGTTGAATATTTACATTTTAGATAGGTATATGTATTATAGGATTGTTGGAAATAAAATTAAAGGAGTAGTTGAGATGAAAAAAAGTATTCTTATTCCGGTAATGAGTTTAGGGTTTTTGGCTTTTAGTGCAGTTCATAGTCCTGTTCAAAATACAGTATCCGCACAAGTTAACAATGAAAAATCATCCGTAATTAAAAGTGTGTTTTGGCTTAGTAATGGGAATCCAATAAAATATTCTCCTTATTACAATACTATTACTGGGATCGCTGATTTAAGTTCATCTAACAAACATCAATCAAGCCGTGTAGAATTTGAGTTTTATAATTTACGAGGTGACTTATCGTATGTAACAAGTGCCACTCTTTCCAATAATTCAACTCTCCAATCATTTTCAGCTCCTATAAATTCTCTGGAGGAAGGTACTTATTCTGTGAAAGTTAAAGTTTTTAACGCAAAGGTAGATTCAAATAAAGTTAAATTTGTTCATATAGAAAAATAAATATTATTTAATATCTAGTATAATAAGATTGTTCAAGTCCAAGGAAGGCACCTTAGGGTGTCTTTTCTTACGATTAGTCAACCTGTATTTTTAGGTTTTTAATGGAGTAAATATCAGAAGGAACAAATACTTGTTATCATGCATACCAAAGATCCCCTAATATATACTCGTTTTTTTACTAGGGGTGAGATATGATGAATGAAACTATGATATTAGGCCGTTAACCGATAATCATAGTGTATATCATGTGTAATAAGGTGAAAGAGGAGCTTCAAGAACTTGTTTACACATGCAATGGACGCAACTTTATGACATTTGTTATAGGGTTGCGTTTTTAATTTATCGTAATACTCAGCAATGTGATTTTGTCCGTAACGTCGTTGTTTAATCATGTTCTTGATGATGAGGAAAAGGAGCTTCCGCAAATGTTTATTTCCACGTTTATTGATTTTATCTTAAAAAATGGTTTTACCTGATTGAAAACGGCGTATATTAATACCAGCAAATGCATTGAGTTGCTTGTTATTGTTAAAGCGAGTAATATCTCCTATTTCAGC
>NZ_FNUW01000049.1:0-21431 GCF_900108285.1 Bacillus sp. ok061 | reverse complement strand
AAGATGCGATTGTTCTACAAAAATATACACCTCATGGTACTTGTCCTATCACAGGAGAAATATCTTCAAGGAATGTAAAACTAGTAGGTGGAAAGCTGACGCTGAGTCCAGAGGGTGTAAAACAACTGTTAGCTGAACTAGAACAATACAAAGTAACTGTATGAGAAGGAATAGGGGGAGAATTCATTGGAAACGAAATTACAATCATTTCAAAAGGATAGAGGTAAGAACATACTATTTTCACAGGAACACTTATTACAAGAAGCGTTTCAAAAGAAGAAGGATATCACGTTAATTCTGTTAAAAGGACTACATATAAAAGGAATAATAAGAGGATATGATACTTTTTCTATTTTAATAGAATATGGGGGGAAACAACAGCTTGTATATAAACATGCAATCTATACGATTCGATTCTAAAATAAAACAATAATCGACGGACAGTACGTTCGAGCAATTCGAATAGAAACATTTGCAGGTACCTGAAACCTTTAGAAAAACAAATAGGTCTATAACTTTTATGTTATACTTTAATACTCATCCAATATTTATACTATACAACGATGTCTAAATCAGAAATAGAAAAATCCATACCTATTTTATATAGATATAGATTTTTCTATTTCTGATTTATCATATAAAACCCAACATGAAGCGGAGAGAATGGTACTATGTATCCTAAATTTTTTGATAAAATGGCCTTTTCAAAAGAGCATAAAGATTTATTAATTCAGTTGTATAATAAAGAAATTACAAGAAACGAGTATAATCGTGTATTAAACAATCTATATGAGACCAAGCCTAAGGTAAATGAAAATAAGAACCAAGATAACGTGCTGGGTTCTGTTGCAAAGTTTTTTAACAGATAAAAAGTTGGTATGATTACAGTTTACTCTTTTTTCACAAGTCTTACCCCGATTTGAAATATGAAAGTGACCTGGTCAAGAAAAACTGGAACATCAATTAGATTACGCAATTGATTTTGAATATTGATATGGAGTCAAGCCATTTAATGATGAGTGAGGGCGAATGGAATGATAGTACATATAAATAAATTCAGCCACTAATTGTTTTACTTGAGCGAGAGAAATCAGTTCTTCTCCATGTAAGCATTCGCGTTTAAAGATGCTAAAAAACGATTCCATCACGGCATTATCCCAACAGTTTCCCTTGCGGGACATACTTTGTTGAATCTTTTGTTGATTACAAAAATCAGTAACCTTATAACTGCTAAACTGAGATCCTTGATCACTATGAAATAAGATCCTCTTTTGACCTCCATAAGCATGTTTAACTTGCTGAATTGTATCTTTTACCAATTGAGCATCTTGGTGAGTATCCAACGAATCACCCAGCACCCGTCGGGTGCCGATATCTAATGCTGCACAAAAATATACTTTCAGCCCATTCACTAAACGAAACTCTGTGATATCACATACAACGGCTGGTACTTCTTTCTTTCCTGGTTGAAATGAGCGCGCTAGTACATTTGGAAAGGTATGATGTTCGTGCTTTCTTTTCTTATAATACGTAACAACTTTTGATTTTAATCCAGCTTCGCATAAAGCTTGTCTTACTTGAAATAAACTCACTATAACGCCTTTGTTTACAAGGTAACGGAACAGTTTTCGATAGCCCATTCTACATTTTAAACGTTTAAATTGCATAACAATATAAGCCGCGGTCTTTTTACGTTTTTTCTGACTTTCAGTGGGCTTGCGGTGGAAATAGTCGTAAAAACCACTAACAGAAACTTGTAATCGATGGCAAAGCCAGCGCACTCCAAATAGTTGATGATATTGTCTGATAAATTGAAAGCGTGTTAGTTTTGGTTGCTGGCAAAGAAGGTTGCCGCCTTTTTTAGAAATTCATTTTCCTTTTTTAAAGCTTGGATTTCTCTTCGTAAAGAACGCAGTTCTTCCATATCAGATTTCTCATTATCCAAAAATGGGGAAGAATATTTCTTTATCCATGCATTTAGGGTCCCGTTACCTAAATCAAATTCTCTTTGAATACTGGAAATTGTGCGCCCTTCTTTAACCACCAATTCTACACATTGTTTTTTAAACATTTCATCATACTGTTTTTTCATCTGAAACACCTCTCATATAGAATAATTTATATCTATACTGTGTTCCAGTTTTACTGTACCACTTCATTTTATGTATAAACCACATTATGCTGAGACAGACGAACCGTATCTAGTTTATTCAGTTGGTAATGATAAACCAGAAACGACAAGAGATCATATTATGCGAGGATATTGGGAATGTACTCACTGTGGAGAAGGGAATCAGTTCCGATTTTATGATGATCGTCATCCGTATTTTCTAGCTATGTGTCCTCGATGTAAGGAAGATTTTATTGTAGTAGATGATACAGATTATGATAATTAATTTTTAATAAAATAGTTATCTGTAATCAAAAATAAAATAACCCGCTAGTTATAACGGGTTATTTACACAAGGTATGCAAGAAATTCGAGGTGACTGGACGAGAGTACTCTGTGGAATTCCTTGCAATAATAATGTATTCAAAGGGATCAAAAAGGTTAATGGAAATTAAACAAAATCCTTATTTAAACATAAAAAGAGCGCATTTTTATATGCACTCTTAGTAAGGCAGGTGAATGTCTCATGAGATATAAAAAATTCAAAAAATCGTAATCAGATTTTCACGAGTGAATTTTTAATATTGTATGCCTTACTTGGAGTTATGGAGCATGTCATTAAAGAAAAGAGGCAAGTGGGAATTTTAACACAATCGTTATTTAAATAAAAGAAACCCCGGTTGTCTGCAGGGTTCCTAAGGGTAATCGTCAAGCAATGACGTACTCGACTAATTAACAATATCATGAATTTTTTGGTAAAAATACTGGTAAATTTGTCCAAATAAATGAGTTCATCATTTTGAACAAAAACGCTATTTGTGCGACACGTTTCCTCATAAGTGTGTAAACACGAAAGAGGAGGATTATCAATTTTGATAATAACAACTGATTGACTGAAAGTAGGAATGAAAGCCGTCAGGTTGAGCTGAAACTACTTATCTGATACGCCTACATGCAAGGCAAGGCGTGGTAGTAGTCACAAATTGTATGAAGCTAGGTGAAGTCGGTTGAACAAAACCTAAGTGAGAAATCATATGGTAATGGATAGGTCGGGATGCTACAAAATATCTATGGTGAGAATGTCCTAACGGACTGGCGAACTTGTGAATGTACGGGTCTAAACGTTTAATATATCAGAAACGTATATGTCGTTAATGACAACGTTATCTACCGAAAAGTAAGATTAAATAGTATGAAATTCGGAACATCTAACGATGAGGATGTAAAGATAACAGGCTTAAAGCAAGCACCTAAGGATATATGTATAGCTAGGTGAATCGGAACGTGGTAAGCAAGAAATTGTCATCAACGTCTACTAACTGACAGATGCATATAAGGTTCGAACGAACCGAAATTGCTTCATTCTTGTGAAGGTGGGGACACAGTACCGAGGAAGCATGTAACGAATGTGGAGGGATAGTCCCTAGTCTTGTTCTTTGAAAACTAAATTAACTAGATGTAACTCACAGGATCGAGTAAGATGATGGGACTTTTCGTAAGAAAAGGGAATTAATACATCGGTGAGTACAACATTACGACATGCAGAATATTACAATATGTAAAAATTGTTTGATGATTTATATCAACGTAGTGAAAACAATGCTACTAAAGGGATAAATTTGTATAAGCACATCATATCAAAAGAAAATATTCTACTGGCATATAGAAATATAAAGGCTAACACTGGTTCAAAAACTGAAGGAACAGATGGTATCACAATCGACCATTATAAAATGGAAAAGGTAGATTCTTTCGTTGATAATATAAGAAAAACTCTCGAACACTATAAACCAAATACGGTACGCAGGGTGGAGATACCTAAGTCAAATGGGAAGAAACGCCCGTTAGGAATCCCTACAATGAGAGATAGATTGATTCAACAAATGTTTAAGCAGGTTCTAGAACCAATATGCGAAGCAAAATTCTATAAACATTCATATGGATTCAGACCTAATAGGTCAACACACCATGCAATGGCTAGTTGTCAATACTTGATAAACAGAGGTAGATTTAACCACATAGTTGACATTGATATACAGGGTTTCTTTGACAACGTAAACCATTCCAAACTATTGAAACAACTACACAACATAGGGATAACTGATAAAAGAGTTCTGACAATCATCTCGAAAATGTTAAAAGCACCAATTAAAGGAAAAGGCATTCCTACAAAAGGAACTCCGAAAGGAGGGATTCTAAGTCCATTACTCAGTAATGTTGTATTAAATGATTTAGATTGGTGGATATCTAGTCAGTGGGAGAATATTAAAACAAGAAAACCATATACAACAAAAACCAAAAATCCACTTTTGATAAAAGAGAAATTGAAGAAAATGCACATAGTTAGATATGCAGATGACTTTAAAAGTGCGAGACGTTCGTCTCAAAAGTTAGCCTAATAAGCTAGCGGGGAGAGACCCACTAATCAAAAGGTGAAAACCAAAGATATAGGAGAACTTTATTGATGAAGAAAGGAATGAAGGGGTAACGCCTCGAAACTTTCTCGCTGATACTCCCTAACCTCTTGTCGGTGCAAACGGCAAGGGCGACCATAGCTGGGTAAAGTCGTCATAAAAACCCGAAGTGCCTCCTAGTAAGGAAACCGAAACCCAAAGGAAGAAAAATCTGATGGACTGGTGTATATGGCGGGCGGTGATATTGCAAGGTGAGAATGTGGTAAACCACCGACAAACTTGTGAACGTACGCTTCGAAAAGTCGACGGCACCTAACGGTGTCGGGCGCTAATGAAAACGCGCTATTTAGGGGAAAGTAAGATGTTTTTGAGTATGAAATCCTCCAATTGTTATAGGCAATTGTGTTAGATACGGAGTAAAGCAAGCACCTAAACAATATCAATACTAATCAATGAGGAACGTCGGAAGTGGCTAACGTACACAGAACAACTAACTGTGGGTAGGCATACCAAGTAATGTAGGAAACGAGCAATCGAGGGAACTACACCAATAGTCAATGAAAGTAGTGGCACGAGCATAGAAGGTTTTGTAATGAAACTGGAGCAACAGCCACAAGCCTTATCATGTTGGAAAAACATTATTCACTCACAGACTTAATCATGGGTTCTCGTAAGACACAAAACGTTTACGAAATCCGTAACATTAGGAAAGTAGTGATGAAACATGACTAATTTAGCAAATAACCCAAAAGACAGTAAAATTAGACACTCCGAATACTATGAAATGACCGAAGATTTTGATGGTCTCTATCAAAAAGCGACTCAATTTGGGCATTTCAGTAATCTGATGGATATTATCGCCAGTGAAGATAATGTTTTACTAGCGTACAGGAACATCAAAAGGAATAAAGGCAGCCATACTGCCTCCAATGATGGAATCACTATTAGAGACTTGGAGAAAATGCCGCAACAAGAGTTCATCAGCTTTGTTCAAAAACGCTTTAGGAGGTACATGCCAAGAAAGGTAAGACGCAAAAGCATTCCAAAACCAAATGGGAAAATGAGACCACTCGGAATCCCATTAATCTGGGATAGGATAGCACAACAATGCGTATTACAAGTACTGGAACCTATCTGTGAAGCTCACTTCTGCACGCGAAGCTACGGCTTTCGACCTAATCGGTCAGCAGAAAACGCAATAGCAGATTGCGCAATGCGAATCAATCAACAAAACTTGCATTACGTTGTAGATGTTGACATCAAAGGCTTCTTTGATGAGGTAAATCACTCGAAACTTATAAGCCAGCTATGGACACTAGGAATTAGAGACCGAAAACTTCTCAAGATCATAAAACTTATGATGAAAGCCCCAATAGTAATGGAAGATGGAAGCGTTGTGATACCAACAAAGGGAACACCGCAAGGTGGAATATTAAGTCCATTACTAGCCAATGTAAACCTCAATGAATTTGACTGGTGGATAAGCAATCAATGGGAAACGACTTGTGTAGCTTCAGATGAGATAATGATAAGGGACGGACGAAAAGACCGAACAAACCAAATCAAACAACTATCTAAAACAAAGCTAAAACAAGTCTACATTGTTCGCTACGCCGACGATTTTAAGTTGTTCACCGACACGAAATCGAACGCGATAAAGCTATATCACGCAAGCAAAAATTGGCTAGAAGAAAGACTAAAACTTCCTATCTCTGACGAAAAATCAAAAATCACGAACTTGCGAAAGCAAAAGAGTGAGTTTCTCGGATTCACACTTAAAGTAGTTAAAAAGGGAAGCGGAAAATGGAAAAAACACGTCAAGAAAAAGGGGAACCTTCTGCCGAAAGAGAGACGAAACCGATACAAAAATGGAGAACGTGAAACAAAGTTCATCATGGAATCGGACATCTCCCTCAAAGCAATAAAGCAAATCAGAACGCAGTTGAAAGAACAAATTAAGAAAATAGCGAAAGCTCCTAATAGTATTGCCAAAGTTGCGGAATTGAACAAATTCAACAGTATAGTAATAGGTATCCATAATTACTATGAAATAGCCACAAATGTGAGTCTCAACCTAAGAAGTATCGGTAGAGATATGGACAATATCCTGAGGAACCGACTTCGGACTAGACAAAGCAAGAACAAAACGACCAAGGAATATACGAGGAATGGAAGCTATACAGGAAAAGACAAAGGAATTCTCAAATACTTCAAATAAAACAAAAAGGCGCTTAGATACTATATGGGGAGACCGGTTATTCCAGTCTCGCTTATACGAAACAAACCGCCAATGATGAAAAGAAGTTCTATCAATAAATATACCTCCGAAGGGCGCTCATTAATCCATAAAAAATTGGAAAATGGAATTACTGAAGAGAAACTAAGATGGCTGAGAAACAACCCGATAATGGGTATCCGAGGAAGCATTGAACTTAATGACAACAGAATCAGTCTATATGTGGCTCAAGTAGGAAAATGTGCGATAAACGGAGTAAAACTCACTCCGCGTCAAATGCACGCCCATCACAAAGTTATGTGGAGCCAGACTAAGGATGATAGTTACAGAAATCTGATAATAATTCATCCTTTAATACATCGGCTGGTACACGCAACTAGCTCAGAAACAATTCGGGAAATCATGAAACAGTTTATCCTCACGGATAGACAGATTGATAGACTTAATAAACTACGCGAGTTAGTAGGAAATGCAACCGTAAGTCAATTACCCGCGCAATAATAAACAAATCTGGAAATAAATGCGGGAATAAACACTAAATTAGGTCAGTGAGAAAAAGAATAATACAACATGTGAGGTGAAAGTCTCATGCACGGTGTGGAACGGGGGAAAGCTGAAAAGAGAATGGAACATCACTGTTTTACACTTAGTAGGCTACCTATCGTTATTCTTTACCAACAATCATCAATCGGCAACTAAAATATTCTATGCAGTGGAAGGGTATCTCAAAAATCAATTAAATCTTAATATATCTAATGAAAAATCAACTATAACCAACTTAAAAAGAAAATCTTCGGATTTTCTATGGTTCTCTATCAAATCTGTTAAAAAGCGCAAAAGATATGTGGCAAACACACATGTGAGCGAGAAAAAGAAAAAGAAAAAGGATATCCTTGAAAAAGCAAAAACAAGAATTAAAACAATTCAAAAGAGTCCATCAGGTAAAACAGTACAGGATTATAACTCTTATGTGCTTGGTATTAAAAACTATTACAAGATTGCAACACACGTGAATATAGACTTTGCTGAAATAGCCTTTCGTCTCTCGAAAACCTTATTTAATCGTCTAAAATCAATAGGGAAATATGAAATTCCTATCAACGCTAATAGACTATATAAAAGATTACACAGGAACAATTATAGAACCTTTGAAATAGCAGGTAACCATGTATATCCACTAGCAGACATACAAACACGGTTCCCTCAAAGTTTTAGTCAAGACATGTGTAACTATACTAGAGAAGGAAGACAAAAACTCATCGAAAGCCTAAAAGGTAACATTGCCAATGAAATACAAAAAATGTTGCTATCCCCCAATAAAGGACAGAGCATGGAGTATACAGATAACAGAATATCGAGGTATTCCATGCAAAATGGTAAATGCGCTGTCACCGGAATTTTCTTAACAGCCGAGGATGTGCACTGCCATCATAAAATACCGAGAGGTATGGGAGGTACTGACGAGTTTAACAACCTAATTATTGTACATGAATTTGTCCATAGACTGATACACGCAACAAATGAAGAGACGAATAAAATATATATGAGAATACTTCAATTGAGCGATAATCAACTGAAGAAAATAAACAAACTTCGTAAAGTTTGTAATCTAGTTACTTTAGTATAAAAGAATAAGATGGGGCGCTGTATGCGATGAAAGTCGCACGTACAGTGTTAAGCGGGGGAAAAGATGGAGATAACTTCAAAGTCTTACCTATCGCAACTAATAAAAAAAGAGCTTGCAAGGAAACAAGCTCTAACGTAATTGAGATGTCTATATATTACCATTCATTTCATTATAATTCCATAAGATGTGGTTGAGAAATAAAGTATAAGCGATTTAATAAAAATTTCATTGGATAAAAAAGAGAATGCTTATAAAAAAACTTAGTATATATTTTTGAAAATACATACTAAGTTTTTAGATGGTAAGTGATAATCAATTTATTTTGAAGTCATAATTCTATATGTATAAATATAAGAATTATTCTCATATGAAACAGCTAGATTTCTACCATCTAGAAGTGTGTCACTATGTTTGTCATTATATAGTCGTCTGTTTAGACAGTAAATATAATATTTTTGATTTTGGTGTGTAGAAGCTTCATGTTCTTCGATTTTTTGAATGTCATTGTATGTGAATGTATATTGTTCTTTTGTTTCTAGGTTTTTTAAATTCAGTTCTAATAGGTAACCTGAAACAGTTTCTTTTAAATTATAAGAAACTAACTTATGATTTACAGTTTCTTCTTTACCAGGGATACTTGGAATTAAACTCAATTGCAATGTATTGCAGGTACTCAATGATGATTCGAAAAAGCTATCAACTCCCCTTATTATATTTTTATATTAAAATACATAAATGAATAAAATTTGAGAAACACAAAGTAGATGCAGCATGGGTTACGAAAATAGAGGAATGGCGTTTGAATTGTCGTTAACCAATACGTGTCGAATGTATAAGGCAGAAAATATAGGAATCTTCAATAAACGTCCTACGCCAGTGAAAGTTATAAAAACGAATCAAAAAGGTGAAATATCCAAAAGTGCATGGGGAAGTAAATCTACAGTAGATTACGATGGAGTATATAAAGGAAGAGTAGTTTACTTTGAAGCAAAATCTACAAAAGGAACAACAAGCTTTCCACTAGATAATATAGGTAGACATCAAATTGATTATTTAAATGATACACAGGCACAGGGAGCTATTTGTTTTTATTTAATAGAATTTAGAACAGATCATATTCCGGTTTCATTAGTAGCAGAATACTATGAAGCTATGTTATACGATGGTGGCCGTAAATCTATTCCGAGGGAAGAATTTGAAAAACATGCGTATGTAGTAGAAAGAACTGATCGTGCTCTTATAGATTATCTGGTACATGTAGATAGATTAGCCGATTTGTAGTTGATGGGAAAAGTTAAAGATACAAACAAAAGAGCCATACGCATAAAGATAATAAATTTACAGGACCAGCATTGTAATGGATGTGAGTATCAATATAAATCAAGTCACTGTTTACATAATTGTGATATAGGTAAACAGATAAATAAGTTAGGTACTGCTTTAGGGGAGAATTATGTAGCAGATCAGACGAAACGGATAACAAAAGCAGAATGGGATGTATTGTGTGAGAAAACGTTAATAATTCTAGAAAGTGGAATGACAAAAGTACAGATAGCAAAAGAGCTTGGGATACGAGATCTAAGTTATATAAGTGAACAATTAAAAAAGGAATCTAATATAAAAATTTCACATATCGTATTAAAAGGATAAATAAAAAAATATTGAAAGTAATAGTCCACATTTAGAGGGCGTTGATTATGCATAGGAAAGCATTTCTTCCTATATATAATTCAGCGTCCTCTTTTTATATAAAAGGAGAAACCTGTCTATGAAAGAATTAATGGAGCAGTATACCGAAACAAGAAAGAATTTAGAAGGATCTAAGGTGGGCGCAACAGAAAAGGATATAAGTATTATTAACGAAATGATTAGTGATATAAATTATGCTTTGGAATGGATGCGTACTGCTAAACAGCCAGGTAATCAGCGTGGTATTGAACGTAGGGCTGCATATCAGCGTGAGAAACCATTTGATCCATTATTAACGCAAAGATATGTGAGTAGTACTGTAATGCTGGTGTATGAATGGGATGATACAGAAGCAAAAGAGAGTGTTATATCTGAATGGGGTCGTATACAGCTAGAGGATGCATTGTCTACACTTACAGACAGAGGAAAGGAAATATATGTAATGTCTAGAGGGTATGGGTTTATGTAGGATAAAATTTCCAATTATTTAAAAGTGAAAAGAACTACTGTACAAGAATATTTAAAACGAGCAGATAAAAAGATTGGTGAGCGATTGAGTGGAAGTCTATTTTGTATAAGCTAGAAATTCTTTTTGAAAAAAATGTCGAAATTCGTCGTCAAAAATCCACCTATATATGAAAGGCCGAATCCAGCTCTTGTAGTTAGGTGATGAGTGAACATAATGCGTTGCTCTTCCTTATCTGCAAGAGGATTTTTTTTAAGGTACAAGTGAGAGGTTAAGAGTCTTACTTGTATGTATTTCTTGATTTCAATCGTAATTAGAATAGTCTTCAAAACTTCATTAATTTAAAAGGTCTAAACGGAGGAGAGCTTCTGTCCTCCGTTAAGTTGGTACCTGTGCCTACTAATAGGGTGTCAATTTAAAGGGGGTACGGAAATAGCACGATATAAAATTTAAAAATTCCTGGGAGAACTTTTGCTTCTCTCATAGCCACTGATGTAAGACGCGTAGTCAAATTAAAAAAATGTAAGAATGCGGTGGCTATGAGAGGAATAAAAAAAAAGCATCCATAACGGGTGCTTTTCTTACGATTAGTCAACCTATATTTTTAGATTTTTAATGGACTGGATATCACAAAATATAGGTATCCATTTTTATACATGCAAAATACCCCTAGCAGGGATTCATTTTTTTACTAGGGGCGTATATGGTATGATGAATGAAACTATGATGTTAGGCTGCTAACCGATAATCATAGTGTATATTGTGTGTAATAAGGTGAAGGAGAAGTTTCAATAACTTATTTACACATGCAATGGACGCAACTTTATGACATTTGTTATAGGATTGCGTTTTTAATTTATCGTAGTACTCTATATTGTGATTTCGTCCGTAACACCGTAATTTAATCATATTTTGGATGATTAGGAAAAGTAATTTTCGTAAATGTTTATTTCCACCTTTATTAATTTTATCTTTATAAAAAGTTTTACCTGATTGAAAGCGACGTATATCAATACCGGCATAGGCATTCAATTGCTTGTTATTCGCAAAACGAGTTATATCTCCTATTTCAGACATTAAGCGTACCGCTGTATTTGGTTCAATTCCGGGAAGACTCAGAATGATACTATACTCTGCACGTTGTTCGGCTATAAATACCATCTTGTTAATACAACATTCTTTTTGTTGAAGTAGTTCTTGATAACGTTTTGCGTATGCTTTAAGTTGATCACACAAGACATCATTTTGAGAAACAGCTGGATATGAGTTTTTCGCTATTTCAAGTATTTGAATGGCTTTTTTCTCTGCCATAATATTTGATATTTTTTTATTGGTATTAGCACGAATACGATTTTTTATAATCGTTTTAGAAAGACTTAAAACACAATCTGGATGGGGGAATAGTTGAACAAAATTTAAAAATAACTCAGATTTACTTGTGAACATTTTTTCTAATTCAGGAAATGTTAATTAAATAACTTTATGCATACGACTACGAATCACTGATAATTCTCCATCTAGTTCGCTATAGAATCTCGAAGGAGATTTTAACTGATGGAATATGTGATTCGTTCCATGAGATACCCTTCGGGTAGATGTAAAGTGGGTAAGAGTTAGGCGATGTGCATCACTTCGGTCCGTTTTATGAATCCGTAAGGAATCACATTGTAGTTTTGCTTCTAAGGGATTTAATATTATCCTGCATAAATCGTTCTAGCTGTCTAGAATAAATTCCTGTTGTCTCGAACACAATTTCAGGTAATTTACCAGTTTTCTCGGTAAGGTCATATATCTTTTTTTGTAGCTCTTTAAAATCAGGCTTCAAATGTTGGATTTCCTTTTCAAACATACATTGTTTTTGTGCATTATAAATTACCATATAACTTTTACCCATACTGATATCAAAAGCAATTACGTGTCTCATAAAGTTCCTCCTGATGGAAAATTGAAGTCTTCATCTTACACTTATCGATTCCCATTTCTTATACACGATCTCCAGGACCAACATACTAAAAACTGATTCAAATAAGGTAAGTGAAGAAGGTCAGTTTTTTTTACGGATTCAAAATCCCAAAGCACCCACCACCCTTTCTTCACTTCTACTATATAAAAAATAGTAGTGCGAACCAATGCCTTGGTCTGCACTACTAATCTTAGTATGTTTTATTTGTTATATAGAAATTACACATTAAACGTATTTAAATATTGGTTTAGGTATAACATGAATTGACATCACAAGTACAGATATTAGATGTTAAATGTACCGTGAAACTCTTGGAAATACAATGATGGGAAATTATAATTATATTGGTATATTTTGGGAGAAGGCGGAATTGTAGGCGTAAAGGGAATGTGCCCAGGTTGCATACCATATTGACCATATGAAGGATATTGAAGTAAATGTTGCCAAGTCGCAGCTGGAGCTACAAAAGCAATCCTCATCGGGAAGGGATTCATAATATAATCACTCCTAAAGTAGTATTCATGTAATAGGGTATGCGCTTACTGAATATAGATGTGCACAATCTAGGTCTATAAACATAATAATTAATAAACAGAAAATAGGGATACTAATCTTATGATGTGTCCATTATGGGTGTTTTATTTTACTATATAGATAGAACAAATATGTGTATAGCAATTATAGCAGGTGCTGACGTGTTCTGGCTGGCGTCTTGTTTGTCGTTAAGGAAAGGTCAGCCTAAACGTGTTGCATTTTACAAAACAAACTCAACACAAACCAAATATTATAAAAGATAAGTAAAAACTATTTAATGTAACACATTATGTATTTTGTCCGTTCAGAAGTTAAATCTCGTTCAAATTGAGCAATACCAGCGAAAATAGTAAACAACATTTTTCCATGTGCTGTTGTTGTATCAAGCCATGATTCCTTTAGACTTTTCAAATGCGCTCCTTTTTGAGAAATTTGTTCCGTAATTTCAATGAGATCTTTTGTAGAACGTGATAGTCGAGTTAAATCGGTTACAACGACTGTATCTTCTGGAAGAAGAAATTCCAGCATACTATTTAATTCCGGCTGGTTTCGTTTTGTACCGGTTATTTTTTTAAAGAAAATACAGTTTCATCCAAATTCTTCGAGATGTTTCTTTTGACGATCTAAATTTTGATCTAATGTAGAAACACGCATATAACCAAACTTCATATTTATCATCCCCTTCACTGACTATTGTACCAAAAGCGATTAAATGGGGATATTGTTATGAATAATATTGTTACATATTTTTGTTACACTCAGTATGCAAGTTAATTAGGTTAAAAGTTTATTAATAATGACCGTAACAAAAATGGTCGCTTTTGTTACACAGAAAATTTTTATTTTTCTCAAGGAATCATGAGCATATTTATTTGCATATGCCTCCGTATGTCGCTTTTAGTTGTCATATCCATTGTTGTTTATTTGAAAAACTACCGCTAAATATCCATATTCAAAGAGTCCATAAGTAGGTTGAATTATAAATAGGTTGAGTAGTTTCTATATAAGATAATATACTCTTAGACAATACATATAATATAAATAGTTAATTTGATACATAGGAGAGTGGGATATCTGTGGAGATTTCATCTAATTCTAAAAAGTTTAACGTATTGTTTGTTAAATCTAGTGTTCCTGTATATTTTCCAGTACTAGAAGAAGCTATATTTAACAGTTTGAAAAAAGCTATTGGTGACGTAACGATGGTAACATACGAAAACTTGGTAAAAACAGCTTTAGAGATACAACCGAGCCTCATTATTGTATTTCATGGTTTTGAAGAAGGAATAAGTAAAGGGATACAAGATTTAAAACAATATAACTTTAAGACTGCACTTTGGCTTACAGACGATCCGCACTTTACAGATATAACGAAAAATTTGGTACTGGATTATGATTATATTTTTACGCAAGATACGGGGTGTATTGATTTTTATAAAAAACTTGGCTGTAATCATGTATTTTATTTACCTCTAGCAGCAGAACCTCCTGCATATACACCAATATTTAGAGAAGTAGACTATATGTATGATATCAGTTTTATAGGGACTGCTTTTGATAATCGGCTTGCTTTCATTGATTCAATTTCAGAGTACTTATTGACTAAAAACACCCTAATTATAGGGGCTAATTGGAATAAATTGAAGAGTTATGAATTATTGAAAGAGAAAATCGTACCCTTACCATTTTTGGTTTACGAAAACAATAAATAATTGTATAAAATAAGCAAAATTAACATTAATATACATCGTTCTATTGAGGATTCAACATTTAATAGAAATGAACTAAAAATAAATGCTTGTTCAATTAATAATCGTACATTTGAAGTAGCTAGTACAGGTTCTTTTCAAATGACAGATATTCGTTCAGATTTAGAAAATTGTTATATTCCAGGGATACAAATTGAGACATTTACCTCTTCGGTTGATTTTATAGAAAAAGTAGAAAGTTATTTAGCAAATCCGTACAAAAGAAAGTTGCGATAGAGGGATTAAAGAGGGCATTAATCGAACATACATATGATAAAAGAGTGAAACAATTATTAAAAATAATTGGAAGCAGCTCTAAAAAAGAAAATTAAGGTTCTATTGCAAAGTTTTCAGAAAATGGAATAGATATATATTATGAGAGGTTGTCCCCTATTCTATATAGAAGGGATATGAATGTTGTATAAAAAAGGAGCACGTATTATGAAATTCATCGAAATTATAAAGCGTAGCTTTGATTCTGTACACTTATATAGTCAACAGGAGCTTATACAGATTGTACAAACATTAGATTTGTCACTTGAAAATGTCATTCCTTATATTACAGCCCCAAAACAATTGGAATACGGGCGAAATATCATTTATCATACAAAAAACCTGGAAGTAATAGTTCTTTACTTCCCTAGCTTGGCGAAGACTCCCATTCATAATCATGGTACTTCGACGGGGTGTATTTATATTGTACAAGGCAGCTTACAAAATATCCTATACAATTTTGGACCCTCCGAGACTACACCAACCTATCATCAAACGCAACAATTTACGCAAGGAAATGTATTTACTGTTGATAAAGATACGATTCATATGATGCAGAACACTATGCCCTTACCAGCTATTACTTTCCATGTATATTCCCCATCATTAGAAGGAGTAACAATCCATTCTTCTTAATAAGATGTAATAGGAGCTAATTATTTTCCTTTAAATTGTTCATTTTGAAAGGGGTAATTATGGATCAATTTAAAAATCATTTCATAAAAAGTCTACAAGACGGACGGAGTGTTTGGCTAAAAGGTAAACAAATTGATGTCACAAAGAATGAAAATTTCCAAGGTACGTTAGCTACTATTACGCATTTATATGACTTGTTTAAAGATCCTACACATCAGCAATTAGTTGGCTATCTAAGTCCTAAAACGTATACATGGGTTCATACAGCTTTCTTAGTACCAAAATCTTTGGAGGATATATTAAAAAGACGAACAGCTTTTGAAACATGGAGTCAGATGACAGATGGGGTTATGAGCCGTTTATCCGATTATGCTCGATCTCGATTAACAGGGTGGTATGCGGCTCGTGAATCATATAAAGAGTTTGATCCTCAATTTCCTGATAAAATATCAAATTACTATGAAGAGGCAAGAGATCAACACCGCTTCATAAGTGTAATTCAACGTGATCCACAAATAAATCGATCTGCTCAGCATCCAGTCGATATAAATGAATTAGGTTTATTAAGAATTACAAGAAAAACTACTGATGGGATATTTTTAAATGGTGCTAAGATGATTGGAACCGCATCGCCATACTCGAATGATTTACTTATTTATCCTGTAACACGATTAAAAAGTGAATTAAGATCTTTAGCTCATTTCCTTGTTGTTTCTGCAAATTCTCCTGGTTTACATATGATTTGTCGGGAGTCGTTCGCAACTGATTTTTCCCAACAAGTGAATTCACCGATTAGCTCCAAATATGATGAAATGGATGCACTATTAATCTTTGATGATGTCTTTGTACCTTGGGAACGTGTATTAATGTATGATAATCCAGAGGCTCTATGGAAATTAAAATCGGATGTAGCCTCCAATAGCTTAGCTTATCACCAAGCAATTGTTCGATTATTAATAAAGTTAGAATTCGTTACAGCAATTGCTTGTGAAATGGCGGAAGCAATTGGTGCTGACTCTTATTTACATGTCCAAGAAAAGCTTGGGGAACTTATTATGCAAATTGAAACGATCAGAGCTCTTTTATTTTCTGCAGAAAGAGAAGGAAATCTAGATGAACATAAAACATATTTACCTAATTTTAAATACATTGAAACAGCAAGAAATCTAGGATCTAAGTATTACCCAAGAGCTATAGAAGTTTTACAACTTATTGGAGCCGGTGGATTCATACAGCTACCTTCTAGTGTAGAGGATTTCCAAAGTCCATTATCACATCTATTAGAAAAATATTTTAAAGGAGCTAATATTCCAGCAGACCAAAAAACAAAGCTCTTTAAGTTGGGATGGGATATAATTGGAAGCCCTTTAGGATCTCGGCATGAATTATATGAGCGATTCTACGCGGGTGATCCAATACGTAACATGGCAAACCAGTATATAAACTATGACAAACTTAAATTTAAAAATATGGTAAGTAAATTTCTAAATACTTAAATGTTTTAGAACAGATTCTAATAAATAGAGAAATGGGGATCGTTTATAATGAATGAAAAAGTAAAGAAAATCATTGAATATGGGGCACGTGCCCCTCATTTTTATCCTAATTTCCCTTTAATTTTATTTTGGAGTCAAAAGAGTGGGTGTACATCATTTGCAAATTGTTTTTTTCAGATAGGCTTATATGAAATTGCAATGCAGTATAATCCATTCATTCATAACTATGAATATGATATATATAAAAGCAAAGCAGGGTATATAACGAAATTGTCAAGAGAACTTCTAAAAGGAGAAAAAGACACGCTAATATTAGTACGTAATCCTTACAAAAGAGCGGTAAGCTCTTTTGTTTCGCTTATTGCTCCACCAGGTATAGACAATCCAGAGTGGGGACCCATTAGAAAGTTTATTTATAACGATAGTACATGCAAAAAGAAAATATCATTTAAACATTTTTTACATTACCTTCACGCTAATGGGGCAGATGCTGACTATCTTAATCCACACTATTCACAACAATATATTCAAGGAGAAGAAGAGTTTGTAACCAATTATATATATCTAGAGGATTTCTCTAATGAAATCTCAAGAATAGAAATTAAATATAACCTACAGACTATCCCACTAGACACATTAACGAAATCATGGCATCATCAGGCGCCTAAGAGGATTCATAAGGGAATACAGATCCATCCCTCGGCTGCCTACATATCAGAGCTTTTATGATACGGAGGCTATACAATTAGTTACAGATATATTTAATGAAGATTTTGAAGCGTATTATTATCTTAAAATGGATATTTCTACAATATGAATCAGTTTCAGAGTACTTAAATAATAGTCTTATTTTTTAATATGGAAAACACCGTGACCACTGTTATGGTGTTTTTTGGGGTTTAACACTATATTTTTAACTTTATGTAATCCATATAACCTCAAGATAAGATGCATTTGTAAAATAACGTATGATTATGACCCGTTTTTACACGAGCAATATTCACGTGATTTTTCATATAACAATCTCAACACAATGAGGAAATTTATATATTACTTAATAAAAAGTATAGGTTTCCTTAAAAAAAAGTAACTAAGAAATCCTTAGTTACTTTAAACTGGAATGGTGTATGACATTCCTGAAGCAATCTGCTTGCTACTAATATATGCTAAGCTATCGATAAAAATTGCTATTGTGAGTGGAAACAGTAATTTATTTTGAAAGTAAACTTTTGAATATTAGTTTACATTCAAACTATTGATTTTATTGGATTTTAAGAGACTTTTAGAAAAATAGATATTTCCGTAAGGAAAGTATACATTCAGAACACTGAAATAAAAGGAGTTCCACGCCCGACCTATGCCCCCTAGTCTTCGCAGTACGGAGTGGCAAGCCAGTCCGGTTTGCGAAAGTGGGGGCAAAGAGAAGGAGGGCATAAAGTGGATAAAAAACAAAAAATCTAAGCTTGTAAGCTTAGATTTTTTGTTTTTTATGTAGCATTTAATAATAAGAAAAGCCATGTTATGAAAAATGCTACAACTAAGGGAATTATTTTTAAAAAGATCAATAGGTTTTTATTTAAGTAGGTGTATTTTTCTTTGTTGAAAATATATTCTAGGCTAACTGTTATACAAATAAGGATTAGTATAATTAAAATAGATTTCTTGAACAGTAAATTAGATACCAAATTATATAAACTAAGACCTAAGAGTACGATTATAGATGCAAATAATCGAATGTTTTTTTTCATAAATCGTTCTCCTTTTTCATTTATTAGTTACGGTGTATGTGTGGATGTCCTGTCCATGTAATTCCAACTGTGACGCCTTTTCCTTTGTTAACAACAGCTAATGTAGCAGCTCCAAGTCCAACTATAGCCGCAATTAATCCCAATGGTACTGAAGCTGGTAGTGTTACATATCCAGCTGCTGCTAATTCGGCTGCAACCCAAATTGCTGCACTACCCCATGCCATTGCTTCAGCTAGTGATTGAGTTTCAGAATTATTTAGTTTTGCATGTTCGCATGCTTCAATTAAGATTGCTCTGTAGTTATTTGTTGATTTGCTATTTATTTCGGATAAATAGCGAATTGCTAATTCTGATAGATTTTGATTTGCATACATAAATCCTAAATTGTGACGAACATATAAAATAGCTTGTTCCTCTTTTTCTTTTTGGAAAATATCCATTGCTGATATAAAGTATTCTTCAGCTAATTCGTATTCTTTTAGATGTGTGCATGATAATCCAGAAAGGTTATTACAATAACCTATGTTTAATTCATATCCTTTGTATTTAGAAAAGATTTCTTTTGCTTTAGATGCTTGTTTGATAGCTGGAACATACTGTTGATTGTGGCAACTAAATGTGGAAAGTTTATAATAAAATTCAGCGTGTTCCAATTGGTCCGGTATTTTAACATGTTTGTGATTTGTTCATTACTTTTTGTTTGAACGTCCACGAAATAGCCCCCTTTTTTACTAGTGTATATTATTTCCACCCATTTTATCATGTCTCGACATATATCTAATTGATTAAATTCGAGAAATATATTTTTAATATTATGAATATTTAAGTAGATATAATATATATGATAGAATGTGCCTAGTTAACAGTTACATATGCAACTGTCATCGCTCTATGCTAAAGGGCTCCTCTTTCAATTGCGTTTCTATTTCACCCTCCTTAACATGTATTGAGGTTTTTTCATGAAATTATATGTAAACAAAAAGAAAAGCGAGCTCTTTTATCTCGCTTTTCTTATATACAAGGGATTTAATGACAGATTATTTATAGTATACAATAAATATGAATAACATATAATCATTTTACTATTTTATCAATACCGGTTTTGATATTATTACATTATATTTATTATATATTTACTATGTGTTTTTTAGACTGAAAAAATACGTACTGAAATTTTTATGTTAATTAGACTACGTGGTTGTAAGAAAGGGATTGTTGGTAGAATGGTATTTACAGATTTAGAAAGCTCTTTACAACAGGGGTTTTTCACTGATATTAGAGGAATTGTTCGTACGCTTCTTCAGGATATGGACTATGTTGTTGTAGAGGAAGATAAATCTTTTATTACGGATGCGTTTGTTGAGCTAACAGAGCTATTGCAACAGATGGAACACTCTATGCGGAGAAGAAAGTCTACATTAAGACAGCGAAACGATTTTAACAGTTTACTATATGATTTAAGTTTGCGTGAAGATATTCCAAATGAATATTTATGTATGAAAAAGAGACTATTGCAATTGGAGAATCTGAAGGAACAGCAGAAAACGGAAAAACTTCAAATTCCGGTCTCTACGTAGCAAATTAAAGTATTAAAAATTTCTTGGAGGAAAACGTTTGGACACGCATTAGAAATACCAGAGAATATAAAACAGAGTGAAGTAAATGAGTTATTTAGTAAGATACATCGAAAGCAATGTGAGATACAAAGAGGGAATAGGGAGAATTTTGAGGAATAATATAGTTATAAGAATATAGATACTTAAATGAAGTCCTTGCATATATACAACATTGGCGGAACAAATAGATGATATTAGGATATAAAAAAACGTTCATCCAAAAAGGGGAAGAGATTATGCCAAAAGCTTTTTATATGGATATTGAGTATTACGAGAGACCTGCAGATATATTGCGGATGCTTGGACATCCTATGCGTTTGATGATAGTTCGAGAATTAATTTCGAAAGGTCCATTAAATGTATCCGAGTTACAGAAGTTACTACGTGTTCCACAATCTACAATGTCACAGCAGTTAATAAAGTTTAAGATGGTTTCTTATGAGTGAAAAGGAAATGAGGTATATTATATAGTGAGTGATGAAAAAGGGATTGAGGGTATGAAGGGAATAGAAGATTTGTAACAGTGGACGTAAGAAGACATGGAAAATCTTTCTATTTCTACAGATTGAGATAAATTTTTTTATAGTATATATGGTTTTAAAATAATGTAAACGATTACGCGATATGTGGGATATTCTATTTGTAAAAAGGAGGGCATGCTTATGAAAGTAACAGGTATTGTACGAAAAGTAGATAATTTGGGACGAATTGTAATACCAAAAGAAACAAGAAAAACTTTACAGGTGGAAACCAGCGATGCTCTAGAATTTTTTGTAAAAAAAGATGCGATTGTTCTACAAAAATATACACCTCATGGTACTTGTCCTATCACAGGAGAAATATCTTCAAGGAATGTAAAACTAGTAGGTGGAAAG
>NZ_FNUW01000051.1:0-16151 GCF_900108285.1 Bacillus sp. ok061 | reverse complement strand
TTATATCATCGCGGGGTGGAGCAGTACGGTAGCTCGTCGGGCTCATAACCCGAAGGTCGCAGGTTCAAATCCTGTCCCCGCAACCAAATGGTCCCGTGGTGTAGTGGTTAACATGCCTGCCTGTCACGCAGGAGATCGCCGGTTCGACCCCGGTCGGGACCGCCATTTTATATAAAGAAAAGAACGAAACAAATTGTTTCGTATTTTTTTATTTGTTTTAACAAAAAACTAATAAAGACAGTCAAACTATCCTTAGGACAACTCCTAAGGACTTTTTTATATATTCAAAACCTGTATAATAAAGAGCAGAGAACATTGTGAGTAAAGTAGGTGAAGTCTGTGAGCAAATATGAAGTAACAACAAAATCTTCTGAGGAAACACAAAGGTTATCAGAAAAACTAGGTGAACTCGTAGAGGCACAAGATGTAATTATTTTAGAAGGAGATCTTGGAGCTGGTAAGACGACTTTTACAAAGGGACTAGCAAAAGGTCTTGGAGTGAAAAGAGTTGTAAATAGTCCTACCTTTAATATTATTAAAGAATATAAAGGAAGATTACCGCTATATCATATGGACGTGTATCGCTTAGCAGAAAGCGAAGAGGACTTAGGCTTTGATGAGTATTTCTACGGTGAAGGAATTACGGTAGTGGAATGGGCTCATTTAATAGAAGCATATTTACCGAATGAAAAGTTACAAATTAGTTTATTCCATGCGGGAGATGACACAAGAAAAATTATACTCGAGCCAATTGGAGATCGCTATATTAGATTATGTGAGGAGCTATTACAAGATGAAAGTACTAGCAATTGATACTTCAAATTACGTAATGGGTGTATCCCTTATTGAGGAAGGAAACGTGATTGGGGAAATTATTACAAATTTGACGAAAAACCATTCTGTACGTCTTATGCCAGCTGTAGAGCAACTGTTAAAAGAATGTGGTGTAAAACCGAAGGAATTAACTAAAATCGTAGTAGCTGCTGGACCTGGATCATATACAGGTGTTCGCATAGGCGTGACAGCGGCAAAAACATTAGCTTGGTCACTTCAAATACCAATTGTAGGTGTATCAAGTTTAGAGGTAGTAGCTGCAAACGGTGCTAACTTTAATGGGTTAATTTGTCCTTTATTTGATGGAAGACGTGGGCAAATTTATACTGGATTATATACATATGAAGGAGAGCAGTTAACTTCAATAGAAGAAGACCGAATTATTCTTATTGTGGACTGGTTGCAAATGTTAAAAGATAAAGGACAGCCTGTTTTATTTATCGGTAATGATGTTAAATTGCATAAAGAAATAATTATAGAACATTTAGGTGATCAAGCTGTATTCGCTCCGTTTACTAAAAATAATCCAAGACCAAGTGAGCTAGCATTCTTAGGGTTACAAAAAGAAGAACAAGATGTGCATACGTTTGTTCCGAGCTATCTTCGTTTAGCTGAAGCTGAAACAAAGTGGTTAGAAAGTCAAAACAAGTAGGGGCCTTGCAGAAGATGGATATGATATTTAGAAAGATGGAACTTGATGATATTGCTCAAATTGTAGCTATTGAAGAAGTGTCTTTTTCAACTCCTTGGACTGCAGATGCCTTTCACCGTGAATTAACGATGAATGAACATGCACATTATATTGTGTTAGAAAAAGATGGTCGTGTAATCGGATATTGTGGATTGTGGATAATTATTGATGAATCACATATAACAAATATAGCTATTTTGCCAGAATACCGAGGTCAAAAATTAGGAGATGCCTTATTGAAAGCAGTTATTTCAGAAGCGAAAGAACTAGGGGTAAAAACAATGACGCTTGAAGTACGTGTATCAAATGAAGTAGCAAAGCAGTTATACAAAAAATACGGATTTCAAAATGGTGGAATTCGTAAACGATACTATGCAGACAATCAGGAAGATGGTCTTGTAATGTGGGTGAATATATAATGGGAAAAAATACGATTATACTTGGGATTGAAACGAGCTGTGATGAAACAGCGGTAGCGGTTGTTAAAAATGGAACGGAAATTATTGCGAATGTCGTGGCATCACAAATTGAAAGTCATAAACGTTTTGGCGGCGTTGTACCAGAGATTGCATCCCGTCATCATGTAGAAGAAATTACAGTTGTGTTAGAAGAAGCTTTAAAAGAAGCAAACATCACATTTGATGATATTGATGCAATTGCTGTAACAGAAGGGCCTGGTTTAGTAGGAGCACTTTTAATTGGGGTAAATGCAGCGAAGGCAGTAGCTTTTGCACATGATATTCCGTTAGTCGGTGTTCATCATATTGCTGGCCATATTTATGCGAACCGTTTAGTAAAAGAAGTTCAATTCCCGCTATTATCACTTGTTGTATCTGGTGGGCATACAGAACTTGTTTATATGAAAGAACATGGTTCATTTGAAGTAATTGGTGAAACGCGAGATGATGCAGCTGGAGAAGCATATGATAAAGTAGCTCGTACGTTATCTATGCCATATCCAGGTGGTCCTCATATTGATCGTCTTGCACATGAAGGAGAACCAACAATTGATTTGCCTCGTGCATGGCTAGAACCGAATTCATATGATTTTAGCTTTAGTGGATTGAAATCAGCAGTTATCAACACTGTGCATAACGCGAAACAACGTGGTATAGAAATTAAACCAGAAGATTTAGCGGCAAGTTTCCAAGAAAGTGTAATAGATGTACTTGTAACGAAAGCAGCTCGTGCAGCAGAGGCTTATAATGTAAAGCAATTACTTCTTGCTGGTGGAGTAGCTGCTAATAAAGGACTTCGTGCGCGATTAGAAGAAGAATTTGCACAAAAAGAAAACATTGAACTAATTATTCCACCGCTATCTTTATGCACAGATAATGCAGCAATGATTGCAGCGGCAGGGACAATTGCGTATGAACAAGGCAAGCGTGCAACATTAGCCTTAAATGCGAATCCAGGATTAGATATTGAAGCATAGTTATGCACATAATTAACCACAGCTTGTGGATAAAACCCATGTTATCTGTTGATAATGTGGGTTTTATTGTGTATATAAAGTGTTGGTAACTTTTTCGTCGGCTGTGGATAATGTGGAAAAGTTGGTTTAATAGTTATTTTATAAAGGTGGATATGTGTATAAACTTGTGGATAAACTAGATGAAGTCTGACCTTTGAGTGTATTGTTTTTCGGGAAATAAAAAGCAAGAAGATATCCCCGAAAAACATTTTTTAATATCCCTCCATTATAGAGGGTGCTGATATTGTCAATCCTTGTCGGTAAATCGATATTTCGTGTCGAATCGTTTATGTATATAGGGTTACGATAGATGTATTTGAAAAATCGTTGATATATTCCCAGTTACCATTGATATATCCAAAAAATTATTTATGTACTTAAAGAAAAAAGATGTCGCATAGTCAAAAATCATGACTGATGAGACATCTTCCTTATTTAAATACTCTTATACATGCAGCTCTTCCCACTCTGCCATACAAGTTTCAAGCTGTTCTTGTAGCGTTTGCTTTTTAGTTGTAATTTCACTAGCTTTTTCATAATCTGCATATATTTCTGGTAAGCAAAGTTGATCTTCTAACGTAGCAATTTCTTCTTCTAAGTTTACGATATTTTGTTCTAGCTCTTCAATTTTTCGAGTGCGTTGACGTTCTAATTGTTTACGCTCTTTTTCTTCGAGATAATTTAATTTTTCTTGAGCTACAGTTTTTTGAACAGGTGCCTGATTTTCTTGCTGTTCTTGTTGTTCAAATGCTGCACGTTCAATCATTTCATTTTTCTTCTCCACATAGTAATCGTAATCCCCTAAATATTCCTGTGCGCCTTCTGTTGATAACTCAACCACAGTCGTTGTTACACGGTTAATAAAGTAGCGGTCATGTGAGACAAATAGAAGAGTCCCTGGATAATCAATTAAAGCATTCTCTAAAATCTCTTTACTATTTAAATCAAGGTGGTTCGTAGGCTCATCTAGAATTAATAAATTTGACTTTTGCATCATAAGTTTCGCAAGAGCTAATCGAGCTTTTTGTCCGCCACTAAGGGAAGATACTGGTTTCAGTACATCATCTCCTGTGAATAAAAAATTCCCGAGTATAGTACGGATTTCTTTTTCAGGTTGCAGTGGATATTCATCCCATAGTTCATTTAAAACCCGTTTAGAAGATGTTAAGTTTGCTTGTTCTTGATCATAATAACCAACAGATACATTTGATCCGAAAGAAACATTACCATTTAATAGTGGTAACTTATTCACAATAGATTTTAATAATGTGGATTTCCCAATTCCGTTTGGACCAACTAAAGCAACACTATCTCCGCGAGTTAAGCGCATAGTTACGTGTTCAATTATAGGGTCCTCCTCATAGCCGATGGTCGCATCTTTTACTTGTAAAACATCATTTCCACTTTGTTTTTCAATATCAAAGTGGAATGATGCTGACTTAGAATCCCCTAATGGTCTCGTTAATAATTCCATTCTGTCTAGTTGTTTACGGCGACTTTGAGCACGTTTCGTTGTAGAAGCGCGAGCTATATTCTTTTGAACGAAGTCCTCAAGTTTTGCGATTTCATCTTGTTGTTTTTCGTAACGTTTCATTTCTTGATCATATAATGCTGATTTTAAGTCTAAATATTTACTGTAGTTACCAACAAATCGTCTGCTTTCTTTATTCGAAATTTCATATACTTGTGTAACGAGTTTGTCTAAGAAATAACGGTCATGGGAAACGATTAATATTGCGCCAGGATAACCTTGTAAATATTGCTCAAGCCATGTTAATGTTTCGATGTCTAAATGGTTTGTAGGCTCGTCTAAAATAAGTAAGTCTGGTTTTGTTAATAATAATTTTCCGAGAGCTAATCTTGTTTTTTGCCCGCCACTTAAAGTAGAGATCGTCGTCTGGTGTGTTTCAACTGGGAAGCCAAGGCCGCTTAAAATGGAGCGAATATCCGCTTCATATTGATATCCACCTTGATCTTTATAATTGAGTTGCAATTGGTCATAATCAGCTAACAATCTTTCATATGTAGCTTCGTTTGAAAAGTTTTCTTCTTTTCCCATTTCTTGCTCAAGCCTTCGAAGTTTTGTCTCCATTTGCTGTAAGTGGGTAAAGACGGTTAGTATTTCATCCCAAATTGTTAAAGACGTTTCTAGGCCGGTATTTTGAGCTAAATACCCGATTGAGACATCTTTCGGTTTTATAATTTCGCCACCATCATGTGATAACTCACCAGCGATAATTTTTAATAATGTAGATTTTCCAGCTCCATTCCTTCCAACTAATGCGATACGATCTTTTGTTTGTACTTCCAATTTTATGTTTGCAAGAATTGTTTCTGCACCGTATAATTTCGAAAGTCCATTTACTTGTAATAAAATCAATGTTTTCACCTCAAATAATTTCTTAACTTTGCCATGTTTATATTTCTCAATCATACTAAAAATAGTGTATAGTTTAAAATAAAGAGAGAATACTTCTTCTCTTTATTATACAAGGAATTTAATGAGTGCTAAACTTCTGTATTTGATTAAAGTATATGAATAAAGATAGGAAGAGAGGAGAGGTCATATGGATCAGCAAAAGATTCCACAAGCCACTGCTAAAAGATTGCCTCTATACTATCGATTTATCCAAAACTTATCTCTTTCTGGTAAGCAGCGTGTTTCATCGGCCGAATTGAGTGAAGCGGTAAAAGTAGATTCCGCAACAATACGAAGAGATTTTTCGTATTTTGGAGCGTTAGGGAAAAAGGGATATGGATATAACGTAAATTATTTATTATCATTTTTCCGCGAAACACTTGATCAAGATGATATAACGCGTGTAGCACTTATTGGAGTAGGTAATTTAGGGACCGCTTTCTTACATTATAATTTCACGAAAAACAATAATACAAAAATTGAAATGGCATTTGATGTTAGTGAAGAGAAAGTTGGAACAGAAATCGGGGGCATTCCTGTATATCATTTAGATGAATTAGAAGAGAGATTATCAAATGATATACAAGTGGCAATATTAACAGTACCGGCTACAGTAGCGCAAGCTGTAGCAGATAGGTTAGCTGAAACGAGCGTGCACGGTATTTTGAATTTTACACCAGCACGATTAAACGTATCAGAGAATATTAGAATTCATCATATTGATTTAGCTGTAGAGTTACAAACATTAGTTTACTTTTTGAAGAACTATCCACAATAAAACGCAGAGGAAGCGACCTCTGCGTTTTATTATTGTTTCTTCTTTGTGAATTTAACTAATATAAGGCGAAGTGCCAAATTAAAATCAATTGTTGCCATAACTGCAAATAGTATTGTCCACACATTCCAGATTGTATCTGTCACGTTCGTAATGGCGAAGCGTGTAAAGATACATCCAAGAAGGAAGTATAATGCAGCCATGAACAATGGTGAGTTTCTCATACAAAAAATCCTCCGATAAATCCTTGCATTTTTTCAGCTTCTTTAATCATTTCTTGAATTTGCTCATTGCTCATAAAAATTTGCCCAATAGCGACTAATGTATTCATCGCAACATGAGCTGCAATAGGAACGATAATGCGCTTCGATTTTACATATAAAAAGGCGAATACGAGCCCCATAGAAGTGTATACCAATAAGTGAGTAAAATCAAAATGAATTGCTGCGAATACAAGCGAACTAATGATAGCTGCAACGAAGAAATTAAACCTCTTATAAAGCGTGCCGAATAGAATTTTTCTAAATACGATTTCTTCTAAGATAGGTCCAATTATAGATACAACAATAAGGAACCAAGGTATCGTTCTTGCGATGTCCATTAGTCTGTCTGTATTCTCAGATCCACGTGGAACCCCTAATACATACATTTCAATCATACCTGCAATGGATTGTGAGATGATTGCTAAGAAGAATCCGATGAAAACCCATCCAATTGTAGCTGGAACAGAAGAGCGCGTTGCATCTAAATGCCTGTCACGAATATCTGTTCTAAGTAACCAAAGTACGATACATAATGCAACAAAGAAGCTAATAATTGCCCAGTGTCCCGTTATGATTTGTCCTTTTTCCTCAATGGTAAACCCTCTATTATCATAGAGTCCTGTTTTTAGGAGAAGTGGTAATCCAACAACGCCAGATAACTGCATTAAAATGTATGTAACGATAACCCACCAATATTGTTTTTTCAAATGGTTTAACCATCCTTTCTAACTATAGTGTATGAGATAAGTTAGGATAACATGTAAATATGCTACCTACGATATAAACCTCACTTAAATTATGTTTTTTTCGTAAATCCTTATTTGAAATTATAATAGAAGACAGGAGAAAGTTGTGTGTATAGCGAAAACAACTTAGGGTGTCCTTTCATATTGTAACATACGAGCAGTGGAAACAATGCTTCATATAGTAAAGGCGGTATTCTATATAGAAAGTTTATATAGTAATTTGCGAAAAAATTATGATTTTTTTACTTGCAAAAGAAATTGAGATTATTTATTATTATAAGTGTGTTAGCACTCGGGTGACTTGAGTGCTAATAAATAAAATTTACATAACAAAATGAGGAGGTTATTGTTCATGCTAAAGCCATTAGGTGATCGCGTTGTAATTGAGCTTGTTCAAGCAGAAGAAAAAACAGCAAGTGGTATTGTATTACCAGATACTGCAAAAGAAAAACCACAAGAGGGTAAAGTTGTTGCAGTAGGTACTGGTCGAGTGCTTGAGAATGGTGAGCGTGTTGCTTTAGAGGTAGCAGCAGGTGATCTTATCATCTTCTCAAAATATGCAGGTACTGAAGTGAAATATGAAGGTACAGACTACTTGATTTTACGTGAAAGTGACATTTTAGCAGTTATCGGTTAATTATATAAATCTTAAAAAATCCAAGGGGGTCAATTATTATGGCAAAAGATATTAAATTTAGTGAAGAAGCACGTCGTTCGATGCTTCGCGGTGTCGACACTCTTGCAAACGCAGTAAAAGTAACGCTTGGACCAAAAGGTCGTAACGTTGTACTTGAGAAAAAATTTGGTTCACCACTTATTACAAATGATGGTGTAACAATCGCAAAAGAAATCGAATTAGAAGATGCATTCGAAAACATGGGTGCGAAATTAGTAGCAGAAGTTGCTAGCAAAACAAACGATGTAGCTGGTGACGGAACAACAACTGCAACTGTATTAGCGCAAGCTATGATTCGTGAAGGTCTTAAAAACGTAACAGCTGGTGCTAACCCAATGGGTCTTCGTAAAGGTATCGAAAAAGCTGTTACTGCTGCAATTGAAGAATTAAAAACGATTTCTAAACCAATCGAAGGCAAATCTTCTATCGCACAAGTAGCTGCTATTTCTGCAGCTGACGAAGAAGTAGGTCAATTAATCGCTGAAGCAATGGAGCGCGTTGGTAACGACGGCGTTATTACTTTAGAAGAGTCTAAAGGATTCACAACAGAATTAGACGTAGTAGAAGGTATGCAATTTGATCGTGGATATGCATCTCCTTACATGATTACTGATTCTGACAAAATGGAAGCAGTTCTTGATAACCCATACATCTTAATTACTGACAAAAAGATTTCTAACATCCAAGAAATCTTACCAGTATTAGAGCAAGTGGTACAACAAGGTAAACCACTTCTTATCATTGCTGAAGATGTAGAAGGCGAAGCTTTAGCTACATTAGTAGTGAACAAACTTCGTGGTACATTCAATGTAGTAGCTGTTAAAGCTCCTGGATTTGGTGACCGTCGTAAAGCAATGCTAGAAGATATCGCAATCTTAACTGGTGGCGAAGTAATCACTGAAGAATTAGGTCGTGACTTAAAATCTGCTACAGTTGAATCTTTAGGACGTGCTGGTAAAGTTGTTGTTACAAAAGAAAACACAACTGTAGTTGAAGGTATTGGAAATACAGAGCAAATCGCAGCTCGCATTGGTCAAATTCGTGCGCAATTAGAAGAAACAACTTCTGAATTCGATCGTGAAAAATTACAAGAGCGTCTTGCGAAACTTGCAGGTGGCGTAGCAGTAATTAAAGTCGGTGCAGCAACTGAAACTGAGTTAAAAGAGCGCAAACTTCGCATTGAAGATGCACTTAACTCAACTCGTGCAGCAGTAGAAGAAGGTATCGTTGCAGGTGGTGGTACTTCACTTATGAACGTATACACGAAAGTAGCTTCTATTGTAGCTGAAGGCGACGAAGCAACAGGTATCAACATTGTACTTCGTGCACTAGAAGAGCCAGTTCGTCAAATCGCAATCAACGCTGGTCTAGAAGGATCTGTAGTTGTAGAGCGTCTAAAAGGCGAAAAAGTAGGTGTTGGTTTCAATGCAGCTACTGGCGAGTGGGTTAACATGCTTGAGTCTGGTATCGTAGATCCAGCTAAAGTAACTCGTTCTGCACTTCAAAACGCAGCATCTGTTGCAGCTATGTTCTTAACAACTGAAGCTGTAGTAGCTGACAAGCCAGAACCAAATGCACCAGCAATGCCTGACATGGGCGGCATGGGCATGGGCGGTATGGGCGGAATGATGTAATTCCGTTTGCCCTAAAAAAACATCCATTTCTATATAGAAATGGATGTTTTTTTATGTTTTTTAGAAAAGGAAATGAATTTCTGTAGAATTTTGTCGCTTTCTCTCTTGACCATATAGATACTTCATTGTTAGAATCTAGGAAGATAATATAAAACGATCCTTCATATATCCTCAATGATATGGTTTGAGAGTCTCTACCGGGTTACCGTAAACAACCTGACTATGAAGGCAGTGTGTCTTATATTTATAAAGAGCGGAGACTATCTTTCTTTATAAAGCCAGACCCCTGCCTTTTCTTTGTTATGAGACTAGAGGCGGAGGACTGGCTTTTTTTATTATATTAGTAATGCTTTTCGCCAAATTGGTGAAAATATTTATATACGAGAACTAACGTTGGGGTGATTATTTTGAAGAAGCAACACGATACAATTATCGTTTTAGATTTTGGAAGTCAATACAATCAGTTAATAGCACGTCGAATTCGTGAGTTCGGTGTATACAGTGAACTTCATCCACATACAATTACTGCAGAAGAAATTAAAGCAATGAATCCAAAAGGGATTATTTTCTCTGGTGGACCAAATAGCGTATACGGTGAAGGTGCATTACATTGTGATGAAAAAATCTTCGAACTAGGTTTACCGATCTTCGGTATCTGTTACGGTATGCAGCTTATGACACAACACTTCGGTGGTAAAGTAGAGCGTGCCAACCACCGTGAGTACGGAAAAGCTGTTCTTAAAGTAGAGAACGAATCAAAATTATATGCGAACCTTCCAGAAGAGCAAGTTGTATGGATGAGCCATGGCGACTTAGTAACTGGTTTACCTGAAGGATTCGTAGTAGACGCAACAAGTGAGTCTTGCCCAATTGCTGGTATGAGCAATGAAGCGAAAAACTTATACGGTGTACAATTCCACCCAGAAGTACGTCACTCTGAGCACGGTAACGATTTAATTAAAAACTTCGTATTCGGCGTATGTGGTTGTTCTGAAGGATGGAACATGGAGAACTTTATCGAAGTAGAATTAGAAAAGATTCGTGAAACTGTTGGAGACAAAAAAGTACTATGTGCACTTAGTGGCGGCGTAGACTCTTCTGTTGTAGCAGTATTAATTCATAAAGCAATCGGTGATCAGTTAACATGTATTTTCGTTGACCACGGCTTACTTCGTAAAGGTGAAGCAGAAGGCGTTATGAAAACATTTAGCGAAGGCTTCCATATGAACGTTATTAAAGTGGATGCACAAGAACGTTTCATGAACAAGTTAAAAGGTGTAGAAGATCCAGAACAAAAACGTAAAATCATCGGTAACGAATTCATTTACGTATTTGATGATGAAGCATCTAAATTAAAAGGTATGGACTTCCTAGCACAAGGTACACTTTACACAGACATCGTTGAAAGTGGTACAGCAACTGCACAAACAATTAAATCTCACCATAACGTTGGTGGACTTCCAGAAGACATGCAGTTCAAATTAATTGAGCCTTTAAATACGTTATTTAAAGATGAAGTACGTGTATTAGGATCTGAACTAGGAATTCCTGATGAAATCGTATGGCGTCAACCATTCCCAGGTCCTGGTCTTGGTATTCGTGTATTAGGTGAAATCACAGAAGAGAAATTAGAAATCGTTCGTGAATCTGATGCGATTTTACGTGAAGAAATTATTAAAGCGGGCTTAGACCGTGAAATTTGGCAATACTTCACTGCGCTTCCTGGCATGCGTAGCGTAGGTGTTATGGGTGACGAGCGTACTTACGATTACACAGTAGGTATCCGTGCAGTAACATCTATCGACGGTATGACAGCTGACTGGGCACGTATCCCTTGGGACGTACTAGAGAAAATCTCTGTACGTATCGTAAACGAAGTAAAACACGTTAACCGTATCGTGTATGATGTAACGAGTAAGCCACCAGCAACTATTGAGTGGGAATAGTATTGTAATAAAAAAGATCCATCTATCATTCGTGAATAGATGGATCTTTTTGTTTTTGCCATTAATACGAACGAAATTATAAAAGTTTATAAAAATGTTCGTTTTTAAATTGACAAAAGTGCCTATGCGAGTTAATATGAGTATGTAATTCAAACGAAAAGTGAATATTATGCCGTCGTATAATATCGGGGATATGGCCCGAAAGTTTCTACCTAGCTACCGTAAATGGCTTGACTACGAGGCGTTTGTATAAAGATGAGGGGAAACTTGTCTTTGTTTATAGAACGCTTCCATGTATATATGCAATGGAAGCCTTTTTTATTTCTCGGGATAAAAGAGGGCTAGGAGAAATACGGCGAGTAATCATATAACGGGGGAAACGTAAGATGAAACGCTATTTTCAGTTTGATGAGCTCGGTACGAATTATAAGACTGAGTTCATAGCAGGGTTAACGACATTTCTATCTATGGCTTACGTACTGTTTGTCAATCCTGCTACGCTGTCGCTTGGAAATATTAAAGGGTTACCAGCAGGTACAGGGATGGATCCAGGTGCAGTATTCGTTGCTACGGCATTAGCGGCAGCGATTGGTTCGTTAATTATGGGTATTTTTGCGAAGTATCCAATTGCTTTAGCGCCAGGTATGGGAATTAACGCGTTCTTTGCTTATACAGCAGTGTTAACGATGGGTATTCCTTGGCAAACAGCAATTGCTGGAACATTAATGTCAGGTATTATCTTTATTATTCTTACAGCTTCAGGTATTCGTGAAAAAATTATTAATGCAATTCCATCAGAGTTAAAGTTTGCAGTAGCGGCAGGTATTGGATTATTCATTGCTTTCCTTGGATTCCAAAATGCCGGGATTATTGTGAAAAATGATGCTGTTCTTGTTGGGTTGGGGGACTTAACAAAGGGCACAACGTTACTAGCAATCTTCGGGGTTGTTACGACAATCATCTTCATGATTAAGAAAGTTAATGGTGCAGTATTTTACGGTATGATTCTTACAGCGATCTTAGGAGTGGCAACAGGATTAATTGATACTCCGAAAGCTGTAGTGGGAGCAATACCGAGTCTAGAACCAACGTTCGGTGCTGCGTTAACGCACTTCGGAGATATTTTCACTGTTCAAATGGGAATTGTTATTATAACGTTCTTCTTTATCGATTTCTTTGATACAGCAGGTACGCTTGTAGCGGTTGCAAATCAAGCAGGATTAATGAAGAACAATAAATTACCACGTGCAGGAAAAGCGTTATTTGCAGATGCGATTGCGACTGTAATTGGTGCGATCTTAGGTACATCAACAACAACGTCTTACATTGAATCGTCTGCAGGGGTAGCAGCAGGAGGACGTTCTGGATTTACAGCAGTTGTAACAGCAGGATTCTTCTTACTGGCATTATTCTTCTCGCCATTACTAAGTGTTGTAACGCCAGCTGTAACGGCACCAGCTTTAATTATTGTAGGAATCTTGATGGTTTCTTCCTTAGGGGAAATTGATTGGAAGAAATTCGAGATTGCAGTGCCAGCATTCTTTACAATTATCTCTATGCCACTTACGTATAGTATCGCAACTGGGATTGCGATTGGATTTATCTTCTATCCAATTACAATGGTTGTGAGTGGTCGTCGTAAAGAGGTTCATCCGATTATGTATGTTATGGGAGTTTTATTTGTACTATATTTCATCTACGTTCGTAAATAAAGTGAAACTTTAATCAGAGTGGGGGAAACCCCACCCTGATTATTAGTTGAACCAATCGGGCTTTTACGGGCAGTTGATCTGCCGCGTAACATCGTTGATTTGGGCAGTTTTTTGAAGTGGGAGTCTTACTGTCCGTTAATGCGGGATAAAAGGGGTTTTTTAAAAGGTCTAGACTTAAGGGGAGTCTAGACCTTTTTTGCGTCTTCAGAAAATCTTAAGGATTTCCGAGCGTTTTTCTTCAGAAGTTTTCCTATAATAGAAGTTAGGGATTAAAAAAGTGATGGGGGAGATATTGTGGCACACGAAACAATACTTGTCGTAGATGATGAAAAAGAAATTCGAAATTTAATTACAATCTATTTAAAGAATGAAGGATATAAAGTATTGCAAGCAGGAGACGGGGAAGAAGGATTGCGTTTACTAGAAGAAAATGAAGTACATCTAGTCGTATTAGATATTATGATGCCGAAAGTGGATGGTATTCATATGTGTATGAAAGTAAGGGAAGCGAAAGAGATGCCTATTATTATGCTTTCTGCCAAAACGCAAGATATGGATAAGATTTTAGGATTAACAACAGGAGCAGATGATTACGTAACGAAGCCCTTTAATCCATTAGAGTTAATTGCACGAATTAAATCTCAGTTACGCCGTTATATGAAAATGAATGGTTTCGCTGTCCAAAATGAGGACGAGTTAGAAATTGGGGAGATGAAAATCAACATCTCGACCCATAAAGTTATTGTAGAGGGAGAAGAAGTGAAACTAACTCCGAGGGAATTTTCAATTTTAGAATTGCTAACTAGAAATCCAGGTATGGTGTTTAGTGCGGAGCAAATTTATGAAAAGGTGTGGAACGAACGATCTTTCCAGTCTGATAATACTGTAATGGTGCATATTCGAAAAGTGCGTGAAAAGATTGAGGAGAATCCAAGGAAACCTAGATATATAAAAACGGTATGGGGAGTGGGGTATAAGATTGAAAAAGATATTTAATCCGTTTACTTATGTTCGGAAAATTCGAGAATTAATTGGAAAGATAATAAAGAGCGTGAAACGGAGTATAAGGATTCAACTTATTACGGCGTTTACTGCTTGTGCGTTATTAGGTCTCTTTGTATCAACGAAGATAGTAGCACCTATTTTTGAAGATGCTAGCCAGCATGCTGAGATTAATTACAGAGATGGTATGGAGCAAATTAATCGTAAAGCTCAAAGTACAGCGGAAATGATGGTTGTTGAAAATAAATTAGATGCTGTACAAAACATGATAGAGCTAGAAAATGAGAATTTAGAGCAAGGGCATGATGCCTTTAAAATATTAGTTACTGACGAAAATGGTAAAGTTTTGTATAAAACGAAGCAAGCGCAAGAAGAACAAATTAATTTGCATAATACAATTCGTAATGCGACTTCATTTGCTATCAATTATTCAAATAATAATGATATTGAAAGATCAAGAAAAGAGTTCATTACATTCTCGCCTATTACAATTGAAGGTAAGAACTTATATATGTTTGTAAGCGGGATTCCTCAAGGGGAGGTAGTGTACTATAAAGTAGAAGGACCATTCCCGTTTTTAATGGGTGTTCTTGTATTCATTTTCTCTTTCTTCTATATAACAAAGAGAAAGATGAAGCAGATTGAAGCAATGGCACAAGGTGTAAAGGAAATAGAAAGAGGTAACTTAGCGTACCGCATTGAGAAAAAAGGTGAAGATGAGATTGCGTCTTTAACTGAGAATATTAATAATATGGCGGAAGAGCTTATGAATAATATAGAAAAGGAACGTAAATTAGAAAAGCAGAAAAATGAGCTTATCACAAATGTATCTCATGATTTGCGTACACCACTTACTTCTATTATGGGTTACTTACGATTACTTCGAGATTCTAAATATGAAAATAAAGAACAACATGATGAGTATACAAGAATTGCTTTTGTAAAGTCGGAGCAGTTAAAGAATTTAATAGAAGATTTATTTGAGTATACGAAGTTAACAAATGAACAAGTTGTATTAGAAAAACAAGAAGTATGTGTAAATGAGTTGCTTGAGCAATTAATAGAAGAGCTAGTACCGCAGGCGGAAGAACATGGACTTACGTTTGTTAAGAAGTTTCCTGAGGAACGTGCTTATGCATCGATTGATTCGGAAAAGATGGTTCGTGTATTTGATAATTTACTAATGAATGCGATTAAGTACAGTAAAGATGATGGAGAGATAAAAGTTTCTCTTCAAAGGCAGCGTAGGGATATACAAATTGTAATTGCGAATCATAGTGAAGAGTTTACGAGAGATGAGTTAGCGAATTTGTTTGAACGTTTCTATAAGAAGGATCAATCTCGAAGTAGAGTAACGGAAGGGTCGGGACTTGGTTTAGCGATTGCGAAAAGTATTGTTGAGTTACAAGGTGGTAGTATTCGAGCGGAATATAGGGATGGTATTATTAAATTTATCGTCTCTTTACCAATTATAGAAAAATAATAAATGAATAGAATGATATGTGATAAAAAGGCTTATTTTAAAAGAAATAAGCCTTTTTATATTTTTTATAAAAACATATTGACGATTAGAGATTAGAGGTGTAATATAGAACAAGTCGCCGATGACATTAACATCGCAAGCGACAAATGAAATAAAAAACTTAGTTGACATTGAAAGATGAAAATGTTAACATAAGGAAGTCGCAAATGAGCGACCAAGTAGTTCTTTGAAAACTGAACGAAACAAACAACGTGAAACGTCAATTTTTATTTTTAGATGCTAGACAAACTAACTTTATTGGAGAGTTTGATCCTGGCTCAGGATGAACGCTGGCGGCGTGCCTAATACATGCAAGTCGAGCGAATGGATTGAGAGCTTGCTCTCAAGAAGTTAGCGGCGGACGGGTGAGTAACACGTGGGTAACCTGCCCATAAGACTGGGATAACTCCGGGAAACCGGGGCTAATACCGGATAACATTTTGAACTGCATGGTTCG
>NZ_FNUW01000055.1:0-12725 GCF_900108285.1 Bacillus sp. ok061 | reverse complement strand
CAGATCTCTGGTACTACGATCCGTTCCGCCACCCTGACACCTACCGTTCTCACTTCCCGATCGCGGTTATAGAGACGGTCTCCTCGATGAGGTTTCTTCATCGGGTGTCGAGGGCTTCTCCAGTTTCCACATTATCTTTCTCTCCATGTCGCCGCTGATACCCCGCCCGGTGAGAACTGCCGTTCCAGACTCGTTTCGGTCAGTTCTTGTTGCTTTCGCACGTTATCGACCGTCTCAGCCACCGGAATTGCGTGTAACGAGGCTACATCTACGTTCACTGTACGTTACAACCTGGAGATTTGCCCACATGCCTTTTGCATGTGATGTCAGAGGGCTTCGCCATGTCGCTTTCACTTCATGGCGCCTCTCAGGCTACGGGAGTGGAGTCTATTCTCCCGATTGGACTTTCACCAACTAGATAATGTGTCCTTATCTGGACACGCCAATTTGCCAGCGTAGTGAATATAAATCATAGATTTTCTCTTTTGGTACCCATTCCGTAGGAATATTTGTCATATATACCGTAATTCCTTGTAAAAGTTTCGTACGCTCTGTATATGTAATCCCTTTTTTCTTTTCGCGAATCGCTCGATCGTGTAGGCGTTTCTGTTTTTGTTCCTCGGTACATCTATAAACCACAATGCGAGTAGGCAGTTTGTCTTTACTCCCTACATATACATCATGTAATTCATATACTTGGCCAGGTTGTAATTGTTTCATGATGTCTTCCAAATGAATTTGTATATATACCGGTTTCAATTGAGCGGGTTTTGTTTTAAATACTACTGTTTCAAATTCCTTTCTATATATTTTAGTTGGTAACTTAAGACGTGATAAATAATATCCCTGCTTATCTTGAATAGACTTAAAGTCTTGTAGACGAAAATATCCTAAGTCACGAATATATAGTTCATTCTTTTGTGCCATGCCTGTTCGAGTTGCACTATATGCCTGATCACTTCGTTTTCCTGGTTCAATTTCCACATCAGAAAATTTTCCACTCAACAAGTCATACTCTAGTTGAATTTTCACACCAGCTGTATGACTACATCCTCCGGCACCAGGATAAGTAGTTGCGAATCGATCTGGAACTTGGAAGGTTGTAGAATCAAGGACGAGAATCCGCTCAAAATAAGAAGAAAGAGAATGAGAAATCTTAGATTCTCCTCCAATTTTAGCTTGTAAAAGTGTAGTAAATACAGTTCGGAAAAAGGCTACAGAAGCCGAGTTAAATCGTCGATTAAGTCCCTCCGGACTTAATAAAATTCCTGTTGAAGTTTCTAATTGACTACAAAGTTGAGTAAGAGAGGTAGTAGCGATTTGTTGATTTAACCATACACACAAAGATAAGAGGTGGTGCCCGTGGCACTTACGTTTTCGTTTCATTTCGCCTGCTTCTGTAGCTAATTGATTAAGTGTAGCGGGAGACATATATCGATATAACTCTTCGGCAAATAAAGATAACTCTTGTTTTTGATGCATATTCATAAAAAGCACGTCACCCTTTCTCATTAACATAAGAGAATAGTAACGTGCTTTTAGCTTCAAAAATAGTCTAAATCCTTAAGTTGATGGATGTGGGGTACCACCACATCACCATCAAACTAAGAAAAGCAAATACCCCAAAACAAAAAAATGTACATTTTTTTGTTTTGGGGCCTTTTCAACTAAGGTAGCATTGGTTTCTTTGCACATATCCATTTCAATGTAAATATTTTTGTCTTTATATGAAATGTGTTCATCAGGAATTAGGAGTAAACCTGCATCTTCAATTTCTGTTTTCTTTTGTTTTTGATGATATGAGCGAATATCTAACTCGCATAATATCTTATTCGTATTGGTCTTTTTCGACACTTCTAAAAGTGTGCGTACTAATATTTCACGTGAGCAGAGTGTATGTAGTGAGATTGAAGAAGAATATCTACGTTTTGAAGATCCTGCAGGAATCCTTCCTAATTCTTGAAGGTAATCAACCATTCTATCTTTTAAGGAGAATGTCGTACGTCTGGTTATACTATTATCTCTTTTATCAATTTTTTTAGTCAGGATAGCACCATATTTTGAAAAACGATTAAGTTTCGTAAACACACTATCCTCAGAAAAATCTCTACCCTCAAATGCACTATAAAGCTGAGTAATTTGTCGTGTAGTAAGATGCCTTTTGTAATATAAAAATGTGAATACAAATATATCGGCCTCTTTTAAACGAAAAGATTTGTGTGTGCCTTTGCTCGTATATTTATACGTTGTACTTTTCATTATATGCAACTCCATAACTCGAATTTATTTTAAATAAATAACAACCATTTCTATATAGCTTATTACAGCAAAATTTAGTTGTAAATTATTAAAAGT
This sequence comes from Bacillus sp. ok061, assembly GCF_900108285.1. Lineage (NCBI taxonomy): Bacteria > Bacillati > Bacillota > Bacilli > Caryophanales > Bacillaceae > Bacillus > Bacillus sp. ok061. The sequence continues at coordinate 10,370 of NZ_FNUW01000055.1, read as the reverse complement.
TTAAGCTGAATTGGCGCTAATCTAGATACTAAAACTCGTACGCTGAAGTTTGGATTACTTCTCTTTCTAAGAATCCGCTAGAAACATTGATTTATATAGCCTTTTGGTTCTGTTAAAATTGTTCGGACGGAAGACATGTTTTAACCGAACATTTTTTTTGAGGTTCAAGCATTTGAATAAAATCGTTAGGACGGCCTAACAATTTTTTTAAACAATCACATTATATAAAGACATGTTACACATACAGAAAATATAATAGATTAATCATTTGTGCATTGTAGTTTTTTTGCTAATGAAATAGAAAAAGACCGACAAAATTATATTTGTCGGTCTTTTGTTTAGAATGATAATTTCTTTTTTGCTGGTTGTGAATCGTCAGCAACTTCTACTTCAGGTTCAGCACCAAAATTCAATTTTTTCTTTTTAGGTTTTTCTTCTTGTACTGAATCATCAAATGCAAAAAGTTTATTTAAAACAGCATTTGATTTCTTAGAATTAGCTTGCTCACGTTCTTCTTTAATTCTCGTAATCTCATCAATAATATCACTCACACGTTTTGGCAATGGTAGTCCAGCAACAACTGAATAGAATTTTACTATATCTTCTTCTTTTTTCGCTGTATGTTTATTAACATATGGAGCTATAGGACGTTCATCTACATATGGAGTTCTTTCTTTTAAGAAGTTTTCCATTTGGTTAAGGAAAGAGAAGTTATATAATCGACCTGCTCGTAGCGGTGATGTAACGATAGAAAGTGCACTCTTTTTAGCACTTTCTAGCTCTTCTCTTTCTGTATCGTATAAAACACCTTTTTCTAGTGCATTCCCTAATTGAGTCAAGTAACCTAGCGGGTTTTCAGTGTCTAATTGATTTGATTTTAGTTCTAGTTTTGCTAATGATAAAACGCCTGGTGTATTAATTACTTGAGCAAATTCACTCGCATCAAAATGTGTATCTGAAAACGGTGTAAATGATGAAGTAACTAGATTAATCTCATGTAATGCATCAGCAATATATTTGTTACTATAGCTAGTATATTCGTTTGCTAAAGCACTTGGATTTTCCTCTTCAAATTTTCTATATAGTTTAGCGTTATCTATTAATACAATTGAACCAAAAGCTTCTTGGTTCATAGCAATACTACGAATGCGTGAAGTTGCGTTCTCTAATACTTTTAAAGCCTCTGCATCACGTGGTAAAGTCAGTAATAATCCAAAATTGTAATCATGTTCATAGAGCATTTCGATTGCCTTTAGAAGAGCTCCAGTTCCTGTTCCACCACCAAGGCCACAAGTAATCCAGATAAAGTCACGATCTTCAAACTCTTGTTTAACTGCTTCAAAAATCATTGCTCCATGTTTTACAAATGCTTCCTCACCAACCTGTGGATTACGAGCTGCACCTTGTTCATATCCTTCTAACTGAATTTTACGGACATTCCCTGTATTTTTAATCTCAATTTTATTAAAATCTTGGCTATTTGTATTAACAAGAATCGCTCGATAAGGGTATTTATTGTTTTTAATCTGTGTTTCTTTATTTGCACACTCCGCTGCGATTGCGCATCCTCCCATACCTAGTCCTAAGAATCCAAATTTTAAGCTAATATTTCCTTGGCTTTCGATTTCTGAAAAATTGCCTGCCATATGTATATCCTCCCTCAAATATATATTTTAGTTGTTTTTCTCAACTCGTTTTTCTAGTTCTTTGATTAAAACATTGCCTAGATTTGTTACTTCGTAAACTCGAACGCGCCCAAATGGTTTGAAAGATATCAACCCTGCCCCCTCAAGTCGTGCAGTCATAATATCCAAAGAATATCGCGATGGAAGTATCTTTTTTCCTTCATAATCCTTTGCATTCTCTATTTGATATTCTTTATGATACTGGTTGATACAATCCCATAGCTTTTCTTTGTGCATTGCACCTTCAGCGTATAGTACACGTAGAGCCCAAATTCCGTCATTTAAATTCTCACAGAGTACATCAATAATTTCATTGCTACTCATTGATATATTAGACACTAATTTCACACCACCTTTAATAAAAAGTAAAATTTATGTATAGATACAAAAAGTAATATCAATATTACGGAATTCAATCCCGCGATAAACGCCGTAGATACTTCGGGATATACTTCCGAAATATGAGATGTATTAACTATAATACATCTCAAATATTTTATCAAGAACCCTTTAATATAAAGTGTTCAAATACTTCCGAAATATAACCCGTAATTATTACCGTAATAATTACGGGTTATATTTACGTATTTATTTCGATAATTAATCCCGCTATTTGTACCTAATAACCATCGGATGCAACTGAAAATATGTAAAAACTCATTGATATATGAGTGGATTTATTTCCGCTATGACGAGATGGTTTTGTACATATTTAGGAATTAATCACGCTCATCCAACTAATCACCGCTCAACAAGACAGGCATTTTTGATATATAACCCAATAAATGAGCAACGAATGGTTGAGTGATCAGACGCAAAAACATGAAATTTTACGTAATTGGAAAAGGTGTCCTTTTAGTTTCTATAGAATTTCTATATAATGTACTATAGGACAGGTAACATATAGTTAGGTGGTGAGCAAATGATTGATGAACAGTTAAGCGATGGTTATTATCGTGTATCTGAAGTAGCAACCATGCTTGATATACCCGAAAGTACTCTTCGCAGATGGTTGAATGATTTTGATGAGTACTTGAACATTAAAAAAGAACGACAACTTAAATATGTTCATAAGGATAGTATTGATACAGTAAAAAAAATAAAACATTATTATTCAGAGTCAAAGAAAAAGCACGAAATTGTAGTGCTTTTAGATATGGATCCCACTGTTATTCGTAATGTTTATGTGGAAGAGATTGATGACGATGATGAGCAAAAAGAAACATCGCTAGTTAAAGCACAACAGGTAAATACAGACTTGATTGAGGCTTTGACAGAAAAAATCACTGAGGAAGTTACAGCTAAAGTGACCGCCGAATTAACAAAGCAAAATATGGAATTCTTCGCTGCTGTAGCTAAACAAAGTCAGGACAATTTCGATAGAATTAATAAACGTCTAGAGGAACGTGACGAAAAACTAATGAGCACTATACGATTAATTCAAGAACAAAAAAGTGCAAATGCTCAGAAACAAGAAAATACTGAACAAAAAGGCGGATTTTTCTCTAAGTTTTTCGGGAAAAAATAAAAGAGACTATCATTTTAATCTGTACCCTTTGTAAAGGACATTTTGTAAAAGTTAGGCAACATCAAGAAGATGATTTCTGTATCCAACAGGAGTCATCTTTTTTAAATTCCATTGATATCTATAGTGATTATAGTACGTCATATATTTCTTAATCTCTTGTTTCAATTCATTAAAGGACGCGCAAGGTTTTATATGAGCTTCATCTTTCAGATGACCAAAAAACGATTCTTGTGGGGCGTTATCCCAACAGTTTCCTCTTCTTGACATGGATTGTCCAAGGTTTAGCTTTTTTGACTAGCTTTTGATAGGTAGGGCTTGTGTAGTGGGCTCCTTGATCTGAATGAATATAAGCACCTTCAGTCAATCGAATCCGCGGATTCCTTTTTAATTTATGGAGAGTTGTCGTTACGAGCTCTAATGTCATCTGTTCTGAAGCATGGTAAGCTAAAATTTCATTAGTTGAACCGTCTAAAATTGTAGATAAATAGGCCCTTTGATTCTTACCGTAAACTAAATAGGTGATATCTGTAAGAAGTGTTTTCCCTGGGGTGTTTTGTTTAAATTCTCGATTTAATTGATTCGGTACTATTCGATGTTCTTTTGTAGCTTTAAGCATTCTTTTATAAGGATTCGCTTTACGAACCGGACAAACAATCTCGTATTTCTTCATAATTCTACGGATACGCTTTAAATTGTAGACAACTTGAAACTGACCCGCCAATGTCATCTTTATCTGACGAGCCCCCTTCTTTCTATTTCTAAATCGAAGTGCTTTTAATATGGTTTCCTTCAAGATTTCATCTCGATCACTCTTTTGTTTCCGTTGTTCTTGAGATGAAATTGAAAAGTAATTATAGTATCCCGAACGGGATACACCAGATACTTTACACAAATAACTGACCATATTCCTTAAGTTGTATTTCATGATGACAGAACGAATCATGATGAATTTCTGACTAGGTGGTAGTGTTATTTCCTTCTCATCCTCCCTTCCATAAGTTTGATTTTTTTTAGCAATTCGTTTTCCGCCTTTAGTAAGTTTCGTGCGGCTTCTAAACGGGCATACTTTTCTTCTAACGTAAGCTCTCTCTCAAGAGTTCTTCCAGCGTTTTCGATATGTGTCTCCCTTAAACCCAATACACCATTTTTTCTATAAGCAGCACGCCATCTACTTCCCGATGACATAACCCGTTTCATTCCAATCATATCTATATCAAAACCACATTCTTCAAGAATATTTCGAGGTAGCTTTCCTTTTTTATTTTCCTCAATAAAAATATGCTTAAATTCCTCTGTATAAGTGATACCTTTCTGACTTACAGATTTTACGTATAGGTTATTTGATAGAATTTGAATTTCTCTTTCTGTAAATAGCTTTTTTGTCATTTTCAACATTCTCCGATCCCAATTTTCCTTTTAATATACAAGAAATACCCTATAGAATAGACTTTTTTCAAGTGTCTATTTTATAGGGGACATTTTATTTTGCTAGTCTCTTTTATTTTCTAAATCCTTAGGACACTTAGTATTTTTACTGAGACTAAATTCATTGATAAATAACATGATCAATTCAAAGTTACTATTTTAATTCTATATATATTTACAGGAGTTGATATATATGTGGAAAAAGATTAATAATTATAAATATCACCTAAAAGATTTAAAATTCATGACTTGGCTATTTCCCGCTATTGGCTTGTTATATGCTTATAAATTCTTCTCTGGTATAATGTTCGACCAGGAGTTTCGTTGGCTCAAATTATTATGCACGATCATAATGATTCTAGCATTTATGGATATTAGAAACAAAGATTATAGAACAACGTGATGCAAATGGAATCCTTATGGGTTCCATTTTCTTTACAAAATAAAAAAGTAACGAATTAGCTACTTTTATTTCTTCCAATCTTTGAAATTGGCATACTTCATATATTCTTTTTTAACTACTCCTTTATACAATTTATTCTTACTTTCAGGTCTAGAAGTTTTTTTGTTATATTCATTAATATCTCCGTCTACATTAAGCCATTGTGGATTTTCATAAGCATATTTGTAGATGAATTGTCTAGCTTCTTTTAGTGAACTAAATTCTCCTAAATGTAACTTTGGTTTAGTGGTTCTATATCCATATACAAAATAAGTTGTACCATGTTCCCCTATAGTTTTAAAAAATGGTTTTGGTATCAAATCAATTCTTCTCATTTAAACATCCCCTTTATAATAACCATAGGTTTATTATAAAAATTAAGTACTATTAAACTGTTGTTCTGAGAATTAACGTAAATTAATTGGCAGAACAATAGTTTAATAAACATGTTTATTACTACAACTGTATACTTTGCTGTTTATTCGAGAGTTAATTTTGTAACTAAAAAAACCTATGATTGATTCTCAACCACTCAATCACTGGTCGTTCGCTTTTTAAAATACGAACAAAAAAACTATGTAAGTGAACGGTGATTAATTGACTGATTGAAACTATATTCAATACAATAAAATCACTCGCTTAATCACTGCTCAATCTACCGAGGGAAAACTAAATGCGTTATTATTAAGTGACCGGTGATTAGGTGGGTGACTCGTATTGATTAGAGGTGTAATGGTAACGAAATCAAGGTGGTGTGTTGATTGAGTGACAATTGATCGGGTGATTGTTGTGAGGGTAGTTGGATTTTAAACCATATCTAGTTGGTTTTTGATTGAGAGGCGATCATGTGGATTTTTAATGTGCAGATCTTCGTTCGTGTTAAGTTCACCAGGTTGTTACTTTTGAAAATCAGCTTGCAACCATGAAAAAAACTATATATGATGTAGGTACTTTATTAACTTTACATTTTTTAATATATACATTTATTAATAATATAATGTTTATATAATGTAAAAATAAAATATAATAAAGCAAAAAAAGGTTCATCAGCCCAATGAAATAGGGCCAACTGTCTCATTAGGGTTAACCGCGAATCGCTGAAACTTTAAATCTTTTTCTAGAGCGCGGTAAACAAAGCTTCTAAACCTTTTTTGATTTGCATGAAATTATAAGATAATTTCACTGTATCTTATGTATTTGTGCAACTTAAAAAGGGGATTTCTTGCGTATTTTTAGGCATTGTTTACCGTGGTTATACATGTATTGCTTTTTTAAAGAGTAGTATTTTTGTATACGTGGTATGACAGTGCCTTTTTTGTGCTCTTTTGAAAGGAGTTAGCAACATTATGAATACGCAAATGGCTTTTTCCCAGCAGAACTTTAAGGTTCATGGGGTTAAGTTTTTCGATGGATTATTAAACATCGTGAAACTAGAAAATGAACGAAAAGAATTACCATCTTCAGCTTTAGCTACTTATATCTTGCTTGGTTCTGTTGCAAATTTTTCTACGAGAAGTTAACATGTAAGAAAAATGATTAGAGGAGTAAGATACATGAGATATTTTAAAGGAAAACACTTCAAACAAGATATTATTTTAGTATCCGCTGGCTACTATTGTCGTTTTTCTTTAAGTTATCGTGATGTCTCTGAAATTTTGAAAGAACGTGGTGTTTCAGTTCATCCCACAACTATTATGCGTTGGGTTCATGAATATGGCCACCTGATTTATCAAATCTGGAAAAAGAAAAATAAAACGGCACACCAGACCGGGCATTTAGATGAGACTTACATCAAAGTGAAAGGGGAGTGGCGTTACCTTTATCGTGCCATTGATGGAGAGGGACATACTTTGGATATTCAACTTCGTCGAACACGTGATCATCAAGCTGCCTATGCCTTTATGAAAAGATTGGATAAACATTTTGGAGAACCAACGGTTCTCACAACAGACAAGGCTCCAGCCTTACTTTGTGCGTTCAAAAAATTAAGAAATAACGGTTTCTATACACATACAGCTCATTGTACAATTAAGCATTTGAATAATCTCATCGAACAGGATCATTGTCATGTCAAGAGACGATTTGTCAAATCCGCAGGATTTCAAAGTCTTCGTCATGCTTCACGTACCATAAAAGGAATCGAAACCATTCAGGCCATATATAAGAAAAAACGAAGTTTGTATCAAACAAACTTCGTTTTTTCCACATCCAAGGAATTACAACAATTACTAGCCAATGCTTAAATATTTCTCCCTATTTACCGATTCGTTTATACTTTTTTTAAACTTTGCAACAGAACCCTTTTTAGAATACAGTTATAGATTTTATATTGCAGCTTGATTAATAACTAACTGTATTCTTATTTCTATGACTAAAACCTTCTTTCATAGCCAATGCATCTGCTTTAGTAACATGAACAGTACCAAATGGATGATTTGGAGGAGCATATATCGAGTAAAGTTTTAATGGAATATTACCTGTATTAGTTACATTATGTCATGTTCCGGCAGGTATCATTATTGCAAAATCATCATAGGCATTTCTTTTAAAGTTTAAATTATCTTTACTCTTAATCCCCTGACCTTGTTGAATACGTAAAAATTGATCAACATTGGGATGTATTTCTAAACCGATATTTTCCCCAACATTGATGCTCATTAAGGTAACTTGTAAATGTTTCCCTCCTAGAATCGTTTCCGTACCCCTTAAAGGTATGTGGCTATTATTATGTGACTGTTATTATGTGACAGTTGGAGAGTAATTTTAAAAAATGGCGCACAAATCCTTTTGTTTGGATAAGAAATGAAGCGAAATGGTGCTTTGACTCATCGGATTGGATAGAAATTCAAATGTATTGGACTATATTGTATGAACTTATGTATTGGCATTTTGGTTCGTATTTTGTATACTAAACGTGAGTTTTTCTTGCAGTAGGCAATCTTTCAGTTTCTATGAAATCTAACTAATCTGTTAATTATGTATGGTGTCAAACAAGCTCTTATGTCAATGGATATAAGGGCTTGTTTGCATGTAAATCACTTATTTATGTACAATTATAAAAAATAAATAATATATTGAAAAACATATTGTTTATAGAATTTCTATACCTCAGTTTTCCCTTTGTCTGAACGAATCTATTCTTGTATATGCGGTGTAAATCTCGATAGAGATTATAACGCAGCTATCAATATCAAAAATGAAGCAATACGCCTATTAGCGTTAAGATAAATTGTAATAAAAAAACCTTTGGAACAAGGGAGTTAGTTCGGCTGTCTAAGGACAAATTCGTTAGCTATCAAAAGTAATGATTAATCGAGAAGCCCCCACTTTAAACAGTCCGTTAGGACGTTAAGTGGCGGGTAAGTTCACTGCTAAAGGATTAATTGTATTATTTTGAGCCCCAATTAAAGGCGTAGACGAAAGCTGTGGGTTGAATTGAGCCAGTTCTTCTTTATTATAGACTTTAACTAGATTTTGATCTTTATCATAAATTTCAACTTTGAAATCTTCGCTGATTTGTGTGTGTGATAAATTTGTTGGTTCATAACTTATCCCATTAGTAGAAAGTGTTGTTGGTTCTTCTGCAAAAGCGGAAGTTGAAGGGATTAAAGCACCCAATGCTAAAGCTCCTACACCTAATTTACCTAGTTTCTTTTTCAACATACTATCATTCTCCCATTCATATTTTTTTATAATATAAAAAGTCTAGATATTATGTATTTCATTGCTAGTCTTGTATCCCTTATTTTCATCATACATTAATTGGTATAGTTTGGGGATCTCGTCTTTGTGAAATATTATATAAATTTATAAATTTTGCTAATAACCGAAAGAATTTGTTGAATTAATTGTGTTATTTTGTATAATAAACTCAAGTTTTTCTTACAATCAACAATTCTCCGTTCTATACAATAAATGCTATAAGTAGGCTTTTATGTATATTTACGTAAGGGCTTGTTTGCATGCGTACCACTCTTTTATGTACAATAGAAGAAAAACATCTTATGAGATGGGGAGAGGAAAACCCATGTCCAATCAACAATTAGTGAATTTACGCATTGATTTTGCTTTTAAACAATTATTTGGCACAAGTGGAAATGAAGATATTCTAATTGCGTTTTTAAACGCTATGTTGCAAGGTTCTTTAGAATCGCCCATTATTTCTTTGCAATTAGAAGATCCACACTTGCACAGAGAACATGAAGAAGATAAATTATCAATTTTAGATATTTCTGCTACATTAGATACAGGTACAAAGGTAAATGTAGAAATACAGTTGAATAACAATCATGACATGATTAAGAGAAGTTTATATTACTGGGGAAGGCTATACACATCCCAACTTCAAAAAGGAATGCCATATAGCTCTCTTCATAAAACAATTACGATCAATTTATTAAATTTCGTTATGTTTCCTGAATATGAGGCATTCCATACAACCGGAATCCTATGGAATCAGCAACAACAGAAGGTATTAAGTAGTGATATTGAAGTTCACATCGTAGAGATTCCAAAACTCATGCAACAGTGGCGGAATGAACAAGTAAATCCCTGGGAAGATTCATTTGTTCGTTGGTTGTTATTGCTTCCAGCGAATGAGGATGAACAATTAACCCAAACATTGGAGGATATTGCGATGAACCAAGACCCAATTTTACAAAAAGCGATGAATAAATGGGAACGTATGAGTCAAGATTCTTCTTTCCGACAAGCGTATGAAGCAAGGGAGAAAGCTTTGATGGATGAGGCTGCAAAGTTTGCTTATGCAGAACAAAAAGGAATTGAAAAAGGCATAGAAAAGGGTATTGAAAAAGGGAAAATACAGCTTATTCGTGGTATGCACAAAAACGGAATGCCAATAGAAGATATTACGAAGTTTACAAGTTTAGATATAGAAGAAATACGAAATATTTTACAAATCTAAATGATAAAAAAACATCTTATAGTATATAAGATGTTTTTTTCAGGCTGTGGAGAAAGTCTTCTCCACAGCCTGTTTTTGTGTCTGAACCTCTTTTTATGTGTCAACACTGATAAAAAGAGGTAAAGGAGAGATTTTTTATGATGGGTGCTTTAAAAAATCATCGTGATGAACGTGTATCTGTTTCTGTAGAAGAGTTGGTTCCACAAGATCATTTCCTTCGTGCGATCGAAGCGACAATTAGTTTTGATTTTATTGAAGAGAAGTTACGCCCTTATTACTGTGAAAACAATGGACGTCCGTCAATCCATCCTATCGTTTTATTTAAAATGATGTTTATTGGATATTTTTACGGTATTCGTTCGGAGC
>NZ_FNUW01000057.1:0-11282 GCF_900108285.1 Bacillus sp. ok061 | reverse complement strand
TTAATGATGGAACGCCGTATGCGGTGAAAATCGCACGTACGGTGTGGAGCAGGGGAAAAGGTGGAGATTGCCTCAAAACCTTACCTATTGCTATACAATACCATTCGCGAAAAGATGGATTTTCAAGGTGAACCAGCAGTTTATAAATCGGGAAAATACCGCGGACAACCGATGCATTATGACAGAGAAGAAGAATATGTAAAAGGTTTACGCAACATCTTAAAAGATTTAGCTTCAAACGTTTTAATACGACGTGTTTTATTTGGGAAATCGGATTTTGATTTCGATGTCCATTTAGAGCAGGGTGGTATTCTACTTGTTAATACTGCGAAAGGGGAATTAGCAGACCTTTCAAACGTTTTAGGAAAATTTGTATTGCTGAGTATGCAGAATGCGGTATTCCGTAGGGAACCAAACGTCTCGCCTTACCATCACATTATTGTGGATGAGTTCCCGGATTATGTTGTTCGGCCGTTTAAAGAATTCCCTGCACAATCTCGTAAATATAAAGTAATTCTAACAATCGCTAGCCAAACACTATCTCAATTAGCTCTCGACTTTACGGAGCAATATATGTTTACCTTACTAGGCTCATTCCGTAACAAAATGATATTTGGAGATGTAACGCCATACGATGCAAAAATTTTCTCTGACATGTTCGGTGAGAAAGAGGAATTTAAAGAGGCAGAATCCGAACAGGGTATTTCTCCTATGCAAGATAATCCTGTTAGTCGACTAGGATCAACCTACCAAAAAGCGAAAGAAGTTGTTATGTCACCAGGGGATATCATGGCACAAGGTGCATTCATCTGTGCTGCTCGTATAGTACAAGATAATCATGTGCAACCTGTACAACAAATTACAAGCAACTTTGTACCAAAAGAAGAATTCGTCCAAGCAATCATTCAAGTAGATCTAGAAACAGGACAATATTGGGAAAATGAACGTCTTCGTCTTATTAATGAATCTATTACAAAAGCAAATCCTATGAAGCATGTAGACGCAGAGAACATGAAAAAAATTCAACCTTTGCCGCCTATACAAGAGGATGAGATAAAACAAAATAGCTCTGTAGAAACAACGGAAGAGCAACAGCACATTGTATCATTGGAAGATTATAAGGAACACAAGTCTCATAATGAAACCTTATCTAATGAACCTGCAACTATGAATCAGCAGGGAGATGTTGATGATGAAGCTGAAAATAAGTTGTATGAAGATATTAAGGAATTTATTATTGAATCGCAACAAGTCTCACCATCTATTCTGCAAAGAAAATTTAAGATTGGCTATATGAAAGCTATGCAATGTATTGAGAAGTTAGAACAAAATCTAGTTGTAAGTTCTTACACAGGGGATGGTCCTCGTAAAGTATTAATTTCAAATAGTAGTAGTATACCAGAAGAACCGAGTGTTAATACTACTCAAACTTCTGATAATACTATTACACAGGAAGTAGCAATTCCAAGCGAAGACAAAGGAACCGTACAAGAGGAAACACATATAGAAAGTGTAAGCACTGCAATAACTGAATCTGTCATAAAAGAAGTAATAGAGGGAGTCATAGATATAGAATCACCTCTAATGGATGAATGCCATGAAATAAACATGGAGGTAACAGAACTAAACAAAGAATTGTCTATTACTATGCTAGAGCAAGATTGGAATACGGATTCCATCATTCATTCCAGGATTCCCGATGAGACTGAACCACTACTAGAAGAATTCCCATCAGATGGACTTCCCGTTCCAATAATAGAAACTGCAGAAATAAATTTAGAATCTACTTCAATTCCAGTTACAAAAACAGAGTCAGACGAAACGTATGTAGAAATCAACACGATCCCAATCGTAGAAACACTTAATCATACGGAAGAAAATAAGCTTGATGAAGATGTAGCAAAAGTCTACGAATCTATTAGTATTACAGTTCATGAAAACTTAGAAAAAAATAGGGAAGATCCTTCGAGAAATGATGAGAAGCAACCAGAATATAAACGTATGAGCTACAAAGAGCGCCAAGAGCACTTAAAATCTCAGCAAAAAAATAAGAATAACACTACACAGTCGCTCCTTAATAAAATTGAGAAGCCAAAGCAAAAAACGTCGAACGTAATGAGTAAGGAATTAAACAATTTCTTTGATTAATATTTTGTAAACCTCAAATTAAATCTAGAAAGACTGCATTCTAGATTTTAATTTGAGGTTGGTAAATACACGCCAGATTGCAGAATATGCTTAGAAAAAGTATTCTAGATTTCCTTTTGATAGGAATTTTCTACTGCTATTATCCAAGTAGGGGAAAGGTCTAGACAATATTGAAGTAATTCTAGAACTGGTATGAACCTATAGTAAATTTATGATTTAAAAATTATTCTTGCATTTGAGTAAAAATACCATTATATTTGTATTAACAACTATATAAATAAAACATAATTTACGTGAAGGACACACCTTACGTACCATCCCAACGGTACAGGTGTGTCCTTTTTTACGTTCTAGGAGGAAAATATAATGTCAGAAGATAAGACAAACACTCAAACTGTAGAAGAACTTGGAATGGCTTTTGAATCAGAGAACCCACAAGGTGAAACACTGTTAGAAACAAACTTTAATCAATTTGAGCGAGTACGTGAACATGAACTAGAGGAATTGGCCCGTATGAAACGTGAGCGTACTGTAGGAAAAGGCTTGATTACAGTCGTATCCGAAAAGCTATTTCCGACTAAAAACGGAAAGTCTGAGCGTATACAAGTGCTTACAATGCAAATTGGTACTCATACGACTGCATATTGCCCAATTACAGAGGCAGGTATAAACATTCCTAAAAATCCTCAATGGTTAGTGGGTAGAACTAAACCTGTTATTATTGAACACTTCCAGAAAACTGAGGAAGGAAACTTTGCTGTTGTATCTATCACAGCAGGTGAAATAGCACTTCAAAAAAGACTATATGAAGAAGTAAAAACACAAGAGGGAAATAAGGTATACACAGGAAACGTTTCTGGACATATTCCATCTGCACAAACTGTATTGGTTGAAGTTCATGGTGTGACAGTAGGAGTACGATACTCGCAATGGTCCCATTCATTCGTTCGCTCAGAGGATATTATTATTGGTGATGTTGTAGAGGTTATCATTGATAAAGTAGTAGAAAAGAATGGGCGCTATGAGTTTAGAGGAAATAAAAAAATATTAGAAACAGATCCAATGGAGAAACTATTAGAACTAAACAAACGCCGTGACCGCTTTGTAGGTAAAATTGTAGGCGTTGATGCTATTGCTGGGATTTTCGTTGAGGTTGCACCAGGTATTCAGTTTAAAGGACTAAAGAGCCGTAATCTTGCAAACCCAACCCCAGAAGATGCAATTAACCAAACAATCGTTACATGTGAGCTGCTTAATATTGATGCTAAAAATAGAAGAGGAACCGTACGTATCCTAAATTATCCGCAAGGCCAGAGTAAAAAATCTAATTCGTCAATTTACCAATTTTAATGGATGATTATGCGTACAATAGAGAAACAAATGTCTACTTATATCCCTTCTATTCCTCATTTATCAAGTGAGGATGTACAAGGACTTCAAATATATCGGATACATGATTTGGATAAAACCTATGTATTCCACTCTTATGACGAATTAGTTAAGTTTAAGCAGCGTTTAACAGAAGAACAATATGCATTACTCACTTTCATTGGTTTGCATATGTCCGTTAGATTCAATCATTTATTATATTTATTCAAAAGTAAATATACACGTAAGAAAATAAATGATGCACTTCAAGGATTACTTTACTATCAATTTATCGAAAAATGGCAAGTAGAGATTTTTGATATGGAGATCTTTGAAGAAACATATACGTTATCCGATAATGGTTATAAACTCTTAAAATACTGGCAAGGAAATATGTTCTTCTTTGCTCCAGAGCGAATTGATAATCATGGTAAATATGTTCACCTACGTTATTGGCATGATATAGACCTACTTTGCCACCTGCGTTATGCTTCATCCTTTTTAGGGCATATTATGCATCCATCCATTAATAAAGGGGTTTTTACCCCTCCTTTAAGTTTTATAGTAAACGGCGGGGAAGAACGTAAATTTAATTTCGTTGTATACTCTACCTTGTTATCTGATAAAAAAGACCGATTAAAACGAATAATTACTAGATGGAAAACTTTTGTAGAATCAGGAAAAGATATTATTATGCGGGGTTTTGGAAACAATCCTACAGTCTTAGTTATATATGTTTCTACTGAAAACCAAGCAAAGCAAATTAATAATGAACTATTACTCGACCTGCTCCCTGGTAAAGTATTGTTGTGTATAGGAGAAACCTTACATATACAAGGATTACAACATGCATTTTACCAGCCCCTTGCAGAAGGGGCGATTAAACAATTAAATACAAAGCTATTCGCAACACACTAGGCCACCCTTACAAGCTATTAATTTCTTTTAAGGGTGGCTTGTTTACTGCTTTGTATTCGCTGCTTAAACTCCTTTGGTAAACAGTTATTCTCTTTTTTAAACAACTTATAAAACTGTGACATGTTTGCAATTCCAACTTCACATCCGACATTTGAAATACTAAGGTCACTTGTTATTAATAAACTTTCTGCTTGTTTGATGCGCTTATAATTCACATAATCCAAAAAGGAAATACCCATAATTCTTTTAAAGTATTTTATGAAATAATGATAGCTTAAATTTATTAATGCACATGCTTTGGTTACGGTTATCTTTTCTCCTATATGATATTCTACATAATCAAGTACGGGTTTTAAACGAGCCAAGTCGTCTTGTTCACTATAATTTAAAATGTTATGTGTATCATTTCTTACTAGTATTAAAAGTAATTTCTTAATGGCAGCACTAATTGCGATTTCATATCCGTTTATTTTCTTTTTTGATTCAGTAAAAATTTCTATAATAAGAGCATAAGCCTCATGTTTTACCACTTCATTTTGTTCAAAAATATAGTTTAACTCATTTAGAGATTTTGTTTGTTCTGAAAAGCAATGTAAATATTGTATAATGCTTCGGTCAAAGTGTTGTTTTAAATTTACTTGAAACACAATGTAGTGTAACGAATCTGCAGAAGCTTTATGTGACCGATGCAACTCAGATTTCCCCAAAATAAAAACATCTCCAGGGCCAAGAACAATATATTTATCTTTATTTTGTATACCTAAATATCCTTCTATAATTGCTAAAAACTCAATCTCTTCATGATAATGCCAAGGGGCACTCTCAATTTGATCATAATAAGAAGTTTCCATAACAATGTCCCATACCTTTAAAAATAGTAATGGATTTTGATAAGTAACCTTTTCTTCAATTGCTTCAGTAAGTTTATTATAAATCCCTTCTGTCATAGACGTTTACACCTCCTTGTTAGCAATATAACACCTTTATCAAAATACGATAAGTAAGTTGCCTTATTTCTAATAAAAAAAGGCAACTTATGATATAAACATAACGATATATGGCATATTTTTTAATTGAATAAATTTCTATAATAATTTCAAATCGAGCAAAAGGGGATATGATAGTGAATATTTTAAAAGTAGGTGTTATTGGCTGCGGAAGCATCGCGCAGTATCGTCATTTACCAGAATACCAAGCAAATTCATATGTGCAGATTGTAGCTGTTTGTGACAGTAATAAACAACGCGCAAAAGAAATTGCCAATAAATATGGTGTAAATATGTACACTGACTTTAACGAGCTTATCAATTGTGAAGAGTTAGATGCAGTGAGTGTCTGTACACCAAATGATTTACATGCATCAATCTCTATCGCTGCTTTACAATCAGGCATTCATGTACTATGTGAAAAGCCAATGGCGACGTCAAAAAAAGATGCGAAAAAGATGATTGATGCTGCTGAAAAAAACGGTAAAAAGTTAATGATTGGTCATAACCAGCGCTTTGTCGCTTCTCACCAAAAGGCAAAACAGTTGATTGAAAATGGAGAAATCGGAAAAATATATAGCTTCCGTACAGCATTTGGTCATAGTGGTCCTGAAAATTGGAGTGTAGACGGAAAAGAGAGCTGGTTCTTTAAAAAAGATGAAGCGTTTCTTGGTGCAATGGGTGATTTAGGTGTACATAAAGCCGATTTAATTCGGTATATTCTGAATGAAGAAATTACAGAAGTTGGCGCCTTTGTTGAGACGAGCGCAAAAACATTTTCGAATGTAGATGATTGTGCAGTATGTATGTTGAAAAGCGAAAGTGGTATTATCGGATCACTTGCAGCAAGTTGGTCTTACGTTGGCAAAGAAGATAATTCAACAATTATTTATGGTGAAAAGGCCACTCTTCGCCTAGAAGATGATCCAACTTACTCACTCATTCTTCAATATAAAAATGGTGAAGTTGTAAAATATGAGCTTGATAAAATTCAATCGAATGCTGCAGTTAGTCAAAGTAATTCACATATAATTGAGCGGTTTGTAGAGTCCATTCTTTCTGATAAAGAGCCGTTAATTAATGGCGTAGAAGGAATAAAATCGTTAGAAGTCATTTTAGCAGCCATACAATCAAGTGAAACAAAACAAATTGTTACAATTCCATTATGAGAAAAGGTGAAGACATGAAGAAACTACGCATTGGAATAATAGGGACTGGAGGAATTGCAAAAGGTCGCCATATCCCTGCATTTGTAAAGTTACATGAATATTGTACGATTACGGCTATACATGATAGAAACATAGAACGCGCAAAACAAACCGCTGAAACATATAACATTCCTTATGTATTTGAAACGTATGAGGAAGTCTTTAAAGAAGTTGACGCTGTTTGTATTTGTACACCAAATAAGTTTCATGCTGAGATTTCTATCGCAGCATTACAAGCAGGGAAACATGTATTATGTGAAAAACCGATGGCTTTAACAGCGACAGAATGTGAACAAATGATAGAATCTGCAAAAAACAGCGGTAAAAAACTTGCTATCGCTTATCATTATCGCTACATGAAGGAGTCACAAGTTGCAAAAAAAATGATGATAGATGAGATTGGAACGCCTCTTGTTGTTCGTGTAAAGGCACTCCGTCGCCGAAAAGTGCCAGGATGGGGCGTTTTCACAAATAAAGAATTACAAGGTGGAGGAAGTTTAATAGATTACGGCTGTCATCTTCTTGATTTAGCACTATGGTTAATTGGAAATCCAAAACAAACAGAAGTCATTGGTAGTGTCTATAATGCAGTTAGTAAGCTACCAAATCAAATAAACATGTGGGGGAAATATGATTATAAAACATTTGAAGTCGATGATCATGTTACCGCATACATAAAGTTTGAAAATGGAGCATCATTAATATTTGAAACTTCTTGGGCAGCAAATATTAAAAATGATGAAGAACAAGTAAGTATCTCCGGAGTAAACGGTGGAATGAATGTTTTTCCAATTGAATTATATACAACAAAACATAATATGCTATTAAATAGTGAACCTATTTGGATAGGATCTAACAGTGATCCTGGAATTTTGCAAGCTGAAAACTTTCTAAAAGCTTGCTTATACGACGAGGAATTAATTGTAAAACCTGAGGAATCGCTGCAAGTATCACAAATTATTGATGCAATTTATGAGAGTAGTAACACACATGTAGAAAGGACGGGAAGATAAATGAAATTAGGAGTATTTACAACACTTTTTTCTCATATGGAGTTTGAAGAAATGCTAGATTATGTACAAGCAGCCGGTTTGCATGCTGTAGAAATTGGTACAGGGTGTTATCCTGGAGGATCGCACTGTAACTTAGATTTATTATTAGAAAGCGAACAAGTCAGAAGCACATATATAGAATATATACAAAAAAGAGATTTAATCATTAGCGCTTTTAGTTGTCACGGAAATCCTTTATCCCCGGATACTGCTTTTGCAAAAGAATCCCATGAAACATTGTTAAAAACCATTCAACTCGCTTCACTACTAGACGTACCTGTTGTGAATTGTTTTTCAGGTGTAGCAGGTGACCATGAAAACGCAAAATACCCGAATTGGCCTGTTGCACCATGGCCAAATGAATACAACGATATTTTAAAATGGCAATGGGAAGAAAAGCTCATTCCTTATTGGAAACAAGTTGGTGAATTTGCACAAGAACATGGTGTGAAAATTGGTTTAGAACTTCACGGTGGTTTCTTAGTACATACACCATATACATTACTAAAACTACGTGAAGAGACATGTGATGCAATAGGTGCTAACTTAGACCCTAGCCATTTATGGTGGCAAGGAATTGACCCTATCGCTGCTATTAGGTTATTAATGAAAGAAAATGCAATTTATCACTTTCATGCAAAAGACACTTACATTGATCAAGAAAATGTGAATATGTATGGTTTAACAGACATGCAGCCGTACGGTAAAGTGAAAACAAGAGCTTGGACGTTCCGTTCTGTTGGTTGTGGCCATAGCTTAGATGAATGGTCGCAAATGATGAGTGCACTTCGTACATATGGATATGATTATGTTGTAAGTATTGAACACGAAGATCCACTCATGTCTATTCAAGAAGGATTTAAACGTGCCACAAAGAATCTTCAATCTATTTTAATTGAGGAAAATCCTTCACAGATGTGGTGGGTGTAACTTTGTTTAAAAAGAAAGGAGTAACATTTTCTCGGAGAAGCCATTCGTAAAAGAATATGAGCTTCTCTTTTTTTTAAGAAATGTTTAAAAAAGGACGCAATATTCCAAAAAGAATTAAGAAAACTAATAATCCTGTATCTACCTCTATACAAAGTACGGATTTTACGAAATAATATTCTTTGACACCTTTATACAGAAAAAACAATATATATAAATATATTTTTTCGCGTAAAGGAATATATAAGAAAGGGGTAACACATTGCTACGTATACAAAGAGGCTACATGTACGATCCAGATGATAATGAGGTCATTGTGAACGAAATTTTCTACAACGCTGCATCTGAACAAAAATTAGGCAGCAAAATAGGTGTGTTTTCTGCAGACAAACTACCTACTTCTATTTTTGAAAAGATCCAAGAAAACACAAGTATGTCTTATATGGAAAGTATAGAAGTAAAAGAAGAAATGATTCAAGAAATACTTTGTTATTTAGACCAAAATCAAAAGCCAGAAAAACTATATTTTGAAATGCAGTACATGGACTAATACTAAGAACTGAAAATAAGAGGGGATTTTCAGCAGGAGAAACAAGGGAGCTATTATTAATATATATAACAACTGCATAGAAGGTCCCTTCTTATCTTCATTCCATTAAAAACAATTGAATATTATATAAAAATAGATTAATATAAACGTATATTTATTGTTTAATTGATTCCGTTTATTCCCACACCTTATTGTGTTGTGGTTGAGTTGTAGAAGCAAGTTTTGTGTCTTGTTTCAATTGTGAAAGGGCTTCTTTGAGCCGATTAGTGTATATATAGCTTATTTTGCTATGCACGTTTTTAATCGACTTAAAGAAGCCCTTTTTGTGTTGTCTTTAAGTTAGGAATTACTTGTACGTAGACCTTCGGGGCTAATAATATGCGAAATAAAAAAGTACACCTATTGTGCTTTTTTGTTTCATTTAGAGGAGAGATTATATGCAATTTTACAAAGTATGGCATAAGAAAAAGAATATGAGAGTTATTAGTACTCATAATAACCATGAAACAATGGGCCTTTATTTAACAGAAATATATCCTGTCTGCGATTGTGTAAGGTACCTAAATGTTTAAAAGTTAAGTACACAGGTAATACCAATAAAAAACAATGTATATAACAGCACTAAGTTTACAGCGTTTCTTATTATTGTTAAAGGTTTTTGAATTTGACATAAAAGAAAGAGATTAATTTCTAATTCATAGTAAACTAGATAAAGAGTGGAATATAAAAATTTATAAACTAGAGAATGTATATAGAAGTAGGGTACTTGTTGCAATGCTAAAAACACTAGAGATTAGGATTTGTAAACCAGAGAGGAGTCATATAATATGATTACAGTTAATCGAGGGTATATGTACGATCCAGATGATAATGAAGTTCTAATTACTGAGATTTATTACGAGGCTGCTACAGAAACTAAATTAGGGAGTAAAATGGATAGCTTATCTTATTCAGTTATTCCTAATAACATTAAAGAAAAAATAGAAGCAGTTACTTCATTATCCTATATGGAGAACTTGGAAATGTCACAGCAATTAGCTGTCGTATATCAGGATGAAATTAATAAGTATGGAAAGCCGGAAAAATTGTACTTCGAGTACACAAATATGTAAGAAGAGAGAAGGCATTGGACAACCTAGTTCAATGTCTTTTTTGAATAAATTCATAGAAATAGGGTAACTAACTTTTACCATATTCATCCAAAGTTCATATTTGCAGGTGATTAATCAGTACCAAGAATTAGCAAAGAGTATAAATTAAGTGGGGTAAGGTTTCTAAAATAAATATCTAAGGGGGCGTAAAGAAGGCATATTATGATGTCTTCTTCTTTTTTTATGATGACATTTAAAACTATCCAAATCGCAATGCTTACAAATATTAAACATTACATGTTACTGCTTAAAAAGGCTAAGCCAATATTAGAGGAATCGCATCATGACTATAAGCTATTTCAATTTATGTGCAAATTAGAGATAAATCAAATATATGAAGCAATTGAAGGTCAGAGGAATGATACTTATATAGATTCAAATGCCCATTCAGTATATATACATACACTTATTAAGCAGGCGAATTTACTTCAATATGTTATTTCTATTGTGCAGAAGGAAGGAGTTATTCATGCTGCATCAATACTATTAATACATTCATTTAACTTGTACACCGTACATAGGATTTCAAATTTATCAATTTCATACCTAAGAAACTTAGAGAATACACTTTCAAAACAAAACTAGGGGGATATCTAAAATGAGCATTATTATCGATATTGCAGAAGGGAAAAAGCTTGTACCATATATTGTTTTAGTAAGTAAAAGAGAGAATAGTAGTTCAGACGATAGTCTCTTATAACACTTCAGGCAGGTGTATGAATATTATCAAGCATTGCAAAACGTTGGAAAACAAGAAAACAATAAAAAAAATATATATAATAGCAGGGAGAAGAGAAACGCATGTATAATATACTTAAACGTCAATTTAATTACATTATCCGAGGGGTGATTCGGATTAACGAAGAGGTACAAAGAGAATTGGACCTATTGGTGCAAAAGATTCGTGAAACTGTATCTTCTGTCCAAAAAATCATCCTTTTTGGCTCTCATGCATATGGCACACCAAATGAAGA
>NZ_FNUW01000058.1:0-11189 GCF_900108285.1 Bacillus sp. ok061 | reverse complement strand
CGCTCCGAACGAATACCGTAAAAATATCCAATAAACATCATTTTAAATAAAACGATAGGATGGATTGACGGACGTCCATTGTTTTCACAGTAATAAGGGCGTAACTTCTCTTCAATAAAATCAAAACTAATTGTCGCTTCGATCGCACGAAGGAAATGATCTTGTGGAACCAACTCTTCTACAGAAACAGATACACGTTCATCACGATGATTTTTTAAAGCACCCATCATAAAAAATCTCTCCTTTACCTCTTTTTATCAGTGTTGACACATAAAAAGAGGTTCAGACACAAAAACAGGCTGTGGAGAAGACTTTCTCCACAGCCTGAAAAAAGAGACGCTTAATGTAGCGTCTCTTTTCTTCATTATAATGATTGTTTTAAATTGATTTTTCCTTGTTCACCTAAAACACCGTCAGCAATATTTACAGCGTGATCGCCAATGCGTTCTAAGTTACTTACCATATCGACGAAGATGATACTTGCATCACCTGAACAGCTACGCTCGTTTAGACGTAATACGTGACGTTTACGAAGAACACGTTCCATTTGGTCGATTTTGCGTTCTTTTGCAATAACAGTTTGAGCTAGTTCAGTATCGAAGTTTGTTAAAGCTTCAACTGAGTCTTGCAGTGTTGAAATCGTTAATTCCAGCATTTCGTTTAATTCACCTAATGCTTCGTCTGATAGTGAAACACGATTTGAAATTTGGAAATCTACAAGTTCTACAAGATTTTCTACATGATCACCAACACGTTCAATATCTCCAACAACACCTGCTAAAACGGAATGTTTTTCAGAATCCGTAGGTGAAAGCGGCTTTTCAGATAGTAGAACTAAATACTCGGTAATTTTTTTATCTAAATTGTTAATAGCTCCTTCTAATTGAGTAGCCATGTCAGCGTGTTTTTTGTCTTGTGTATTTAAAAATTGGTTTGCTTCTTTTAATCCATGTAATGAAAACTCAGCCATACGGATAATTTCTTTTTGAGCTTCTGTTAAAGCGATAGCTGGAGATTGCTCAATAAAGATTGGGTTTAAATGTTGCGGTTTGAAATCAATAGCAGAGTCTTCGCCGCGAATAAGTTTTGTTACAATCCATGCTAATACAGCGATGAATGGGAATTGAATAACTGCATTTGTTACGTTAAATGTTCCGTGTGCAAATGCAATTGTCATTTCTGGATTTAAGTTTAATGATGTTTGGAAATATTGAATTAAGCTTGTAAATGGTACTAATAAAATCGTAAATATAATTGTACCGACGATATTAAAGATAACGTGAACTAATGCTGCACGTCTTGCGGCAATAGAAGTACCGATTGCTGCTAATACAGCTGTAATTGTTGTACCGATGTTATCACCGAATAATACAGGAAGGGCAGCTTGTAAATCAATTGCACCTTGACCGAATAATTCTTGCAAAATACCGATTGTTGCGCTTGAGCTTTGTACAATTAAAGTGAAGACTGTACCGACAACAACTCCTAAAATTGGGTTATCACTCATACTAACCGTTAATTCTTGGAATGATTCTAAGGAGCGAAGAGGTTTCATACCTGCGCTCATTAATTCCAAACCGAAGAATAACATACCAAAGCCGAATATAACTTGACCTAAAGAATGTACTTTTTTATTTTTAAAGAAGAATAATAAGATAGCTCCAACTGCCATAATTGGGAGAGCGTATTCTCCGATTTTAATTCCGATAATAAATGCAGTAACTGTCGTACCGATGTTTGCACCCATAATAACACCAATTGCTTGTCTTAATGTCATAAATCCTGCACTTACAAGTCCGACTGTTAAAGCGGTTGTTCCTGAGCTTGATTGGATTAATACCGTAACTAACATACCTGCTAGTACACCCATGAGTGGGTTTGTTGTAAAACGATCTAGAATATCGCGAAGACGATCTCCAGCTGCTTGTTGCAGTCCATCGCCCATGTATTTAATCCCGAATAAGAAAATACCTAATCCACCAATGAACTGGAAGATCATATCTTGAACATTATATTCCACGCATTCCACTCCTTAAATTTCATGTACGATGTAATTATTAACTGAACCTTGAGTCACTGTAAACGGTTTGCTAGTAAAATTTACACTAAATTTACAAAGGGTAGAAAAGTTTACAATACCTTAAAGAAACAGCTGTATTTTATTGGTTTTCATCTTGTATAAATCTTAATTTTGTAAAGAAATCATACTTTTTAGAATAGTATTGTTCAGTTGAATATCAAGGAAAGTGTCTGCGAGTTCATCGTATATTTTTTGATGAAAGTTAAAAAAATATGTAGGAAAATGCATGTAGTTTTATAACGGTAAAACGAGGGAAAACAATTTTTTTAACACGATAAAAAAGCCACTGAATTATCCAGCAGCTTTTTCCGTGTTTTTATCGCCATACTTTTGTTTTCTTATGCTTGTAATGTAAATGAAGAGAAAAGCAATAAGTAATAGAGAGGAGTAACGATATACAGTTGCATAGTTTGTAAAATGAGCAATAAATCCAAATATAATCGCTCCAGCGCCGATTCCAAGGTCAAATGCGGAGAAGAATGTAGCTGTTGCTACGCCGCGTCGATGCGGTGCTACGCGGTCAATCATCCATGCTTGTAGTGCAGGTTGGATCGCTCCAAAACCACTTCCGTAACATGCTGCAGCAATAATTAAGCTCGGAATTGTCGTCGTATACGACAATAAAATAATGCCTGTAAACGTTATAATAACTCCCGGAATGATGACGAATGTATGGCCTTTCGCATCATATAGCTTTCCAGAGAATGGACGAGTTACAGCGATTGCTAGTGCGTTACATAAAAAGAAGAGACTAATATCAGCTATGCCGACTTCTGTAGCAAATAGTGTTATAAAACTTCCGATTCCTCCGTACATTAATGTAATACATAATATTAATAATGAAGGAAGTAAAGCTTTACGCTCAATAAATCCATCGAGAAAAGTACTAGATGATTGTTGTGGAGGCTGTTTCGTTTTTTGGATTTGAAGTAGTTTCGTTAATATTAATGAAACAATTGTGCACGATAATGCACATAAAAAAAGAATTGTGAAGTTATATGTTTGCATAAGCCATAGTCCGATAAGTGGACCGAGGGCCATTGCAATTGTTCCAGAAAGGCCAAAATATCCCATGCCTTCTCCGCGGCGAGCTGAGGGAATTAAATCAGAAACGACAGTTCCATATGTAGTCGTTGTAATACCGAAACCAGCTCCGTGTAAAATACGAACAGCAAGCAAGAGAAAGATTGTTGAGGCGAAAAGGTAACTGCCCATAGCGAGTAAACAAATAGCAGTACCGATCATTAAAATGATTTTTTTATTGAATTTTTGCAAGGCGTTCCCAGTTAGCGGTCTAACAAAAAGTGCCGCAACGGTAAACATGCCGACAACAAATCCGATATTGGAACTTGTGCCACCAATTTCTTTCACATAAACAGGTAAGGTTGGAATTAACATTTGAAACCCTAAAAACATACATAAGTTTGCAAAAATTAAAGCAACAAACTCTTTTGTCCATAACGGTTCTCGTTTTACGAGTATTGCTTCTCCCATATATTCATCCCCTATATAAAATTTTCCCGCTATTAACGGGCAGTAA
Organism: Bacillus sp. ok061; assembly: GCF_900108285.1. Taxonomy (NCBI): domain Bacteria; kingdom Bacillati; phylum Bacillota; class Bacilli; order Caryophanales; family Bacillaceae; genus Bacillus; species Bacillus sp. ok061. The sequence continues at coordinate 7,569 of NZ_FNUW01000058.1, read as the reverse complement.
AACTCCCACCTCAAAATCGGACTGGAGCAAAGAAGTTAGGTGGGAGATCAACTGCCCGTAAATGCCCGATTGGTTCAACTAATAATCAGTGGGGGATGAACACCCCCCTCACTGATTAAAGTTTCACTGTATCTCTTTTCTTTCGAGTATATGTATTGGCCAATGCAACAGTCAAGGAAGGTGTCTTGAAAACGGATAACAATTTTTAAGGCGAAAAACTGACAAATTTGTGTAAAAGCTACACAACTATGAAAAAAAGATGTAAAGTATAGATGTATAGACTTGTAGGTGTTAAGAATGATAGAAATTGTTTTTTCTTTAAAGAAAGCGGATTCAGAAGAGTAGTGAACAAGAAGGGGAGATATACTTTTTCACTACATATATTTGAAAAGGTTTACAATATGATGAAGAAAGAGGCGTGTACATATGAGACGATTAGGTATTTCTATTTATCCAGAACATTCAACAGTAGAGAAAGATAAGGAGTATTTAACATTAGCAAGTAAATATGGATTTACACGTGTGTTCACATGTTTATTGTCTGTGGATGGAGAAAAAGAGAAAATTATAGAAGAATTTAAAGAAACGATTTCTCATGCGAATGCATTAGGGTTTCAGATATTAGTTGATATTAGTCCGTCTGTTTTTGAACAATTAGGTATTTCGTATAATGATTTATCATTCTTCCATGAATTAGGTGCGTACGGTATTCGTTTAGATGTCGGTTTCTCAGGATTAGAAGAATCAATTATGACTTATAATCCATATGGTTTGAAAATTGAGATTAATATGAGCAATGGTACGAAGTATGTAGATAACATTATGAGCCATAGACCAAATCGCGAAAATTTAATTGGTTGCCATAATTTTTATCCGCATCGTTATTCAGGATTATCATACGATCATTTTATTAAATGCTCGAAACAATTTAAAGATTACGGTATGAGAACGGCTGCTTTTATTTCATCATTTGATGCAACATATGGACCTTGGCCAGTAACAGAAGGATTATGTACGTTAGAGCAGCATCGTGAATTACCGATGACAACACAGGCAAAGCATTTATTCGCGACGGAATTAATTGATGATGTTATTATTGCAAACGCATATGCATCAGAAGAAGAATTACAAGCACTAGGTGCATTAAATAAAGAGAAACAAACATTTGATATAGAAATATATGATACAACGACAGAACTAGAAAGAATTATCGTATTAGACGAACCACATTTTTATCGCGGAGATGTATCTGAATATATGATTCGTTCTACACAAAGTCGTGTGAAATATAAAAAAGAAGAGTTTAAACCTCATAATACGCGTGAAATTAAGCGTGGAGATTTATTAATTGATAATGAACAATATGGCCAGTATAAAGGCGAATTACAAATTGCATTAAAAGATATGGTGAATACAGGAAAAACAAATGTAGTTGGTCGAATTGTAGAAGAAGAGATTTTCTTACTAGACTATTTACAAGCATGGGATAAATTTGGATTCACGTTAAAGAAATAGAGGGAATATAAAGGGGAAAAACTACTGATTTCAGCAGCTTTTCCCCCTTTATATATAAAGAGCGAGAGGAAGAGCTATGACAAAGGTGCATCAGCGATTAATTTCTATTTTAGAGGAGTTTTTAGAAGAGAAATCGATGTTAAATCGAGCTTTTTTAGCGGGCCGTTTACATGTATCGACGAAGACGATTCAAAAGGATATAAAATTATTAAATGATATATTGGAAGAAAACGGAGCGAAAATCGAATCGCAAAGAGGGACTGGGTACGAATTAGAAATTATACAAACGAAGAAATTTGAAGACTTTTGTGTGAGCCTATTTCAAAAACAGACGGAAAAGATCCCAACTTCTTATGAAGAAAGAATAGCGTATATTCTGCAGCGTGTTTTAACGACAGAGGGATATGTGAAGCTTTCAGAATTAGCAGAAGAGATTTATGTGAGCAAATCAACGGTCAATTTAATTATGAAAGATGTTACAGATATATGTGGCCGCTATAAATTACAAATTGAGAAGAGACCGTATTATGGTATACGTATTGTTGGAGAGGAATTTAATATTCGTTCTTGTTTATCACAATATGGTTTACCGCGTTATGGCCATACTCCGTTTCATGAGCAATTTGAGCAGACGGAGACATATTTATCGCTACCTCATATATCACTCATTCGTTCAATTATATTAAAGTATATTGAAGGTGGAACAATATATTTATCTGATATAGAAATTGATAATTTAGTCATTCATATTGCAATCGCATTAAAGCGTTGTCAAAGTCAACATTATATGAAAGAACTGCATGCGGAGCAATCAGAACTTATAATAAAGAAAGAATATACAATTGCGAAGCAGATTTTAGGAGATTTAGAGAAAGAGTTACAATTTTTATTTCCAGAAGAAGAAGTATTATATGTGACGATGCATTTATTAAGTACTGCTGTTACAACGAGAGATCGCTATGAAAATGTAGAAGAGCTATTAGGAAAAGATATATATGCATTTATGCAACATATTCTTTTTAAAGTAGCGGAAGAACGGAATCTTATTTTTTATTATGATGAAGAATTATTATTTGGATTTGGTATTCATTTAAAAACGTTATTAAATCGTTTGAAGTATAAGTTAAATACGAGAAATCCTCTTTTGGCAGAAGTGAAAAAGAATTATCCGTATGCTTTTGAAATTGCGGTTCTTGTTGGAGATATCATTGGTGAATATACGGGTGAATCGATCCCTGAAAGTGAAATTGGTTATATTGCTATTCACTTCGGCGGAGCGATGAGCCGTTTGCAGGAGCAGAATCAAAAGAAAAGATGCTTATTAGTTTGTGCGACTGGTCAAGGAAGTGCACAACTATTGAAATATAAAATTTTATCACAGTTCCGAGATAAATTAGAGATTGTAGGTATTACAGGTTATTATCAATTGAAAGTAGAAGATATTTATAAAGAAAAAATAGATTGTATTATTAGTACGATTCATATACCGAGTGGTTTGCCTGTGCCAGTTATAAAAGTGAATTCAATATTTGATGATAAAGAGATTAAATTGATTGGTCAGCGGTTGTTTACGCATGTGAATACGAGTGTGCAGCCTTATATTAAGGAAGATTTAATTTTCTTAAATCATAGTGCTTCTACGAAAGAGGATGTTATTCAGTTTTTATGTGAGAAAGCTGCTGAGAAACATTATGTACAAGAAAACTTTTATGCTTCTGTTATGGAAAGAGAAAATACGTCTCCGACAGCGGTTGGGAATTCAGTTGCAATCCCGCATCCGATGCAGTTATTAAGTGAGGAAACTTTTTTGATGTTTTGCACACTTGAAAAGGCTGTTGATTGGGGAGATAAAAAAGTACAAGTAATTATTTTATTTAGTGTAAAGCGCAATAATAATGAAGATTTGCAAAGGCTTTATGATTTTTTATATGATATTATGTCTAGTCAAAGTGTGATAGAGAAGCTAACTCAGACCGAGGTGATTGAAGATTTTCAAGAGATTTTATTATCATTTTGAAAAAGTATATAAAAACTTCCGTTACATAACGGAAGTTTTTTATGTTTAATTGTATGCGTTTTCATAATAAGATAAAAATATAGAAAACATATAGCTTGGGGGAATTTAAAATGACTGATATGCAAACTCCATTTGCGTTAATTTTACATGGTGGCAACGCGAGAAGCGCGGCGCTTGAAGCAATCGCTTTTGCAAGACAAGGAGATTTTGAGAATGCGGGTGAAAAGATGGAACTTGCTAGTGAAGAAATTTCAGCAGCTCATCGTATTCAAACGGATTTAATTCAAGAAGAGGCAAGAGGAAATCATGCAGAAATCAGTTTACTGTTAGTGCACGCACAAGATCATTTAATGAATGCAATTACAGTGAAAGAACTAGCTGAAGAATTTATTACTCTTCATAAACGAGTGGAAGAGAAAGTGACAGTATAAGATGTATATTTTATTATGTTGTGCAGCAGGTATGTCAACGAGTATGGTCGTAAGAAAAATGCAAGAAGAGGCAAAGAAACAGGGGAAGAATTATAAAATTAAGGCGGTTGATTCAGAACTCGTGAAACTTGAAATTAAGGAAGCTGATGTCGTTTTAATTGGTCCACAAGTGAAATATTTATTTCCAGCTGTAGAGTTTCTTGCAAACTCATACAACATACCAGTTGCAATTATAGACCAACGAGATTATGGCATGTGTGATGGTTTGAAAGTACTGAAGCAAGCAGAACAATTAGTCTTAGTATAATTATATCTTTTTAAATATAAACATTATAATGTTATAAAGTTTATTTCATTCTTTTATAGTAGAGAGAAAGAGGAGGGCTATTGATGAATGGGTTTATGAGTTTTATGGAACAAAAGATTATGCCAACAACGCAAAAGATTGCAGGACAACGACATTTATTGGCAATTCGAAATGGGGTTATTTCTACATTACCGTTAACGATCGTCGGGTCATTTTTCGTTATCTTTTTAAATTTACCAATTGATGCATATATGGAATGGATTGCACCGTTTCGCCATATTTTAGATATTCCATTCCGATTTACAGTAGGACTAATGGCCTTATACGCAGCGTTTGGTGTAGGGGCTTCGCTCGCGAACTTTTATCAGCTCAATCAATTAAGTGCAGGGCTACTATCTGTACTCGCCTTTTTACTAGCATCAGTTGAACCAATTCAAATTACGAAAGCTGTACCAGGTGTTATTGATGCAGGTCGATATATTTCAGTAGGAACATTAAGTGCAACGTCTTTATTCGGCGCAATTGTTACAGCATTAATTGCAGTAGAAATTTATCATTTTATGATTAAGCATAATATCTCAATAAAATTACCAGACAGTGTACCACCAGCAGTTTCAAATTCGTTTGCAGCATTAATTCCAACATTAGTAGTTATTCTTTTATTCTGGGGCATTCGCTACGGTTTGAAATTCGATGTAAATACAACAATTACATACTTAATCGCACCATTAAAATCAGTACTAGTAGGAAATAACTTATTCGGTGGTTTATTAACAGTATTCTTAATCGTGTTCTTCTGGTCATTTGGTATACATGGACCGGCGATTTTAGGACCAATCATTCGTCCGATGTGGGATTCAGCAATTCTTGAAAATATGGAAGTGTTCACGGCTACAGGAAATGCACATCAGTTACCAAACTTATTTACAGAGCAATTCATTCAATGGTTCGTATGGATTGGCGGATCAGGATCAACGTTAGCTTTAGTAATTATGTTTATGTTCTCTAAATCTAAGTTCCTAAAAGAGTTAGGTAGATTATCATTCGTACCAGGTTTATTCAATATTAACGAGCCAATTATTTTCGGGGCTCCGATTGTAATGAACCCAATCTTAATTATTCCGTTCGTTATTACACCGCTAGTGACAACGACAGTATCATATTTCGCAGTTGTTTCAGGTATGATTCCACTCATGATGGCGAAACTGCCATTTACGATGTTAGCACCAATTGCAGCGATTATTAGCACGGACTGGACAATTATGGCTGGTGTACTTGTACTTGTTAACTTTGCGATCTCATTCGTTATTTACTATCCATTCTTCAAAATGTATGAGAAACAACAATTAGCAGGAGAGGAGAAAACAGAATGCTCGGAGCAATTATCATCTTAATTACATTCGTGATCGGACAGTGTATTGCCCATTATTCGAAATGGGTACAAAGTAAATCTTTATTAGTGTTACTACTAGTATCAGTTTTATTAATCGGTTGTTCAATGGGTGCATATGTAATGTTAGGATTGCAATCACCGTACGTAATTATTGTACCGACAATTTTATGTGCAACGTGTTTATCTGCAAAATATAGATTTACGAGCATGGCATTAATACAACGTGTGAAGGAGATGCAAAAGCATGGAGCGTAAATTAGGGATTTCACTTTATCCAGAACATTCAACGAAAGAAAAAGATATGGCTTATATTTCCGTAGCGGCACGACACGGTTTTTCAAGAATATTTACTTGTTTGTTATCTGTGAATCGTCCGAAAGAAGAAATTGTAGCTGAATTTAAAGAGATTATTAATCACGCAAAAGATAACAATATGGAAGTTATTTTAGATGTAGCTCCGGCTGTGTTTGATCAGCTTGGTATTAGTTATAGCGATCTATCATTCTTCGCAGAGTTAGGCGCAGACGGTATTCGTTTAGATGTAGGCTTTGACGGGTTAACGGAAGCGAAAATGACGAATAATCCGTACGGTTTACAAATTGAGTTAAATGTAAGTAACGATATTGCGTACTTAGAAAATATTCTTTCGCATCAAGCAAATAAATCAGCTTTAATTGGTTGCCATAATTTTTATCCGCAAAAATTCACTGGTCTTCCGTACGATTATTTCATTCGCTGCAGTGAACGCTTTAAAAAGCATGGTATTCGCAGTGCAGCCTTTATTACATCACATGCCGCAAACATCGGTCCATGGGATATTAACGACGGATTATGTACGTTAGAAGAGCATCGTAATTTACCAATTGAAGTACAAGCGAAGCATTTATGGGCAACAGGGCTAATCGATGATGTCATTATCGGAAATGCTTATGCGAGTGAGGAAGAGTTAGAGAAACTAGGAAACTTAAATCGCTACATGTTACAGCTAAAAGTGCACTTTGTAGACGAAGCGACTGAAGTAGAGAAGAGAGCGACGCTGCAAGAATTACACGTAAGACGCGGCGACATAACAGAGTATATGGTACGTTCTACAGAAGTACGTAAAAAGTACAAAGACTATGACTTCCCAGTGCGTGAAAGTGTGCTGCAGGAAAGAGGGCAAGTTGTAATTGGTAATAACTCATTCGGAAAGTATAAAGGTGAACTGCAAATCATTTTAAAAGAAATGCCGATAGATGAACGGAAAAATATCGTCGGTACAATTGCGGAAGAGGAGTTATTCTTACTAAATTATGTAGGAGCTTGGACGCAGTTTACTTGTGTGGAATAGGGAAGATAGGAGGCGTTCCAAATTTTGGACCGCCTTTTTAATATTAAAGTACTTTTAACGTCAAAATTTGTCGGTAAATCGATATCTCTTGTCGAATCGTTGATATATTATAAGTTACGATAGATATATTCGAAAAATCGTTGATATATTGTAGGTTACGATAGATATATTTGAAAAATCGTTGATATAATTTCATTTACTATGTCATTTTTCAGTAGTTTAATAGAGTAAAAAAAGAGCCAGCCTCAACGATTGAAGTGCACCCCAATTGTTAGACACAGCCTAACAATTGGAGGTGCATTTTTTATGGCTAAATTTTCTTCAAAAGAAAAAATCCAAGCGGTGAAACGATATTTAGATGGTACAGAAAGTGGAAAAACAATTGCTAAATCTATAGGAGTTAACCCTAGCGTACTTCGTGAGTGGATTAGACGATATGAGTCTTCAGGTGAAAAGGCCTTTGAAAAGTGCTATACATTCTACCCAGCCCAGTATAAACTAGATGTACTTTATTATATGAATGAACACGGGACATCTATCAGAGAAACAGCGGCACTTTTCAATATACCGTCTTAT
>NZ_FNUW01000059.1:0-10964 GCF_900108285.1 Bacillus sp. ok061 | reverse complement strand
TCATAAGACGGTATATTGAAAAGTGCCGCTGTTTCTCTGATAGATGTCCCGTGTTCATTCATATAATAAAGTACATCTAGTTTATACTGGGCTGGGTAGAATGTATAGCACTTTTCAAAGGCCTTTTCACCTGAAGACTCATATCGTCTAATCCACTCACGAAGTACGCTAGGGTTAACTCCTATAGATTTAGCAATTGTTTTTCCACTTTCTGTACCATCTAAATATCGTTTCACCGCTTGGATTTTTTCTTTTGAAGAAAATTTAGCCATAAAAAATGCACCTCCAATTGTTAGGCTGTGTCTAACAATTGGGGTGCACTTCAGAAATACTTGTTGGCTTTTTTTCTCATTTTGAAATTTATTTCTCAAGTTACATAGCATAAAAAACGTGATATGATAAAAAATTTGGAAAATCATTGGAATGTGTTGTCATATTTAAGATTATTTTGTAAGATTAAACTTGTTTCTTGTGAACAAATATAGAACTGAATTATTAAAAATAAAAAATGTAAGATTTATATGTTATAATTTTTCCTATGTGTAAATTTTAGAAAGTTGGAGGAACTTATGGAAGAAACAATTAGTTTAAAAGAGTTATTTCATATTTTTAAAAAACGTTTAGCAATGATCCTCGTAATCGCCTTTGGTGCAGCAATAGTAAGTGCTATTATTAGCTTCTTCTTTATGACACCAATCTATCAATCTTCGACGCAAATTCTTGTTAACCAGAAGAAACAAGAGGGGGCAATGTTCCAAGCTGGTGAAATTCAAACGAATATTCAATTAACGAATACATATAAGGTTATTATTAAAAGCCCAGTAATCTTAGAACAAGTGAATGAAAAATTAAATTTAAATATGACAGCGCAAGAGTTAACAAAAAAGGTTAATGTTGCTAATGAAAAGGATTCACAAGTAATCGCTGTAACAGCTGAGGATAAAGATCCTAAAATAGCTCGTGATATCGCTAATGCAACTGCAGATGTATTTAAAGGCGAAGTTGCAAAAATTATGAACGTTGATAACGTAACAGTAATATCTAAAGCAGAAGTTGCAGAAAATCAATCTCCGATTAAACCAGCTCCTATGCTTAATATAGCAATTGCTTTTATTGTTGGTTTAATGGCTTCGGTTGGTCTTGCATTCTTACTCGAATACTTAGATAACACAGTGAAAAAAGAAGAAGATGTAGAAAATTTACTTGGTTTACCAGTATTAGGTATTGTAGCTCGTATGGATGAAGAAACATTGAACGTGAAATCACACGCTCCATCATCAAGAAAAGTGAGGGGACAAACAATTGGCTCTTAATTTATTTAAAAAGAAAAAAAATCATCGTCAACGCCGTCAATTAATTGCTCATCAACAACCGAAATCACCAATTTCAGAACAATATCGTAATATTCGAACGAATATTGAATTTGCAGCTGTTGATACGAATTTACATTCATTAATGGTAACATCTGCGAACCCAAGTGAAGGGAAAACGACAACGACAGCGAATATGGCAGTTGTGTTTGCTCAACAAGGAAAAAAAGTATTATTAATTGATGCAGATATGCGTAAACCAGCAATGCATCAAATGTTCCAAGTAGATAATATTTTTGGACTCACGAACGTATTAACACATAGTGAACGTTTAGAAAAATGTGTACAAACGACATCTGTAGACAATCTACACTTTTTAGCTTGTGGTCCAATCCCACCAAACCCGGCAGAATTGTTAGGTTCAAAATCAATGAAAGAACTTCTTGGACAAGCATACAGTATGTATGATTTAGTTATTTTTGATATGCCACCAATTTTAGCTGTAACCGATGCGCAAATTATGGCAAATGTATGCGATGCTTCTATTCTTGTTGTTCGTAGTGAATCAACAGAAAAGGAAACGGCAGTAAAAGCAAAAGGATTGTTAGAATCGGCTAAAGGTAAATTGTTAGGCGTTGTTCTAAATGACCGTGAACGTGAAGAGGGCTTATATTATTACTACGGTGCAAACTAATTTTAAAGTGAGATATGGTAAAAACATATCTCCTTTTTTCCCTTGAATATGAGCGATATCTCATATTCAAGGGAAAAAAGATCTTTATAGGAGAGAGGGAGGATGAAACAAATGATAGATTTACATTGTCACATTTTACCTGGTATCGATGACGGTGCACAGACAATAACAGATAGTTTAACAATGGCACAACAAGCCGTTTCAGAAGGAATACATACAATTGTCGCAACGCCGCACCATCAAAATGGCAAATATATAAATGAATATACCTCAGTTATTCATCACGTAAAACAACTAAATGATGAACTACAACAATACAATATTCCACTTACCATTTTACCGGGGCAGGAGATTAGGTTATATGGCGATTTATTAGAAGACTATGAAGCTGGTAAAATTGTTACTTTAAATGAAACAAATAAATACATATTCATTGAATTCCCATCGAATCACGTACCTCGTTATGCTGAACACCTATTATATGAACTACGTGTAAAAGGAATGATTCCAATTATTGTTCATCCGGAACGTAATGCCGAGTTAATCGAGCGGCCAGATAAGTTATATAACCTTGTAAATAAAGGGGCATTAACGCAAGTAACGGCAGGTAGTTTATTAGGGAACTTCGGTAAAAAAATTAAAAAGTTTTCACTTCAACTTGTAGAACATAATTTAACACATATGATTGCTTCAGATGCACATAACACGACATCGAGAGGATTTCATTTAGCGGAAAGCTATGAACTAATTGAGAAAGAATTTGGAACGAGTGTTATGAGTGATTTAAAAGAGAATCCGTACTTATTAATTAGCGGGAAAGCAATTTATAAAGAAGATCCAGAACAAATTCGCCGCAAAAAATTATTCGGTATTTTTTAAATAAAGAATTGGTGATGTCTCCTAACCGTTATCAACGGAGGCACTCGGTCGTGCTGTGGGTAGAAATTATATTTCAACCTACCTTAGACGCTTGTCGTCGGGAGTATGGCGTGAGGATGGGTTGGATGCCCATAATTTATTTTTACTAGAAACTCTACCTATAGAGTTATAAAAATAACTCTATAGGTAGGGTTTTTGTTATTGTTACATATAAATATAAGGATGCAGGGGGACTATAATTGAAAAAAGTAAGAAAGGCGATAATTCCAGCTGCTGGTCTTGGGACAAGGTTTTTGCCAGCAACGAAAGCGATGCCGAAAGAAATGCTACCTATCGTTGATAAACCAACAATTCAATACATAGTAGAAGAAGCGATAGAATCAGGAATTGAAGATATTATTATTGTTACTGGAAAAGGTAAACGTGCTATTGAGGATCATTTTGATCACTCTTTTGAATTAGAACAAAACCTTTTGGAAAAAGGCAAGTATGAAATGCTTGAAAAAGTGCAAGCATCTTCAAAAATTAATATTCACTACATAAGGCAAAAAGAACCAAAAGGACTTGGACATGCAGTATGGTGTGCTCGTAAATTTATTGGAAATGAACCGTTTGCGGTATTACTTGGTGATGATATTGTGCAGGCAGAAACACCATGCTTGCGTCAATTAATGAATCAATATGAAGGTACACAATCATCTGTAATTGGTGTACAAACAGTGCCAGAAAATGAAACACACCGTTACGGCATTATCGATCCAATTGAGCGAAATGGCCGCAGTTATCAAGTGCGTCAATTTGTAGAAAAACCAGCAGAAGGAACAGCACCATCCGATTTAGCAATTATGGGTCGTTACGTATTAACACCGGAAATATTTATGTTTCTTGAAGATCAACAGACAGGTGCTGGTGGAGAAATTCAGTTGACAGATGCGATTCAGCGTTTAAATGAAATGCAACGTGTGTTTGCGTATGACTTTGAAGGTACTCGTTATGATGTTGGGGAAAAGTTTGGGTTTATTAGGACTACAATTGAAATGGCACTGCAACAAAAAGAATTAAAAGAACAACTCATAAAATATATGGTTGAACTAGTACATAAAGAAGCGATCAAATAATTGTAGGGGAGAGGGAATATGAAAACTGGTGAAAATATAGCGAGGGATTATCAAATTACACCTGATACTCAAACTATTCAAGTAGAAAGTAATCAATCTAAAATCTATTTAGGAATTAAGTATTTATTAGATGTTATGTTTTCTTTAGTAGGATTAATTCTATTGATGCCTGTTATATTGATATTTAGTATACTTATTATTTTAGAATCTCCAGGGTCTCCTTTTTACCTGCAAGAAAGATTAGGATTGAATGGGAAGAGATTTAAAGTTATAAAATTACGCTCCATGCGGAATGATGCAGAAAAAAATGGAGCAAAATGGGCAGAAAAGAATGATCCACGTGTTACAAAAATAGGATTATTTATTCGTAAAACAAGAATTGATGAATTACCGCAATTATTTAATATTTTAAAAGGTGATATGTCTCTTGTCGGACCAAGACCGGAAAGACCGATATTTACAGAGAAATTTGAAAGAGATATACCTGGGTTTAAGAAAAGATTAGAAGTCAAACCAGGATTGACTGGGTGGGCACAAGTCAATGGTGGATATGAAATTACCCCGAAAGAAAAATTAAACTTAGATGTTTATTATATCAATCATGCAAGTATAATTTTAGATTTTAAAATTATTATTAAAACAGTTAGAGTTGTAATCACTGGCGATGGCGCTAGATGATATAATAAATTCTCTAATTGCTTAAATTTAGATTGAATATAATAAATAAAAAGAGTAAAGATTTGAGGAATAGAATTTGTTGAAAAATGATTTTGTTAAAAATGCTATGAAGTTATTAACAGGTACTACAATTGCTCATGCTATTACATTTTTATTTTCTCCAATTATCACCAGAGTTTATAGCCCAAGTGAATTTGGATTATATACTTTATTTCTGACAATAGGAACATCGTTAGGCCTTTTTGCTACAATGAGATATGAAATGGCTATTTTACTACCTAAAGATGAAAAAGAAGCTGATAGCTTAAAAAAACTATGCATATCCTCCAGTTTAATGATATCTACTATAATATTATTTGCTACCTTAATTTATAATAGTATTTCTAATGAAGGAAATAAGTTATTTTTAGGTTTGTTTATATTTGTTTTATTTACGGGTTTATATCAAACATATTATTATTTAAGCAATAGAAGTAACGATTATAAAGGGATGGGTAATTCACGTATAATACAGACGCTACTATTTTCTGTCTTATCAATAGCTTTTTATAAAATAGGTGGTAATGGATTAGTTATTGCACATATATTGTCAGTGATAGCATCTTATATATACTTAAAGAATCGAAGAAGTAATAACTTTTTTGAAATCAATTTTCAGTTAAAAGGTTCCAGAAGTATAATAAAGGTTGCAAAAAAATATAAAGATATGCCAATGTATAATTCTATTCATGCATTTATGGATGTAATTATGAATAATGGGTTATTATTTTTAATCAGTATATTTTATGGAAGTGCTGTTTTAGGATTATATTCATTTGCATGGAAAGTATTGAGGGCACCATTAGCAGTTATTGGATCTGCTGTTGGACAAGTCTATTTGAATAGAGCTTCTCAATATTATAATGATAAACAAGCCATTAAACCATTAATGAACAAAATTATATTTAGATTGTTATTAGTTGCACTTCCATTATTTCTTATTTTGGGGCTTGAGGGAGACGTAATCTTTAGTTTTGTTTTTGGTCAAAGTTGGAAAGAGGCTGGAAGCTATGTTCAAATATTATCACCTTGGTTATTTTTTAATTTTATGAGTTCACCCATTGTACAGACATTTGTTGTGTTAAATAAGCAGAGGAATGCTTTAGTTTATTCATTTATTCAAACAGTTATGACGATATCAACTATAATAGCTATTCCTTTCTTTAGTAAAGACATCTATACATTATTACCATGGTTATCACTGATTGGTTCATTAAGCTGTATTGTATTTATAATATGGATATATAAAATTGTTTCAGAATATGAGAAGAAAATAATAAGTGAGTAAATTTTTATAAGGATACTAAGTCGTATCGTATGCTGGGGGTAAAAGTGATTGGAAAATATTATTTCTTCTACTGAAGTAGAAAAAGTATCAAATAAAATACTATCAATATTACTAAGTATGTTTATTATTTGTGCTATTTTAAATAATAGTGGTATACCGGTCTTAAATAAACTAGGCTTCCTTAGTTTACTGTCTATTTTCGGTATGGGAGCGTTTTTTTTATTATCTTTACTATCAATTAATTTTAGAGTAGGATCGAGAAAAATATATATATATGTTGTGTTTATTGCTTTTACGATTTCTTCATTCTTTAGTTTGCTAGATCATCCAAGTAGTAAAGGTGTCTATATATTTAGCGAACTGTTGTTAATTAACATACTTTTTATTTCTTTAACAATTTATAATTTAACTGAAAATATAATAAAGTATATGTCTATATTTGGAATAGCATATGTGGTTATTTGTTATATATTAGATGTTGCTACTAATGGAAGAATGAGTAATATATTATATACAAACCCTAACACTTTGGGGGCAACAGTATTCTATTTGTATATATTTTTTATATTTAGAGTGAATTATTTTAAAACAGAGCGAATGGGTAATTTATATTTTCTTTGTGTGTCTTTTTTTTCAATAATATTAATTTTTTATAGCCAAGCTAGATCCATTTGGATTAGTCTTGCTGTCTTTTTTGTAACTTACTATATATGGGATTTTCTTTGCAAAAGAAAAATTTTAACACATATATATATATGTGTTGTTTTAGCTTTTTGTATGTTATTTAGCTTCTGGTATCCTAGATTGCCAGAATATGACTTTGCACTAGAATGGAATAGTAAGTTATTGGAATTAACTGGAAAATCATTATTCTCTGGACGGCAGCTTGTTTGGAAAGATCTATTGAATTCAGCAATGGAAAATCCATTATTAGGATATAGCTTTGATATGAGATTTAATGGTGGTATGTCAGCACATAACATGTATCTAGAAATTATATTACAGTCAGGAATATTAGGAGTAGGACTTTTGTTAATCTTATTCTATTGTCTTTGGTTGTATCTGTGTCGTTATGGTCATTATGCTAATTCTAGAATTTCAGGAGCAGCTTTAATTGCTATAATAATACATCAATTATTTGAAGTAACTTTAATTCAAAATAATTTAGCAATTGGTATAATGCAATGGATAATTATTTCCTTAGGATTTAGTGGAGGTTTAATTCGAAAAAAATACCTCAAAGGAGTAAAATAATGAAAAAAATATGCTATTTAGCCCCTGCATCAAATATTCATACTGTTCGATGGGTAAATGCATTAGTTGAAAATCAATTTGATGTTACCCTAGTCACTATGCATGAACCTGATATGGATAAGATAGATTCTAATGTCAAGATAGAGGTGTTACCTTTTAAAAAGGGATATGGTTATTATTTAAATGCATGGGCTTTAAAATCTGTATTAAGAAAATATAGTCCAGATTTCTTACATGTACATTATGCAAGTGGTTATGGAACTTTAGCTCGATTAGCTAAATTTGAACCAACAATCTTGTCTGTTTGGGGAAGTGATGTGTATTTATTTCCTAATAAAAGGGAAGTAAATAGACGAATATTAAAGAAAAATTTGAGCCATGCAAAATATATTACTTCAACAAGCCATGATATGAAAAAAGAGACAGAAAAATACTTAGATTATAATAAGGAAATATACATTACACCATTTGGTATTGATACCCAATTATTTAGGGCGAATGATAATAAGAGTAATAATGAAAATAATCAGCTTTGTATAGGAATTGCAAAAAAACTAGAGAAGGTATATGGGATTGATTATTTAATACGAGCAGTAAGTGAATTAAAAAAGAAATTAAAAATCCAGGGATATAATAATATAGCCGATAATTTAAAATTAATTATTATTGGTGAGGGAAGTCAGAGAGAGGAATTAAATTCATTAGTCAAGGAACTTGAGTTAGAAAATCATGTAGAGTTTATAGGGAATATTCCAAATGTAGAAATCCCTAATTATTTGAATGAAATAGATATCTTTTGCATCCCTAGTTTATCAGAAAGCTTTGGGGTTGCAGCTTTAGAAGCTTCAGCTTGTGCGGTTCCAGTTGTTGCTTCAAATGTAGGAGGATTACCAGAAGTCGTATTACATGGGGAAACTGGATATCTAGTCGATGCAGGAAATTCAAAAGAGCTATCTGAGAGGTTATATGAACTAGCATTAAACCCAGAATTAAGAAAAGAGTTTGGAGAAAACGGTAGAGAACTTGTAAGCTCTAAGTACAGTTGGAAAGAAAGTGTAAGGATTATGCTTGAGGTTTATAATAATATAGAGGATTAATTGAGATGTGAAAGCATTGTGATTTACAAGGTACATTAATGAAGTTTTTAAGTTGTATTTAAAATAACCTTTTAATTAAATGTGGAAAGTCTATGCTATCTTCAAAATAGTCTATATTTAGATATAGTTTTACCTAAGCTACTAGTGTTTTAGCATTAGTAGCTCTTATTATGATTTTTAAAGGAGTATTGTAAAAAAATGGATATTGATTCGAATGTATCAGATATTAAACCTTTTATTTCAATTGTTACACCATCTTATAACGCAAGTTCCTTTATTAAAGAGACGATTCATTCCGTACAATCTCAAACTTATAATAATTGGGAAATGATTATTGTAGATGATGTTTCAAAAGATAATACTCGTGAATTAATAAAAGAAGAAATTGAAACAGATAACCGTATTCGGTTAATTGAATTGACAGAAAACAGTGGAGCAGCAATAGCGAGAAATACTGGCATTAATAATGCAAAAGGAAAGTATGTAGCTTTCCTAGATAGTGATGACTTATGGCTACCGGAAAAACTTGAAAAGCAATTAGAATTTATGCAGAATAATGATATAGCTTTTTCATTTACGAGTTATCAAATTATGAATCAAGATGGTATTCTCACTGATAAGGTTGTGCATGTTCCAGAGAAAATTAATTATAATGGATTATTAAAAAATACGATAATCGGCTGTTTAACGGTTATGTTGGATATTGAGAAGTTAGGGAAAGTACAAATGCCTAATATTAGAACACGTCAGGATACTGCAACATGGCTGAAAATATTAAGACAAGGCCATGTTGCTTATGGCTTAGATGAAGTTTTATCTAAATATAGAAAAGTTGAAAACTCTATTTCTAGTAAAAAATTCAAAATGGCTAAAATGAATTGGAAATTATATAGAGAAATTGAGGGATTAAGTATCCTGAAATCTGCATGGTGTTTTATAAATTATGCTCTGAATGGAGTAGTAAAACATTTTGTTAAATAAGCAAAAAAGCCCTTTCTTCAAAGGGCTTTTTTTATTGTTAATAATTAAGGAGGATATAAGATGAATATTGCTATTTTTGGTACAGGTTATGTAGGACTAGTGACGGGGGTTTGTTTATCGGATATTGGCCATCGCGTGACTTGTATTGATATTGATGAAAATAAAGTTGCAAGAATGAAAAAAGGTATTTCACCAATATATGAACCAGGTTTAGATGATTTAATGAGTAAAAACATTAAAGAAAATAGATTGTTATTTACAACAGATTGTCGTCAAGGGATTGAAGAAGCAGATGTTATTTATATAGCAGTTGGTACACCGCAGCAAGCAGATGGTTCAGCTAATTTACAATATATTGAGCAAGTCGCTTTGGATATTGCTAATAACCTTAAAAAAGATTTGATTGTAGTAATTAAAAGTACAGTTCCAGTTGGCACAAATGATCATGTGAAAAATTTAATTCAGCAAAATTTAAAAGCAAATGTGAAAATTAGCATGGTATCAAACCCTGAATTTTTAAGAGAGGGTTCTGCAATTCACGATAGTTTCTATGGAGATCGTATTGTTATTGGGACTGATGATGTTAAAACTGCCGAGGCTATGGAAGAAGTGAATAAACCCTTTAATGTTCCTGTTTTTAAAACAACAATTAGAAGTTCAGAAATGATTAAATATGCAGCAAATGCTTTCTTGGCTACAAAAATTAGTTTTATTAATGAAATTGCTAATATTTGTGAAAAATTAGGTGCGGATGTAGAGCATGTAGCTAATGGTATGGGATTAGATAAAAGAATTGGTACACAATTTTTAAAAGCTGGTATTGGATATGGTGGTTCTTGTTTCCCAAAAGATACACATGCTTTAATACAAATTGCTGGTAATGTAGATCATGATTTTGACTTGTTAAAATCAGTTATTACAGTAAATAATAATCAGCAGGCATCGCTCGTTGAAAAAATAAAAAATGTATTAGGTGATATGGAAGGAAAGCAAGTGGCTATGCTTGGTTTAGCTTTTAAACCAAATACTGATGATATGAGAGAGGCGGCATCTATTGTTATTGCAAACGATTTAGTAAAAATGGGTGCGAAGGTCGTAGCTTATGATCCAATTGCTACTGAAAATGCAAAGAAAATATTACCTAATGAGGTTCAATATGTGTCTTCTGTTGAAGGGGCAGTTAAAAATGCCGATGTAACAATTATTGTAACTGAATGGGATGATATAAAAGAATTCCCTATTGAACAGTATATTAAATTAATGAAGCAACCTATTATTTTTGATGGTCGTAATTGTCATGGTTTAGAATATGTAAAGAAGTTTAATGTAGACTATTATTCAGTAGGAAGACCAGCTGTAGTTCGTGAAAAAGTTTCTTTATAATTAGTGGGTAATTTATAGGATGAGAATCTGTAAGACTAATTTTTATAAATAAAGAAATTTTTTATTAACCTAGCTATTTTAAATTCTAGCTAGGTTAATGTTTACATGCTTATTATAAGGATATGTAGTAATGGGGAGGTTTGTAATTATGGCAGTACTTGTAACAGGTGGAGCAGGATATATTGGTAGTCATACATGTGTAGAATTACTAAATAGCGGTTACGAAGTTATAGTAGTGGATAA
>NZ_FNUW01000060.1:0-10682 GCF_900108285.1 Bacillus sp. ok061 | reverse complement strand
AGATATGATGAAAGTTCGTAACTTAGGACGTAAATCCTTAGAAGAAGTTAAACATAAACTTGAGGAATTAGGTTTAGGTTTACGTAAAGACGACTGAGGATTTAAACCCATGAACAAAGGAGGGAACTACGAATGGCATACAGAAAATTAGGCCGTACAAGTGCGCAACGTAAAGCTATGTTACGTGACTTAGCTACTGATTTAATTATCAACGAGCGCATCCAAACGACAGAAACTCGTGCAAAAGAACTTCGTTCTGTAGTGGAAAAAATGATCACTTTAGGTAAACGCGGAGATCTTCATGCTCGTCGTCAAGCAGCAGCTTTCATTCGCAATGAAGTAGCTAACGCTGAGACTGGTCAAGATGCACTTCAAAAATTATTCGCTGATGTAGCTCCACGCTATGCTGAGCGCCAAGGCGGATACACTCGTATTGCAAAAATTGGTCCACGTCGCGGAGACGCAGCACCAATGGTAATTATCGAGTTAGTATAATGATAATTAAAAGGGCAGGACAGTTCTTTTCAAGAAACTGGTCATGGCCCTTTTTTTTAAATATAAAAATAGGCGAGCTTGGCGAAGGAAAGGGTGCCTTCTATTGAAAAAAGAGAAACTTCGGATAAGAAATATATCATTTCAATATCCTGGGGCAGCCACGTATGCATTAAAAGATGTTTCATTTTCCTTATATGAGGGAGAATGGGTATCTATTATTGGACAAAACGGTTCAGGAAAGTCTACACTTGCAAAATTATTGAATGGTTTGTTTTTGCCGGAAGCAGGGACTATTACAGTGAATGATACAATGGTTTTATCAGAGGAAACGGTATGGGATGTTCGAAAACAAATTGGAATGGTATTTCAAAATCCAGATAATCAATTTGTTGGAACAACAGTGCAAGATGATGTTGTATTTGGCTTAGAGAATATCGGAATGCCAAGAGAACAAATGATTGAAAGATTAGAACAGGCCTTACGACTTGTCCGTATGGAAGATTTTCTTAATGATGAGCCTCATTCCTTATCTGGTGGGCAAAAACAGCGAGTGGCAATAGCAGGCGTTTTAGCACTTCAGCCATCTATTTTAATATTAGATGAAGCAACGTCAATGTTAGATCCTCAAGGAAGACGTGAAGTAGTAGAAACGGTTAGACAACTTGTTAATCAAAAAGGTATTACCGTGTTATCAATTACGCACGATTTGGAAGAAGCGGCACAGTCGGATCGTGTCATTATTTTAAATAAGGGAGAAATATTAGAGGAAGGGACTCCAGAGAAAATTTTCAAGTCCTCTCATACGCTCCAAGAAATTGGCTTAGATGTACCGTTTTCGGTGAAAATAGCAGAATTATTAAAAAGAAATGAAATTCTTTTGCAAAATACGCATCTTACAATGGAAAGCTTGGTGAACGAACTTTGGAGATTACATTCCAAAAAGTAGAACATCGTTATCAATATAAAACTCCATTTGAAAGACGCGCACTTTATGATGTAGACGTGTCGTTTCCAAGTGGGGGCTATTATGCCATTATCGGTCATACTGGTTCAGGCAAGTCGACGATGATTCAACATTTAAATGGTTTATTGCAGCCGACAAATGGTACAGTTCAAATTGGTGAACATTTGATTTCGGCAGGAAAGAAAGAAAAAAAGCTAAAGCCACTACGTAAAAAAGTAGGGGTTGTCTTTCAATTCCCAGAACATCAGTTGTTTGAAGAAACTGTGGAGAAAGATATTTGCTTTGGACCTACTAATTTCGGGGTATCTGGAGATGAAGCGAAGCAAAAGGCTAGAGAGGCAATAGAACTTGTAGGGCTAGAACCAGAACTGTTAACACGTTCTCCGTTCGAATTAAGTGGTGGACAAATGAGACGTGTTGCTATAGCGGGTGTACTGGCAATGGAACCTGAAGTGCTTGTATTAGATGAACCTACAGCAGGTCTAGATCCAAAAGGGCAGAACGAACTTATGCAGATGTTTTATAAGTTGCATAAGGAGAAGGGGCTTACAGTTATCCTTGTAACGCATAATATGGAGGATGCTGCTCAGTATGCGGAACAGATTGTAGTTATGCATAAAGGAACGGTCTTTTTGCAAGGAAGTGCAGAGGAAGTATTTTCACATGCTGATGAACTAGAGAAAATTGGTGTGGATCTTCCTATGTCATTAAAGTATAAACGTGCAATTGAAGAGAAGTTTGGTATTTCAATTCCAAAGGCTACCTTATCTTTAGAGGATCTTACTCATGAAGTTGTGCAGGTGTTACGAAAAGGTGGTCATGAATCATGCAGCAGTTGATTATTGGGAGATATATCCCGGGGAATTCACTTATTCATCAACTTGATCCACGTACGAAGCTGCTGATTGTCTTTTTATATGTATTTGTTGTTTTCTTAGCAAATAATGCGATTTCATATGGATTTTTATTTTTATATGCACTCATTGCTTTATTTTTTGCAAAAGTGCCGATTCGTTATGTACTTTCGGGCTTAAAACCGATTTTATGGATTTTTCTTTTTACATTTTTCCTGCATATTTTTACAAATAAAGAGGGGGATGTACTACTCCAGCTTGGTTGGTTTTCGATACATGAAAAAGGATTAGAGCAAGGGATATACATTTCTGTACGGTTCTTCGTTATTATTTTAATGACGACATTATTAACGTTAACGACGACACCTATTGAAATTACAGATGGTTTGGAGACGTTATTAAAGCCATTGAAGCGTATAAAGGTTCCTGTTCATGAAATCGCATTAATGATGTCAATTTCTCTTCGTTTTATCCCGACATTAATGGATGAAACAAGTAAAATAATGAAAGCACAAGCATCACGTGGTATTGATTTCGCTGGTGGACCGATAAAAGATAGAATGAAAGCTATTATCTCACTGCTCGTTCCTCTGTTTATCAGTGCTTTTAAGCGTGCAGAGGACTTAGCTATTGCGATGGAAGCTCGTGGATATCAAAGTGGTGAAGGACGTACTAAATTTAGGCAACTACGCTGGAAAACAAGCGATACAGTAACGATTGTAAGCTTATTTTGTTTAGCTTGTATTTTGGCATGGGTGCGATCGTAATGGAGAATAGAGAAATGGATAGAATAAAATGTACGGTTGCATATGATGGTATGCATTTTTGTGGTTATCAAATTCAGCCGAAGCATCGTACTGTTCAACAGGAGATAGAAAAAGCATTACAGAAATTGCATAAGGGAGAACTTGTTCGTGTTCAGGCGTCTGGTAGAACAGATTCTACGGTTCATGCAAAAGGGCAAGTAATACACTTTGATACTCCTTTGTCTCTTGAGGAGTGGCAATGGAATAACGCTTTAAATACAATGTTGCCAGATGATATTGTTATTAGGCGAGTAGAGAAAAAAACAGAAGAATTTCATGCACGTTACGGTGTTGAGAAAAAAGAATATCGTTATCGTGTATTATTATCAAAGACTGCGGATGTATTCCGTAGAAATTACGTATATCAATATCCATATCAGCTCGAAATCAATTCTATAAGAAAAGCAATTCCCTATTTTATTGGAACGCATGATTTCACTTCTTTTTGTTCGGCAAAAACTGACAAAAAAGATAAAGTGCGAACAATTTATGAAATCGAGTTAATTGAGCAAGATGATGAATTAATTTTTCGTTTTGTTGGTAATGGATTTTTATATAATATGGTCAGAATTATTGTTGGGACGTTACTTAGCGTAGGGCAAGGAAAGCTTGATCCTAATAGCATTCCAGAGATTTTAGCGAAACAAAATCGTCAGTTTGCTGGAAAGATGGCTCCAGGTCATGGGCTTTACCTATGGGAGGTAAACTATAACAACTAATCCTGGTGTAACATTTGCTTGACATTAGAAACTCAAAAGTATATCATAACATATGGTATTGTTTCTAAAACCACGATTAGCCCCGGAAGGAAATCGTGTTTAAGATAAACAATAGATTTTTTCTATGGAAAAGATAACGAGGAGGGAAACACATGCGTACGACTTTTATGGCAAAAGCTAACGAAGTTGAGCGTAAATGGTATGTGGTTGATGCTGAAGGTCAAACTTTAGGTCGCCTTGCTAGTGAAGTAGCATCCATTTTACGTGGTAAAAACAAACCTACATTTACACCACACGTTGACACGGGTGATCATGTAATTATTATTAACGCTGAGAAAATTCATTTAACAGGTAATAAATTAAACGATAAAATTTACTACCGTCACACTAACCACCCAGGTGGACTTAAGCAAAGAACAGCTCTTGAAATGCGTACAAACTACCCTGTACAAATGTTAGAGCTTGCAATTAAAGGCATGCTTCCAAAAGGACGCTTAGGCCGTCAAGTTTCTAAGAAACTAAACGTGTATGCTGGAGCAGAGCATCCACACCAAGCACAAAAACCAGAAGTTTACGAACTTCGCGGATAATTAATTAAAGGAGGGCTTACTTTGGCACAGGTTCAATACTATGGCACTGGACGTCGTAAGAGTTCAGTAGCGCGCGTACGCCTAGTTCCAGGCGAAGGACGCGTTATCATTAACGGTCGTGATTTTGAAAACTATATCCCATTTGCTGCATTACGTGAAGTAGTGAAACAACCTCTAGTTGCAACAGAAACTTTAGGTAACTACGATGTACTTGTAAACGTAAATGGTGGTGGATACACTGGTCAAGCTGGTGCTATTCGTCACGGTATTTCTCGCGCTTTATTAAAAGCTGATCCAGAATACCGTCTAACACTAAAACGTGCAGGTCTATTAACTCGTGACGCACGTATGAAAGAGCGTAAAAAATACGGTCTTAAAGGCGCACGTCGTGCACCTCAGTTCTCAAAACGTTAATTTTTGCGAACTACAAACCCCAACCATTTTGGTTGGGGTTTTTTTATGTTTCATTCCTCTTTTGTGATTTTTATAGCTTGGAATATTTTAGTGCTACCGCCGCGCGTATGCTTCTTCTTTAGAAGTTTAGACTAATACGTATTAGGGAGGTTTATAAGTACTATGAATGTCATTGTCAGCTTACGAGAAAAACAAAAAGAAAAGCAGTTAAAATACGAGCGGAAGATGTTGCGGGAATTATCATTAAAAACATTGCGTTCAAATATACGTGATGCCTTTCAAATGCAAGAGCTTCATCGTCAGTATGAAGATTACTGTATTGAATTAGGGATAGAATCTTATTTATTAGGAGCGAGATATAGTAAATTTGGTTATTATGGTGAATCGTTCTTTGATGTGAAATATAGAGCTTTAGAAGAAGAACAACAATTAACTGAAACGCTATTTCAATTTTTAACGAGTATGACTATGCGAGAAATAAAGTTGAAAGATGAGGAATTACTTTTTGAATCTTGTCAGCAGTTTATAGGATTGTGGTGGCAAGAAGGGTATGAAAAAGGTGAAAGAAGATATCGATTAAAGCTTCATTAAGACAAGCATAAACTTTCCTCTTGTCCCATATAAGTAATTAGAGGGACTAGCTGGAGGAGGAAAGGTATGAAGAGAATTCGAATTATCTCTTTTGCACTCGCTGCGGTTGTTTTGTTTTTTTTAGTCAAACAAGAATTTCAAATTACAAAATCGTGGCGAGCTTGGAATTTACCCTTATCAGGGAAAGTAATCGTATTAGATGCTGGGCATGGTGGACCAGATGGAGGGGCTGTTGGTGGAAAGGATATTATAGAAAAGGATATTACGCTTGAAATTACAAAAAAGGTACAAGACTATTTACAAGAACAAGGTGCACTAGTTATTTTAACGCGTGAGGGAGATTATGATTTAGCTAACAAAGATACAAAGTCATATAGTAGACGTAAAGCGGAGGATTTAAAAAAACGTGTAGAAATCATCAATAAACCAGATATAGACTTTTTTGCAAGCATTCATTTAAATGCTTTAACTAGTAGTGGATCGAAAGGCGCACAAACATTCTACTATCGCTCTTCAATTGAAAATGAACGTGCTGCGAAATTTATACAGGCTGAATTGAGAACGAGTTTAGAAAATACGAATCGTTCTGCTAAAACAATCTCTCACGTATACTTATTGAAGTATGCGAAAACACCAGGTGCTTTAATTGAAGCTGGCTTTTTATCGAATGTGAACGAAAGGTATATGTTAAATTCGGAGAAATATCAACAGAAGGTAGCAGCTGCAATATACCGTGGTATATTGCGTTATTTCACGGAAAAAGGAAATCCTCCAGAATAAGGAGGATTTTTTTGAGTTTCTCTCGTTAACGAAGTTTTCGGAAAATATGTTATACTGGAAATGTAAACGCATTTATTTGAAGAATAAGCAAAGATGAATTCAATTAACATTACGTTATTTTTCATACAGGGGGCTGGGCTAATTATGGTAACGAAAGAACAAGTGGTTGAAGCGTTAGAAGGGATTGTAGATCCGTTTTTACATAAAACATTAAAAGAAACAAGTGCAATTAAAGAGGTAACAGTCAAGCCTGAGAAGGAACATGTGAGTGTCAAAATTGCAATCGTAAAAACTGGTACAGCGGAACAAATGCAGTTGCAGTCTGGAATTGTAAAGTTAGTAAAAGAGCTTGGGGCAGCAACAGTTGGACTTCGTTTTGCAGAATTTACAGAAGAGGAATTAGCTCAGTTTGCACCAGAACAAGAAGCAGAGCAAAGTGAATCTTTATTGTCACCAAATTCAAAAACGACATTCTTAGCAGTAGCGAGTGGAAAAGGTGGTGTGGGGAAATCAACCGTTTCCGTTAACCTTGCAGTTGCTTTAGCTCGTTTAGGAAAAAAAGTTGGTATTATTGATGCGGACATTTACGGTTTTAGTGTGCCAGACATGATGGGGATAGAAAAACGTCCCATCGTAAGAGGTGACAAGATAATTCCGGTGGAACGTTTAGGTGTAAAGGTAATCTCAATGGGCTTCTTTGTAGAGGATAATGCACCAGTTATTTGGAGAGGACCTATGCTTGGGAAAATGTTAAACCACTTCTTCACAGAAGTGGAATGGGGCGATTTAGATTATTTAGTACTAGATTTACCACCAGGAACAGGTGATGTTGCGTTAGATGTGCACTCAATGTTGCCATCTTGCAAAGAGATTATTGTAACGACGCCTCATCCAACAGCTGCGTTTGTAGCAGCGCGTGCTGGAGCGATGGCATTACGCACTGAACATAGTATTCTCGGTGTTGTTGAGAACATGGCATATTTTGAAAGTAAGGTAACTGGTGAGAAAGAATATGTATTTGGAAGAGGCGGGGGAGATAAGTTGGCTACCGAACTGCAAACAAATGTTCTTGGTCGTATTCCGCTGCAACAACCTGATTGGAATAAAGAAGACTTTGCTCCTTCAGTATATGAAGATACACATACAACCGGCATTATTTATAGTAAAATAGCTGAAGCAGTAATTGATAAAACAGCTGTTATACAAAAATAAAATGAAACTTTAATCAGTGGGGTTCATCTGTTACTGGCAACAATAAGGGTTTTGTTGCTAGTAAACCTTTCGCTTAACTAGAGGGGCCATTTTGTCTGTTAATAGCAAGATAAAGTAATAACGAGTGGACAATGTATAAATTGTCCACTCGTTATTATAGTTATTATTCTCACTGTTCTTCCTTCTTCTCGCCTTGAGAACCACCGTCACCGCCTGCTTCTTTCTTATCAGATCCACCTTTTTCAGCCTTTTGTACACCTTTACTAATGATATCAATCATCTTGGATTGGAAGAGTGGACTTTCAGCAGTTTCTGTTAGTACTTGTTGTAGATATTGACGGTATTCTTTGCTCTTCATTGTTTGTAACATCATTTTTTCTACTTCAGGATTTTTCATGATTTCTATAACGCCTGCTTGGTATTCAGGGTCTTTTAATAAGGTTTTCATTAATTGAGTTTGTTCTTTCCCCATACTTTTAGCGAACTTCGATGAGAACTCAGGATCTTTAAAGAGCTTTTCCCAGAATTGTTGCCCTTTATCGGATACCATTGCATCTTCAATCGTTTTCTTTACTACTGTTTCATCTAGTATGAGTGCTTGTTTCATTTTTTCATCAGTTAATACATCTTGAATAGCTTTCTTACCTTGATCTGTTTTTAAAATATCAACAATCATTTTCTTTGTTTGATCGTAATCTAGTTCGGATTTCGTTTCTTTTCCTTGTGCGCATGCTACAAGTGCGATAAGTAGAAAAGAAGAAACGAAAATGAATAGTATCCGTTTCATAAGTTGGAACTCCTTTCAGCACAGTTCTCTCTTTTTAATATAAATATCTTTAAGGAATTTATACATGAACATGGCTAGCTTTTTGAAATTGTCATTGATACAATTTAATTAGAAATATAAGGATAATGGGGGATGTGTTGTGAATAGCCGCAAGTGGGTACGACTATTTTTAACGACGTTGTTTCTTGGTGGGATTAGCACAGTTATTATTGGTTTTGTTTTGGAGTGGGACAGGTATAATGAATTTTTTCAAAATTTCGACGTTAAAGAGATTTTAGCGGTATCTTTCTGGTTGATGGGTGTAGGATTTATTTTTAGCGTTATAAGTCAAATGGGATTCTTTGCATATTTAACAATCCATCGTTTTGGACTAGGGATGTTTCGCTCATCGTCTTTATGGAATGCAGTCCAGCTCTTCTTTATTGCATTCGTATTATTTGATTTTGTGTATTTAAGATCTGTACTTATTGCAAATGGGGAAATCTCATTGGGGAATAACATACTTGTTGCTGGAATTTTATTTGTGCTTGGAGCAATTGTTGCTTATGTAAAAAGTAAAGAAACAAATAAAAAAGCATTTGTGCCAGCTCTGTTCTTTATGGTAGTTGTAACGATTCTTGAATGGGTACCGGCGCTTCGGATTAATGATGCAGATTGGTTATATTTAATGGTTATACCGCTATTGTTATGTAATGCATATCAATTACTTGTATTACATCGTTTAATCGGAAAAACGAGTAAATCTGCTTAATAGAGAGAGGTTTTATACACCAGCAGTTATATTACTGGAAATGGTGTGATTAAAAAAGCTCTACCACCTTCTTGAAAGGTAGTAGAGCTTTTTATACGTGAAGAGTAGTAGGGACGAAGCTATTTCACATCTTCACTTTTCGTACTTGTGTTGGAAATAAGTTGTGATACGGATATTTGCTCATATCCATCACTTTTTAATTTTTGCAGGAGCAGCGGTAAAGCTCTATTTGTTTGAAGGGCAGAATCGGATGCGTGTAATAAGACAATATCTCCACCTTTCAAATTATTAGAGACGGTGGAAACGATGTGATTTACACCTGGGTTTTTCCAATCGTTTGAATTATTACTCCAATGCACAACGGTGTATCCAAGTGATTCTGCAATTTTAAGGGTTGCCTTGTTAAATTCGCCACTAGGTGGACGTAACAGCTTGACTTGTTTTACCCCAAGTTTTGTAAAAACATCTTGTGCTCGTAAAAGGTCTCTTCTTATTTCATTCGTCTCTAGAGAAGTATAAGATGTGTAATTGTAACCCATACTACCAATTTCGTGTCCATCTTTCATGATGCGCTCTACAATATCGGGGTGTCTTTCGGCCCATGCAGCAGAAAGGAAGAAGGTTGCATTCTTAATCTGTCTTTCTTTAAGAGTATCAAGGATTGGAATTGCTTTTTTGTCTCCCCAACTAATATCAAACGTAAATGCAACTTGCTTTTTAGCGGTATCTCCTTTGTAAATTACTTTAGGACCTGTAGCAGTTGAAAAAGCAGATTCATGTGAATATGTTTTTAAAAAGAGTAGCCATGCTGTAAATAAGGAAAGTATCACTATTAAGCTAATGTGTTTAAAAGTTCTCTTACTCGTAATAAAAAAGAAAAACATAATATTACGCCCCTTTGTCCAATCCTTTTCAGTTACATATATGCCGTAAATATAAAAAAGAGAACAAAGGATTAATATCGTAAGTAGTGGATATAATGAATGATAGGATTGTAATAAGTGAAAATGAGCGGAACGTTTATTGTTACGTAAGGAATTGTTGAGGTGATCATTTGCTTGGGTTGATGTTGACAAAAGAAGAGAGAAAAGAGATGGAATACATATTAAAGAGAGAGTTAGAGGAACTTTTATTTGATTTTGAAGATGAGCGTATTCATGAAGTTGTAAAAAAGGCGATGGAAGAAAGATATAAAATCATTTTTTGTTTGTTTCGGAGAGTTGCTAACGCAGAGGAATGTATTCGTTATGTAAGAAAAAGAATTTTTTATTAAAAAGTGTTGACGTTAATAGTTTGTATATGGTAAAGTAATAAACGTCGCTGATGCGGAAACGCAGGAAACGGCAAAAAAGAAATTTAAAAAACTTAGTTGACATCGAAAAACGAAGATGTTAACATAAGGAAGTCGCAAATGAGCGACCAAGTAGTTCTTTGAAAACTGAACGAAACAAACAACGTGAAACGTCAATTTTTATTTTTAGATGCTAGACAAACTAACTTTATTGGAGAGTTTGATCCTGGCTCAGGATGAACGCTGGCGGCGTGCCTAATACATGCAAGTCGAGCGAATGGATTAAGAGCTTGCTCTTATGAAGTTAGCGGCGGACGGGTGAGTAACACGTGGGTAACCTGCCCATAAGACTGGGATAACTCCGGGAAACCGGGGCTAATACCGGATAACATTTTGAACTGCATGGTTCGAAATTGAAAGGCGGCTTC
>NZ_FNUW01000073.1:0-4723 GCF_900108285.1 Bacillus sp. ok061 | reverse complement strand
TCCAGCAATATAATCTTTGCCTTTAAATAACGTATTTCTAATTCTTTTTGTTCAAGTTCTGTTAACCTTTTTAAGCCTTTTCCATGTGCAGATTGTCTTCCAATAGACTGTTCAAACCGATAGGTTTCGCCTTCACGATACCATTTCATCCAAGTTTTAATTTGAGCCACATGCTTAATTCCTAGGGCATCCATAATTTCTTTGTTTTTGAATCCTTGGTGTTTCATTTCAACTACTTTCCACTTTATTTCGGCGGGATAATGCGTCTTTTTCCCCATAAGAAAAACACCTCCATTAAAATCATAACTGATACTTACGATTTAGAGAGGTGTTTTTTTTCGTCTCATTCTAAGGGTTCACTCCAATAGGAAAGGATCGCGTTTTTTATCTCCAAATACCTTACGGAATCTTGCTAGAGATGTTGGTTTCGTACAACGAACCAGTAAGTACTAAGCAAAAGATTTAATCGCTTTATGTGTATAGATGAGCCAAAATGTAGCTATGACTTCTTTAACTCAGTTATCTAGCTGTTTAGAAGCATCAACAGCAGTACTTATCAGTCCTGAGGGACTGAATCAACGATTTAATAAGGCGTCCGTCCAACTTTTACAACACCTACTAGCCGAACTATTAAACAAAAGATTAACCTCATCTATGCCAATTTCTTCTCCATATACTTCTGTTTTCAAGCGTATTCGTATTTTAGATTCAACTACATTTCAACTTCCAGATCCTTTTTCATCCGTTTATCCAGGTGCAGGAGGATGCAGCCATACAGCGGGAGTAAAGATGCAGCTTGAGTATGATTTATTAAGTGGACAGTTCCTTCATATTCATACGGGTCCAGGGAAACAACATGATCGAACCTACGGTTCCCTGTATGTTCCAACTGTGACAGCGAATGATTTATGTATCCGAGATTTAGGGTATTTTCATTTGAAAGATCTTCAACACATACAAGATAAAAAGGCTTACTATATCTCTCATATTAAATCAAATACACGTATTTATCAAAAAAAATCCCGCCCCTGATTATTTTCAAGATGGAAGAATCAAGAAAGGTACAGAGTATATCCAGATAGATATGGTTGTCTTAATGAACTCTCTTCAACCAGGACAAACATGTGAAATATCCAACGCTTATGTAGGAATGACTGATAAAGTCCCAACTCGTGTCATTATTCATCGGCTAACAAAAGAACAACAAAAAAAACGATTACAAGATCAAGCTGTAAGTGAGAAAAAGAAAGGAATAAAGTATTCCCCTCGTAGTAAACGTCTCAGTGGTATCAATGTATATATTACAAACACCCCTACAGATATTATCCCGATGGTACAAGTACATGATTGGTATCCTTTACCTTGGCAAATCGGCGTGTCCAGATAAGGACACATTATCTAGTTGGTGAAAGTCCAATCGGGAGAATAGACTCCACTCCGGTAACCTGGGAGGTGCCATGACAAAAACACCCATCACTTTGCAGGAACTAAGGCAACGAATCTATCGAAAGGCGAAGTCTGAACCTACGCACCGGTTTTTGGGGCTATTTACCCACATTACCAAAATGACAACCCTTCACGAAGCATATCAACAGGCGAGGAAAAACAACGGTGCTCCAGGCATTGATGGAAAAAGTTTTGCTAATATAGAACTAGAAGGAGTTATCCCATTCTTAACGGGTATTCAAGAGGAATTGCAAGCTGCAATATACCGATCACAAGCCAACCGAAGAGTAAAAATTCCAAAGGCAAATGGCAAAATGCGAACTCTGCAAATTCCGTGTATACGAGATCGTGTAGTACAAGAAGCGCTAAAACTCATATTAGAAGCAATTTTCAAAGCTGATTCCTGTCCAAACTCGCATGGGTTTCGGCCGAAACACTCTCCACATCAGGCATTGGCAGAAGTACGACGCAGTATATTGCGCCGTATGACCATAATAATTGATGTTGATTTGTCACGCTACTTTGATAGAATCCGACACAACATATTATTGAAGATAATCACGAAACGTGTACAAGACCCACAGGTTATGCATCTTGTAAAACAGGTAATTAAGGCAACAGGAAAGATCGGTGTCCCGCAAGGGGGGCCATCTTCTCCACTAGCCGCGAACATTTACCTCAATGAAGTGGATTGGACATTTGATGCCATTCGACGCAAAACAGCTGATGGCAATTACGAAGCTGTAAACGATCACCGTTTTGCCGACGATATAGTTATCGCTGTAAGCGGACACTCCAGTAAAAGTGGATGGGCTGAACTGGCATTACGACGACTGTGGGAACAGTTAAAGCCTTTGGGAGTTGAACTGAATCTGGAGAAGACTCAGATGGTCAATGTCCTAAAAGGAGAATCCTTCGGATTTTTAGGTTTTGACCTGAGATGAATACCGAACCGAAATAAGAATGGATTCTTCGTTTTCATGATCCCGAAGAAGAAAGCTCACACGACAGTGAAAGCAAAAATTCGCGAACTCATTCAAAATGCAGGAGCGAAGCCAGCACAAGACTTAATAAAGCAAATCAATGCCGTACTGATTGGTTGGGTGAACTACTTCCTTGTTGGGAACTCTAGTCAAGCCTTCAGTGAAGTACGTGATTACACGGAGATAAAAATTCGTACACTGTTAACGAGAAGGAAACGACGACGAAAGCTTAGCATCGGATGGCAGAGATGGAGTAACAAATATCTCTATGGTGCACTGGGGCTTTACTGGGATTGGAAAGTGCAGAGAGTTTCCGATGAAAGTGTCTGCACTTTGATAGGTCTCATAATCCTTTCGATGAAGTTTATGGGGTGAGCTGCTTGAGGGAAAACCTCACGAGCATTTCTTATGGGGAGGGGCTGGAAACGGGACATAACTGATACCGCGCCAGTTCTTTACCCAACAGATTTTATTTAAAACGGGGAAATCATTCTTTCATATTCATCATTGTAAAAAGATAAAGCAAGAACGATTGGAATGTCATTCATATTGGAAACTGATTGCCATACTACTCATTTCTTCTACCATATTTCAAATGCGGCAATTGCTTCTTATGAAAAAGAAATGAGAACTGAGTAAATATAAGGTCATATATATGATTAAAGATTACTTGCTTCTTTTCCAATCTATACAGAACATACTAAGATTAGTAGTGCAGACCAAGGCATTGGTTCGCACTACTATTTTTTATATAGTAGACGTGAAGAGAAGGTCGTGGGTGTCTTGGGATCCTGAATCCGTATACAAAACTGACCTTCTTCACTTACCTTATTTGAATCAGTTTTTAGTATGTTGGTCTTCGAGATCGTGTATAAGAAATGAGAATCGATAAGTGTAAGTTGAAGTCTTCAATTCCACCTAAGGAGGAACTTTATGAAACACGTAATTGCGTTTGACATCAGTATGGGTAAAAGTTATATGGTAATTTATAATGCACAGAAACAATGTGTATTTGAAAGTGAAATTAAGCATTCTAAACCTGAATTCAAAAAGTTACAAGAAAAGATTCATGAGCTTACAGATAAGACCGGTGAATTGCCTAAAATCGTATTCGAAGCAACAGGTATCTATTCCAGGCAGCTAGAACGATTTATGCAAGATAATCAGTATACATATTGTTTATTAAACCCATTAGAAGCCAAGCTACAATGTGATTCCTTACGGATTCATAAGACCGATCGGAGCGACGCACACCGATTAGCTCTCACTCATTTTACAGCTACCCGAAGGGTATTTACCGGAACTGATAATTTATTCTACCAGCTAAAATCTCTTTCTAGATTGTATAGCGAACTGGATAGTGAATTATCGATAATTCGTGGTCGTATGCATAAAGTAATCCAATTAACATTTCCTGAATTGGAGAGAATGTTTACCAGTAAATCTGATTTATTTTTAAATTTTGTTCAATTATTCCCCCATCCAGATTGTATTTTAGGTCTTTCAAAAACCATTATAAAAAATCGTATTCGTGCCAACACCAATAAAAAAATATCAAATATTACAGCGGAGAAAAAAGCGATTCAGATACTTGAAATAGCGAAAACTTCCTATCCTGCTGTTTCACAGAACGATGTTCTGTGTGATCAACTCAAATTATACGCAAAGCGCTATCAAGAGCTTCTTCACCAAAAAGAATGCTGTATTAACAAGATGGTATATATAGCCGAGCAACGTGCAGAATACAATATCATTCTTAGTCTTCCTGGGATTGGACCGAATACTGCAGTACGCTTGATGGCTGAAATAGGAGATATTACTCGCTTTAACAATAACAAGCAACTCAATGCATTTGCTGGTATTAATATACGCCGTTTTCAATCAGGTAAAACCATTTTTTAAGATAAAATCAATAAACGTGGAAATAAACATTTGCGGAAGCTCCTTTTCCTCATCATCAAGAACATGATTAAACAACGACGTTACGGACAAAATCACATTGCTGAGTATTACGATAAATTAAAAACGCAACCCTATAACAAATGTCATAAAGTTGCGTCCATTGCATGTGTAAACAAGTTCTTGAAGCTCCTCTTTCACCTTATTACACATGATATACACTATGATTATCGGTTAACGGCCTAATATCATAGTTTCATTCATCATATCTCACCCCTAGTAAAAAAACGAGTATATATTAGGGGATCTTTGGTATGCATGATAACAAGTATTTGTTCCTTCTGATATTTACTCCATTAAAAACCTAAAAATACAGGTTGACTAATCGTAAGAAA
>NZ_FNUW01000080.1:0-2418 GCF_900108285.1 Bacillus sp. ok061 | reverse complement strand
CCGATGGTAGTTGGGACCTTGTCCCTGTGAGAGTAGGACGTCGCCAAGCAAGCTTAAGACGAGTCAGAATGACTCGTCTTTTTTGTGTTTTGTAACTTTTTTTCAAAGCTAATTACATATCTATATAAGTTTTATTCGATTTCTTTCGTGATTTTTGATATGTAATTTAAGATTTTCTATTTTATTTCTTAAAGATAAAATTCACCAGTGTGTTAAAATAGTACAGTTGTTTTTTTGATGTACTTTAATATAAGAAGATTTAAGTTAGAAAAGGAGATAATATGAAAAGGATAGGTATAATTACTATAGTAGTCTTAGTCCTTCTAGTAATCGTGTATATGTTAGTTGGGAATTATTTTTATAACTACGCGTTGAATGCGAAACAAGAAAAAGAGTTTTTACAAGATAATCCTCATTTAGTAGAAACGGTAAATGCATCGGGAGATGTATTGGCTACAAATGAAGAAAAGAATGCGAACTTCGTATCGAAGTATAAACCTAACACATTAACTATACGTTCTTTCGATAAATTGAATTTAAAAGGCTATGAATATATGAATGAACAATCTAGTCATAAATGGGCAATTGTGGTTCATGGATACAATGGTAGAGCATCAGAAATGACGAAATATATTCGTAACTTTTATGAACAAGGCTATAATGTCATAGCACCAGACCTTCGTGGACACGGAAATAGTGAAGGGGATTATGTTGGTATGGGCTGGCATGATCGTAAAGATGTTTTGATTTGGATTCAACAAATCTTAAAGAAAGATCCTAATGCTGAAATAGCTCTATTTGGTGTTTCAATGGGCGGGGCAACTGTAATGATGACTTCAGGAGAAGATTTACCTTCTAATGTTAAAGTTATTATTGAAGATTGTGGATACTCAACTGTTATTGATGAATTTACTTATCAACTAAAAGATCTATTCCACTTGCCGAAGTTCCCTGTTATGAATGCGGCAAATACGGTTACTAAATTAAGAGCTGGGTACGATTTAGAAGAGGCCTCAGCTGTAAAACAAGTTGCGAAAAGTAAAACACCTATGCTATTCATTCATGGGGATGCTGATACATTCGTTCCTTTTGAAATGTTAGATGAAGTATATAATGCTGCAAAAGTAGAAAAAGAGAAATTAATTGTTCCAGGTGCTGGGCATGGAGAAGCGGAGAAAGTAGATTCGAATAAATATTGGAATACCGTATGGAAGTTCGTAGGGAAGTATATTCCGGCATAATTAAAGTTGTTGCATTTATATAGACGATAATCGGAGGGATAATAGTTAATCCTTTTGATTATCGTTTTTTGTTAATTAGGTAGTCTGCTATAAGTGTATTTTTGTATGTACTATATGAAGGAGATAGAGCAAAAACTTTTGAATTCCTTAATCTCAGTGCTACAATGATTGAAAACTAAATGTTAATGAGGTGTTTACATGAAAATTGAGGTTTGGTCGGATTTTGTATGCCCATTTTGCTATATTGGGAAACGTAGATTGGAGATGGCTTTAGAGCAATTTCCACATAAGAAGGATGTTGAAGTTGAGTTTAAAAGTTTTGAGTTGGATCCGAATACTCCCGTTTACTCTGGAACAAGTATTAATGAAGTGCTTGCATCAAAGTATGGGATTAGTATTGAAGAAGCTAAGCGTAATAACGTACAGCTAGGAAATCATGCAGCTAGTATGGGTTTAAGTTTTAATTTTGATGAGATGAAGCCGACGAATACGTTTGATGCGCATCGTCTTGCGAAGTTTGCAAAGAATCATGGAAAAGAAAAGGAGATTACGGAAAATCTACTTTTTGCATATTTCACTGAATCGAAAAATTTAAGTGATGTGGATACACTTGCTACTATCGCTGAAGCTTCAGGTTTAGATAAGCAAGAAGCTTTAAATGTTATTAATGATAAAAATGTGTATGCAAACGATGTTAGGGTTGATGAAGCAATTGCACAGCAATATCAAATTTCGGGAGTACCTTATTTTATTATTAATCAAAAGTATGCTATTTCAGGTGCACAACCACTTGAAACTTTTGTTGGTGCACTCCAGCAAGTTTGGGAAGAAGAGAATCCTGCACCGAAGTTACAGGAACTTTCAGTAGATGGTGGAAGCGACCTTTCTTGTACTGATGGAAGTTGTTCAGTGCCGTCAAAAGAACAATAGCTTTTATGATGGAATAGCACCCTATAGATAGTTCTGTGGGGTGCTTGTATATAACTATAGAAGAAATACGTAAATAGATAATTTGATTACGTAAATGAATTCTATAAAATATAAAGTTTTTTAAAATAATGTATTGACGATTATATAAATGAAGTGTAATATAGAACAAGTCGCCGATGACAATAACGTCGAAAGTGACAAACGAAATAAAAAACTTAGTTGACATTGAAAGATGAAAATGTTAACA
>NZ_FNUW01000061.1:1654-9992 GCF_900108285.1 Bacillus sp. ok061 | reverse complement strand
ATTTTTTGTTAGACCTACCCGATCGCATACCTCTTCTAAAGATAAATAGCTCATATCTCACCTCATTCGAAACTTTCACTCTAGCTGTTCTTTAAATTTTCTTAGTTGATACTTTGTTAAACCGGTTTCTTTTACTACATCTGTGATTGAGTACTCCTTATACTGCAAATACTTAAATGGATTTTCCATATTACGTTCTCGCACCTTATTAAATGTACTCTTTTTCGATAAAGAATTCAATTGATCTCCTTTTTCTCGGATGGAATCAAAAATGGAGCAACCTTTACAATGTTTGTAGTTTCTCTGTTTTGCCTGTTCTTGCTCATCTGTACAATTCACTGATAGGTTGTTCAGAGGGCAAATTGAACAATGTGTACTTTCTAATTTATGGATTTCAGGTGAAATTTTCAGACGAAGATGAGTCAAAAAAAATCTCCTCCTACCGCATTTGGATTGAAATGTACAAAAAAATCAATTTAATATTTCCATTATACATTACCTAAACAGAAACGTTAAATTTTAAAGTAAAAATATAATTTTAATCATTTAAGTTTATACCACGATAAATTATAAGTTTATTGTGGTATAATTAGAATCATAAAAATTTATATAAAAATATTTGTTTACTATTTCATTCTATAAAAGGTTGTGTTTAAATTTGAATATTATAAATTACGAACATAATAACCAAATTGTAAAATCAAAATCAGATTTTTTTGATAGTAGTCATTTTGAAAACATTATGGGTTTAGGTATCCGTAATATTGATTATTCGCAATTAAGCGAAGAATCATTGGTTTATCTATTTTTACACGATGAGCCATCTTTAACCAAAAAAAGAAGTGAGCGAACCAAACAACAGTATCTGCACGATCTTTCTCATTTTCTTCGTTACATAAAAGAATCAATTGGAACCATCCAGGAATTATCCCATAATGAGATGGAAATCTATTTCTATGAATTAAGCAAAAAATATGCTGCCACTACATTACGCAAAAAGAAAACAGTGATTCAGCAGTTTTTAAAATATGTGTATGATAACAATGGACTCTCAGACAACTTTAGTAGTCGCCTTAAAAAAGTATCCGTAAAAAAAGAAGAGCTAGTCAATCGTGACCTTTATCCAGAAGAAGTTACCCAGATATTAGATGAACTGAAAAAATCCAACTATTTTGTTTACACTGCATTTTTCTTGTTAACTACAACAGGACTACGAATCGAAGAAATCGCAACTGCTAAATGGGCAGATTTGGTCTTTCATTCATCTTTAAATGCCTATCTACTTCGTGTTATTGGTAAAGGGAATAAAAGTAGGGAAGTTCGCATCTTTGAAGATGCATTGGATGCTTTATGCCATGTTCGAAGTTTACGTAAACAAACAACAGAACTAGATGCATCGAGTACCTCCGCTTTTCTCCCTAAAGCTGATGGATCTAATTATCGAGCGGACTATCTCTCTTCTCTTGTTGCCAAAAAAATAGAAGAAATAAATTTAGATTTTCTGCGTTACCGACAGGATAGAATCACTCCTCACACTTGTAGGCATTTCATGGCTAATTACTTAATGGAAAAGGGTGTTGAATTAAAAAAAATAAGGGACTATTTAGGGCATGAATCTATCATGACTACAGAACGTTATTTAAGAGAGCGTACAAGACGTCAAAACTTGGCCACAATAGATATAGGAAATTCATTATTTTAGTACGTATATAATAGGAAGAAACTCGATTTAATGTTTCAATTTTAGGAGTTAAAGTTTAATTTATTACTTGTCGTTAGATTGTGAATCTTTCACAATCATCTCACAAATTCCAAAATCGATAATTTGGAAATATCCCTAAAAACAACAAATGCGATTGCCTCTTTTGAGACAATCGCACCCGAATCATTTAAGAGTCAACCCATTCCACTTCCAGAGTCACTCATTCTAGCAAATAATTGTTCTGAATCTTTTTTCACTAAATTGTTTGGTTGCTCTTTACTACCAGCAGAGGTGTAGACAATTCCTGCTGCTAAAACGATACTAGTTAATACAACTAATATTTTCTTCATATAGCACCACCTTCGTACACTATACCATTTCTATCAAATTCTACCACTATTTTTTTAGGTAATCTACAATAGAACCTATTACTAGCACACTCTAGTACCATAATTGACTTTTCAATTAAAGAAATATCATTCTTCGATATTCCTAAATAACAATATTGCATTGGTGTTAGCATACCATTTTTCTTTTCTAAATCAATAAGGATCTCAACTGCATTTTTGTAATTCCCCTTAATAATCCCTAAAAAGGATTTTTCCGCAGAATGATATATAGTCTTCTTACAGAACAACATATATTTATATCCATTTATAATTTATACTTCTAATTTAGGGTTATATTCTATATACATTGGCATTTCTTCGTATAAGTTTACTGGTTCATTTGTTTGAAAATCTTCAATAAACCAACACGAAGGTAATATGTGCCCACATATAACGATAATACCAACACTCATCCCTCTCGCCCCTCATCATTCCTCATTGACTTCAATTGCTCCGTTTCTTTCTGTACCGATCTAATATCACGTTTTCCCATTATATCTTGTACAGAACAAAATATAATCCCGAATACAGAACATGCACAACAACCAATTAAGAAATCTAACCAATGCATTCCCTCACCCCTTCTCCCTAAATGCAACACGTTTGCGCTTATCTTTCCTTAACAACAAACAAGACGCCACCCAGATTACAGAATACTTCGTCACTCCTTTGCACACACTATTGTAAAAGGAGCATCTTATGAAATTCTTACAAATACTAATTATTATCTTTGCTTTTATCATTCTTACATGGATATGGTTTGCATAATTAAATAGAGCACCCATGCGCCCACCAGATCACCGCAGCGCCTACGATAATTGCTATTGATTTAATCATTATTTTCTCTTCATCATATGTTCAATAAGTTCTCCTCGGCTTACTGGTTCTTCATTAGAACTACTCATCAAAGCCCCTACACTAGCAATTACATCTCCTAGTTCTTCAAACGCTTTTGTGCATTTTTCAGCAGCTTGTGTTAATCGTTCAATTCTCTCCTGCGCTTCATCAGTATCAACACAGACTCTAATTTCTAATTTATTTCTAGGTTCTTTTACTTCCTCCATCATTCATCCTCCTAACCAAATGTCCATTTTGTTCAAGATAAAAGAGCGCCTGCAATAGACGCTCTTTCGAATTATTAGAGTATCGTTGACTCTTTTCCCTACCCTCGCCTTATTATATGTTAAAACAATTTCGATATGAATAAGATCATTTTAAAAGAGCACCCATAATTGGTAGGTGCTCTGATATATAAAGTGGTTTCCATCTACACATTCCAATATATGCACATCCATCTCGAAAGTCGCAAACAAAAAAGCACCTAATTAAGATGCCTTTTCGTCAAGTGTTAACGCGAGTAGCGAACACAATGAACCTTTCTCAGTGTCTGTTCAAAATTCTTGAATATACCTAATCCTTAATGTGTAATTTCTATATAACAAAGAAAATATACTAAGATTAGTAGTGCAGACCAAGGCATTGGTTCGCACTACTATTTTTTATATAGTAGAAGTGAAGAAAGGGTGGTGGGTGCTTTGGGATTTTGAATCTGTAAAAAAACTGACCTTCTTCACTTACCTTATTTGAATCAGTTTTTAGTATGTTGGTCCTGGAGATCGTGTATAAGAAATGGGAATCGATAAGTGTAAGATGAAGACTTCAATTTTCCATCAGGAGGAACTTTATGAGACACGTAATCACTATAAGCTGTCCATCCTCATCATCGCCTTCCAAAATTCCCTCCACTTTATCCCGACTAGCTTTCAGCCTGCAATGAATTACCAGTCACTTGTAACACAATGATTCATCTATATTGGAACTATCCTCTATTTCCCCACCTAATGCTTGTAGCCAATTCCCTGTAATCACTATTTTTTTGTGTTTCATCTTCAAAATCTGTAATGAGTCCTGTTATAACCGTTACATTACCAAGTGATTGGATTTTGCTCCCAATCAATTCAAGAGAGATATTCCTCCTTGCCCATCAGCTTCCAGACCGTTCCCTGTTGCCTGTAATACATTCCCCCATATATCCAAGTCTTTTCTTAATCCACTGTTCATTCTTTTAAAAGGTGTACTCCCAATCGCAGCAATAATTGTCCCTATTGCAATAAACCAAGCGCCAACTATCTCCTTAATCGAATCATCCATTCTCCATCTATCCCGTCATTAATTTATTACTTACAGGATATGAATTGGAACATCTTCATGTTGATAGCCTACTTCTCCCCCCTGAATAAAACTAAATATCCTGTCAATACTGTAGACACATGGTTATCTTTCTCCGATTTTCTTACATGAGCAGTTAGCTTTTGCTAGCTGCTCTCTTTATTTTTCCATCACCTTTTTTATGAAGCAACATACTTTGTATTGAACACTTTTCAATACACCTTCATAGAACCTGCTTAAATAGTTAACATTAACTCCGAGGAAGAGCACTGTTCGAAGGTGCTCTTTTTTCATCCGAATAATCTTCACTATTCTGTACATACTAATCATAAGCTGCTTTCTTAACAGTGATTGTAGCCTGAAGCCTTTTTTGGTAATGGAGCAGTTAGCTTTTACTAGCTGCTCTTTTTGTCGTACAAGTTCCTATTTGCTTTAAAATGAATAAACTATCTTGAACCTTACTTTTCATCCATTCACTGGTTCATGACTTACAAACACAACCCCAATACATGGAATGTTTTTATGCGAGCACTCTGGAACAAGTGCTCGTTTTACTTTGGTGTTTTTCTACAAAATGAAATTTTTGTTGTCATTACTCACCCATAGCCTTGTATTTTTTTAACATCCCATTCTTCCTTAAAACATTAACCAACTGCCTAATCGTCGTTTCCGTTCTACCTAGAGATAAAGAGATTCCCTTCACCTTTACGAATCCATAATACTTACATATGTAGGCTAATTCTTTCGTTGTGTATGGCTTCTTATGATTCGGATGGTACTTCATTCTGCCCTGGGCATCATATTGAATTTCCATCCTGATCACTCTCCCTTCAAATGACATTTTTATTTATTTGTATAAAAATCTGCCTAAATACCTAAAATAATTAAAAACTTAGGGGCTAATTAATGAAAACAACACTCCAAGTTCTTAAATGTTTATTTTGGGTAATTAGGGTTGCTCTCTTAATTATTTTAGATGTCTTCGGTATTTTCCCAGGATTATTCAAATAGCATTTTGATTAAAAACACTTTCTAAATAAATTGCATATACTAAACCGAATACTTTCTACAGTACCTTCACCTTTAGGGCTTCTTTCTCCCAAGGTGCTCTATTCATTTGTTGCTGGTTTCGAAAAATACTTTTCACCTTTCAACTGGACAAGCATATGTTATTGTATGGAGACTCTCCACTCATAGAAATCTACCTTTCTTATCGAAGAGCATGCTTATATGTGTGCTCTTTTTACTTACAATGAAATAACGATTTCGTCTAGCTTTCTAACCTTTTTGCTACCTAACATTCATGAATTCAGATATAATAAAATATATAGTTACAAAAATTTATTATTAGGAGGTGTAATGATGTCATTTGCAGCATGGAGTGCAATTTTTATGACTTTAATCGGAGCAATATTTGGTACACACTCTTCTAGAAAGAGTAAAAATGCCAACTAAAAAACCTAATAATTACACTGTAAAACTAAGGGGATATTAATAGTAATTTAGCCTTTAATTTCTATACCCTAAATAGAATGTTCCACATTATATAAATATTGGTACATCACAAACTATTAGTGGTGTATCTTTTTTATTTATAAGACCCCTACTAAACGACCTCTTATTTACCACTATAAGTAAAATGAGTTATTTTTTACAATAATTGTATACTTGTTGTAAAAACAGAACATACATTTGAAAGAGGGGATATTAATGAAAGAGTACACAGTCAAAGAAATTGCTGATCTTCTAGGGAAGCACGAAGAAACAGTAAAACGATGGATTCGTGCTGGTAAATTACCTAACTCATATAGAAACAGTGATAAAGAAGGTTGGAGAATCCCAGAAAGTGACTTATCAAATCTCAACAAAATTATTGTTCCTGTCGGAACAACAGAGCAAAACCCCTACGAGCAAGTAAAATCTGATGTTGATGATACAGGACTGATTAAGCTTGCTTATAAAGCTGTTACCCTAGCTTCACCCACTGAGGACATAATATCCATCCTTAATGTTGTAGGGATTAAACGAACACTAGAAATACTCCTTATCATCCAACAATCTCCTACAAAAGTGAAAAACCCAAATGGATTCATAAAAAAAGCCATTCGAGAAAATTGGAGTCCTGATTCTATTCTTGTGAAAATACCACGAAAACAAGGCAAACATTTATACGACCTCACTCAACAAGACTACAATCCAATACATAACAATGAGAGCAAAACATATAAGCAACAAGTTCATCTTTACAATTGGTTAGAAGATTAATTTTTAAAAGTGCAAAGAAGGTGACTGTTTATGACAACTAAATACTGGTATAGTTACTGCCCCGATGGTGTTAAAAGTCGGTATGGATTACTTGTATTTGACCATAGTAATCAGCCGTTTTACCGTTAACAAATTTTACCATGACTGCATTAGGAAAATAGACAATAGCTCTGCTCTATCATATTTACAATGCTTACTCCCTTTTTTAGTTGGCTCGAAACTTATCGTAACTACCAAGGAAACCATGTTCAATGGGCCGAGAGAGCTGAACAGCAAATCCTAAGCGATTGTGATCCCTACGATGTTGATTAATAATCTCAAGATCTTCTGCAGAGAATGTGTAATGCAGTGCTAGCTCATGTTCTGCTTCAACAGAAATATATAATAGTTCTTCCCTTTGTACAGGTGTGAGAAGTTCTTTTCCTCTCATAATATTTCCTCCATTTATAAAAGTAATGAGGTTATTTGTTAATGTATCGATACAATGTTGTTTTACTTAGACCGGTAGCCTCTGTAATTTGTTTAATGCTATATTCTTTACTTTGATACATTTTAAGAGCCATTTCTACCTTATCTGTATGTTTTTGTGGTCTTCCCCCTAGCATTAGATGTATCAATGTTGTCATGAATAGAAATAAAATCTACACCAAGTTCTTTGAATTTTTCTCTTAACTCAATTAGGTGTTTTGTAGATCGAGAAATTCGATCAAGTTTGTAAACGACTATTTTATCGCCTTTACGTAATACCTTTAGCAACTCTTCGAGCTGAGGACGATCTTTTTTTGTCCCTGTCATTTTCTCTTGATATAACTTATCTATACCATATTGTTGCAAAGCATCTATATGCATATCAAGATTTTGCTCTTCTGTGCTGACACGAGCATAACCAAAAATCAAATTGTTTCACTTCCTATCTACATATACCGGCCTTTGTGTAGAAATGGAACATGATAACGCAACAAGCATTAGGGCACATCATATGGTATAGCGATTGATTAAGTTAATCCTAGTTATACTAAGGTTTTGTGTGCATTTAAGTTAACTTAGAACGGCGATGTCATTTGAGCAAACCTAGATAAATTTAATACTTAATGTCCTATAAGTATCATTAGCAGACATCGTAATACCCAAAATCGGTCTTTCATGTCCACTAACATACGAAATACCCCAATCCACTCATTTTTGAGGGGATTGGGGTGTTGGGAATTAGTCAACTCCTTAATGCTCACTTCGTTCCACTTACCGTTGACTAATGCTATAAATTTAAGCTTGTAATACACTTTATCTAAACCAATTATAAAGTATTTAATAGAATTAATCTTAAAGCACCTGTTGGTGATTGAGATTGCGCTAATGGTTGTTCTGGTAATAAAGGAACAGTATCAGTCCCTACATTTAGTATTGATATTCTATCACCTGCATTTAAAGTAATAATTGTAGAAATCGTAACAACTCCACTTATATTACCACCAGAAACTACTACTGTACCATGATTATAATATGGTACGCTAGAATTACCACCATTAACTGAAACAACAAAATCACCTGTTCCAGAATTAATATCTGTTTGTACCCTTGCATCAATAGCATATGTTCCACTTTGATTTACTGTAATAGAACCATCTCCATTTACAGTAAATGCACCAGGTGTATTAAATGGACTAGTGCGAGGTGTTGGTATAATCGCACCTGAACCAACTGAGGTATTAAAACCTGTAAAGGTTCCTGCAACAACTTGCTCTGTAGGTCCTGTTGGACCTGTTGCCCCGGTTGCTCCCGTTGCTCCTGTTGCTCCGGATGGACCTGTTGCTCC
>NZ_FNUW01000061.1:0-1330 GCF_900108285.1 Bacillus sp. ok061 | reverse complement strand
GTTGCTCCCGTTGCTCCCGTTGCTCCTGGTGAACCTGTTGTTCCTGTTGTTCCTGTTGTTCCTGTTGTTCCTGTCGGACCCGTCGGTCCTCCTGCTGGTCCTGTTGGTCCTGGTGGTCCTGGTGGGCCTGTTAATACAGGTGTTTTTATAACACTATCCAACTTACTTTGTAACAACATCTGTGTTTTGAGTGCACTTTGTATCGTTTGATTCACACTTTCATTGACTGCTAAAATTTCATCTAACGTAGCAGCTGGCGATAGACCAGACAATGTTCCAATTGCATATTGAATCTTTTCT
Organism: Bacillus sp. ok061; assembly: GCF_900108285.1. Lineage (NCBI taxonomy): Bacteria > Bacillati > Bacillota > Bacilli > Caryophanales > Bacillaceae > Bacillus > Bacillus sp. ok061. The sequence continues at coordinate 1,030 of NZ_FNUW01000061.1, read as the reverse complement.
GCTTCTGCATTAATAATATGAGCTAACCCTAATTCTTCTAAAGCGATAGAAGCTAAAATTAAATTAATAGATTCTTCCCTAGTTAAAGAAATACTAGGAGTAATATTTGGTATGTTAGCTTGTGACATAGTAATACACTCTCCTTTCTATTCCTGGTACCCTTTATATTATTCATTAAAAGTAAAATGGGATAAGCCATTAGCCTATTTATTAGCCTGTTTTTATATAAGGGGGATCACCCCATCGCTATTAAGCTAAGTTTTTGATATACCCCCTAAATAAAATTTTTCTTTTTTTACAGGTAATTTTTTGAAAGGTCAGGTTATTTTTTTAGTAAATGAAGTATATATTGGCATCTTACTATTGATATATATAATTATGTATATTAAATAAATAGTGAGAGTGATTAATGAAAAAGCAGTCTCACTATATGTATCATTTAATTATTAGCATACTATCACTTGTAGCTATACTATTTTTAATTACTCATTTATCTTTATATGTTTAATTAATATGATAATAAATTTCCTTTCTTATTATAAAAAAAGAAATAATTAGTTCTCCATAAAATTAAAAAACACGCTATTCTTTCTTTAAATCATAGGTGGTCTGACCCCATTTGGTGAGACAAAGAAAAAACACCTAGATAACATGTTTCCTATAAGCTATAGGTGACATGTTATCTAATTTTCTCTGAATCCGTTCATTATTATAGTAGTGGATGTATTCATCCACAGTTTGTATTATACTAGCATTATTCGATTGTTTTATATTTTGCGCATAGAATCCTTCGGATTTCAAATGAGAATGAAAGGATTCTATGAGGGCATTATCATGGCAGTTTCCTGTACGAGACATGCTTGTGATAATGCCTTTTTCTGTGGCATATGTTTAAAATTGTTTTGATGTATACACCTTTCCTTGATCCGAATGTAAAATCGTATCAATCACATTTCGCTTTCTTAAAGCCTCTTTTAGAGTATCTAATACAAGAGAAACATCCTGTGTCTCAGCTATTTTATAACTTACA
>NZ_FNUW01000063.1:0-9473 GCF_900108285.1 Bacillus sp. ok061 | reverse complement strand
ACAAAGCGAGAACACCCAATCGTTTTGTTGATTAGAATTGCTTGTGCTTGATTTGGATAGATACGAAACTTATAGGCTTTATTAATCATTATTTGATTCACCTCCATTTTGGTATATGACTATTATACACCAAACATACATTCGATAGGTAATGGAGTAACACTTTCTGTATGTCGAACAATTAAGATGGCTTCCTGCCATCCCTTGTTCGAAGCCAATTCATCTCCCACCTACTCACTGGGCTGTGAACCTTCACGCTTCTTGAGGAAGGAGTCTTCTTGGCTAAAATGATAAAAAGAAATGCCTCAAAAAAGATAAAATACCTACCCATTCAATTTAGGCAAAGAAATACAAAAAATTGTACGTTTCTTTGCACTCTCTAAACTAATCTTCCCTCCATGTTTCTCCACTATATGCTTAGCAATAGTTAATCCAAGACCTGATCCCCCATTATTTTCTCGAGAATCATCTACTCGAACAAATGCATCAAAAATACTCTGTTTCATATCCTCAGGTATTCCAATTCCATTATCTATAATGTTTATATATACTTTGCTTTCATCCTCAATTAACGATACAAACACGGTCGTACCTGCCGTATTATACTGTAGGGCATTAGATATTATGTTAGAGATAGCACGGTATAGTAATCTGTTGTTAATTGGAGCAATCACTTCTTTAGAGGGAATTTGATATTGAAGGATTAAGCGCTTCGCTTGAAATAAATCATAATATTCTACAAGCAATTCACGAATAAACTCAGATACATCAGTTGGATGTACTTCAAAAGGGTAATCAGAATGCTCTAATTTAGACAGTTCAAAAATATCTTCAGTTAATACCGCAATGATTCGAATCTTATTATATATTACATTCAAAGTTCTTTCTCTTTCACTTTTTTCTGTAATGATCCCTAGTTGTAATGCTTCAATATAACCTTGAACAGTTGTAATTGGTGTCCTTAAATCATGAGACAAATCTACAAGCATCTTCCGCTTGGTTTCTTCCAACCTCTTCTTCTCTTTCTCTATTTTATCGAGTTTTTCAGACATAACATTAAACGAATGCTGTATTTGCATTAACTCAAAATATGTTTCATAGTTTAACCTTTTATCATATTTCCCACTAGCAATTTCCTCAAATCCAGTTGCTAGTTTATCCAATGGCCTGGTTATTTTCCTAGCAATTTGCCTACTAAATATATATACATTCATAGAGAAAAATACAAAAAATAAAACGATTGTAGTAAGCAATATCTTATAAAAAACATATACGTATTCCTCATTTTTATCAGAAAACGTATATTCATACTTTATTGCTTTTTTAGGAACCTTAACAAGGCAATATAATGTTTCACCTTTTTTCGTTACAAATGTTGCTACAGATGAATAATAAGGAAGCTTATCATTATCAAATAATAATTTAGTAAATTCTCTTTGTGAATATGATAAAAGCTTATCCTTCTTTTCCCCTTTGGTATAGATAACTTGTAAATTTTCATTAAGAATTTCTACCCAACCACCAAATGATTCTATTGATTCTGCATTAATAGTTTTAAAGTTTTCACGAACTACTTCACTTGCCTTTAAATTATTTAGCTTTCCTAGTTGCTTTTCTGTTTGATACATCAAAAATATAAATAAAATTATTACGGTGAAACCTATTGCTAGTGCAAATATAACGTAATTTTTAATTAAGATATATAAAACTTTATTTTTCATAAAGTTCTTCCTTCCTAGCAAATCTATACCCAAGTCCCCGGATCGTTTTTATATAAACTGGATTCTTAGGAGAATCCTCTAATTTCTCTCGTAGTCTACTAATATGAACCATAATCGTATTATCATCTGCACAGTAATAATCAGACCATACATTTTCAAAAATTTGTTTTTTAGTAAATATTCTCCCTGGTTCTCCCATAAAAAGGGTTAAGATTTTATATTCCGTAGCACTGAGAGAAATGGATTCGCTTGATTTATAGAGTGTACAAGAATGATGATCTAATACTAAATCACCCATATGAATTTGCTTCTCCTTACCTTCTACAGCCTTATCATTAAATTCATAGGACCTTCTAAGATGAGCTTGAACTCTAGCTATAATTTCTAAAGCACTAAATGGCTTTGTAATGAAGTCATCTGCTCCAATCCCTAAACCTATAATTTTATCTACTTCTTGAGATTTGGCTGACAATATAAGTATTGGAAATTGTAACGTCTCACGAATTTTTTTGATTAATTGATAACCATCCATTTTAGGCATCATAATATCAACAATAGCTAAATCAATATGATTTTCTTCTAGACACTTTAAGGCAACTTCACCATTTGAAGCCTCTACAACAAAAAAATTTTCCATTTCTAAAAAAAGCTTTAAAAGATCAATAATATCTTTGTCATCATCAACAATTAATATATTTTTTTTCATACTCTCCCTCGCATCAGTCGGAATTTTCAAAAATCTATTTAAGGTTATTGTAAGATAAATGAAAGTGACATGAAAGACTAACCGTTTAATATACAGGTATGAATTAAAAAAGGAGGCAATATCACATGAAAAAACTTGTTGGAATTGCGTTAGCAGCTACCATTGGAATTGGAGGTTTAGGAACTTTTGCTACTACTAAAACTCACGCTGCAGTAAACAAGCAAGAATCAACAAAATCGGTTTATCAAGTATCTGACGTGCAAGGTGAATTTATGCACATTAAAGTGGGGAAACCTTGGTCAATGACGCCAAGCGGAAAACAATACAAATATGTCTTATTTAGTGAAAACAAAATTTATGTAAACCCTAAAACTGGTGTAGTAACAGCATATGAAGAAGGAGCAGCTGAAGGCAGAGTACTCGATAAAAATGGAAATGTTGTTGCTATTTGGTATATCACAGCTTTTAAATAGTGAAGGGTTAATTTTACAAGGTCGAAAAGAGCATCTTTAAGTTTATTATGAGAGTAGTAAAAGAATTTCAATACTTGTAATTACCCTAAAATAAAAAAGCTTATCTTTTAACACGTAATGATAAGCTTTTTTATTATTTTTTCATTTTTTGTTTTCGGAAGTATTTCTTTAAGTTGATAGTAATGCGGTGCTATTCCATCACTATCTACAACTTTATAGTATCCCAAAACGGAAACAACGGGTTGCATTTATATAATTAGGTTTTGGAGAATTGATCATTTTGTTTAGAGATACTTTACGATTTTAACTTGAATGACATATAGTGTTATTTTTAGCATTCTAAATAATCGGGTTCAATGTATTTTTCTGTTTCAGGAGAGCTTTTAATTTCTATAGGATATTTCTTAAAAGCTACAACAGTAATCCTATTTTCTTGAACTAAACTTCTGGATTCATTTATAGAAGAGAAACCTGTTCGCGTTAAAAAATTGTATAAAGAGGATTTTGTCATCCAAAAACTAGTAACGTTATCTAATGATGCCCATTTTGATTGTAAACGTTCTTCTATTGATGAATTAGCAGAGTGTTCTAGCATTGTATGTCCCTTATATTCATAATTTTTATAAAGTACTGATACATTAGGAGTAGAAGTGATATGAGTATCAATTATTACAAACCTTTTGCATACTTCATACACTTTTTCTAAAAAGGGGAATACATCTGAGCAGTCTAAATGATATAAAATACCAGAGCATAAAACAATATCAAATTGACCATATTTTTCAGCACTTAAATTTCTTACATCATCTTGATAAAAGGTTAAGTTTTCCAACCTTAATAAATCTTTAGCGAATATAGCTTTTTGTATGTTTGATTCTCTTCCTTCTATCCCTACAACAGTTGCTCCTTGCATAGCAAACTCAATAGCGTAATGCCCCTCTAAACAAGCTAAATCTAAGATTCGAAGATTTTTAAAATCACATTGTGTGATATCTTGAATCATTGTCACAATTTTTTTTAATGCAGGATTTGGTTGTCGAATATCTCTTGTATATAGAGTATCCGTTAATTTAATATCATAAGCGGTCCATTCACCATATTTACGAATAATGTTTTCTTTTTCGAGAACAAAATCTTTCATGATACAATTCGCCACCTTTAACATAATATTATGTGTAATATATATCTTAATAAGATCAATATATGTATGTATAACTTGTATTTAGACGAAGGTAAACATTTTAAAGCTTCTCACTTTATCATGTGGTACGTCCACGATTCCTTCTTTTTGGGAGCCACTCGCAAATTTAGAACAATATGCAGCTCAAATAGTCAACTAATTAAACTACCTATTCATCTCATCTATCTAAATTATAGAAATAATTCTAATTTAACTAATTAAGATTTTTTCTTTTACATAGAAAATCTTATTATATTCATTTTTAGCCATAGCCAGTGCAAATGTCATAATGATAAGTGGGACACCACATTGCTATCAAGATAAGCAAACAAAATACTCCTTAAAATAAAATGAAAAAATACATTATTTTTTCTTATAAAAGAAAAGCAAAACAAAGAATAAACTTTAATATGTATTAATCCAAACAAGAGAAGATGATTCATGTGAAACAATTTACTAAATTTCCTCTGACATTTTTAGTTATGTTCCTAGCCAATTTAGCGAACTATTATTTTATCCTATTTATGTAATAATAAAAGCCTTCCTAATTATAGGAAGGCAACGTTCTAAAATGAAAACCTATATTTGATTACTAATTAAATTACCTCAAACTGATAATATACACTTTTCCCATTCTCCCTAGTTACTTTAATTTCAGCAAATCCTTTACCAATGACATCCATTCTAACCTTTCCATTGCCCTGTACTGTATATTTGACAACTTTTTCTCCATCTATTGTTGTATGCTTTGCTGCAACTCCATCTTCTGTTCTAGATTGACCAACACGCCAACAGTCACTGCACTTTTTTGTGCTCTTAGATATCATTTCATTTTTTACATGTACGCTGTTAGTAGATGCATCAGCAATACCATTTGTACTCAACAAAATTATGGAAGTTACTAAACCTATTCCCAGTTTCTTTAACATTATTTCATCCCTCCTGTGATAATTCATAATTTTATATTAAACTGAGATTCTTTCAGGTAACTTTCATTTACCTTACAATAACCTTAAATCCCTTTCTGTAGATATCGAATTCTTTGGAAGAAAGAATTCACATATTCATCAATTTAAAAGTTGTAAAAGGAATTCAAGGCAAAAAATTATACACCTTCACTTGAGAATATCAATTTTCTCATTTTAGGCATTTCGTTTATTATCTTATTAGGAATGTGGAGACATATTAGGCTTTAGAAACCTTATCTTTTCCGTCTATTACGCTGACCTTTCCTTAACGACATACAAGACATCCAGTGTTAAAGTCACCTCTTATTTCCTTTACCAATGTCCATTTGGTCCAAAATAAAAAGTTCACCAATTAAGGCGAACTTTTTATGTACTATTGCTGCGAGTTTCGTTCACATCATTCTGTCCGTTATTTGAAAAACAAAGAAGTTTTTCATGATATATAATATGTATCTCTAAAAATAATGTGCTTATACCCAATTTCTTTTTAGGTGTTAAATTTGTTCATTATTGTGTAATTTCTATATAACAAAGAAAACATACTAAGATTAGTAGTGTAGACCAAGGCATTGGTTCGCACTACTATTTTTTATATAGTAGAAGTGAAGAAAGGGTCGTGGGTGCTTTGGGATTTTGAATCCGTAAAAAAAACTGACCTTCTTCACTTACCTTATTTGAATTAGTTTTTAGTATGTTGGTCCTCGAGATCGTGTATAAGAAATGGGAATCGATAAGTGTAAGATGAAGACTTCAATTTTCCATCAGGAGGAACTTTATGAGACACGTAATTGCTTTTGATATCAGTATGGGTAAAAGTTATATGGTAATTTATAATGCACAAAAACAATGTATCTTTGAAAAGGAAATCCAACATTTGAAGCCTGATTTTAAAGAGCTACAAAAAAAGATATATGAGCTTACCGAGAAAACTGGTAAATTACCTGAAATTGTGTTCGAGGCAACAGGAATTTATTCTAGACAGCTAGAACGATTTATGCAGGTAGTTTTTCTGTAAAGAAATATAATTCATATTAAACCAATGACTAAAACTAGGTTTTATGAGGATGTTTTCAGTTTGATCACACACTAAGTTTAGACTTCTTGAATTTGAAAGTATAAACATTGCCATGTTCAAGTAAAGGTTTGAACATATTTTCCATATAGATTGGCCCTACATTATTAGCTAATGAAGGTGAAATTTCTTTATAAATTAAAGAAGGAAAATTTATTATAGTATTTTAACTTAATATACAAAACAATATTAGTACACCTATGACACTCTAAATTGTCACAGGTATATTTTCTAAAACTCTTTTTTATCACCCTGTTTTAACTCCCTCCCCAGCCCCCTACATTGTAATTTTAATAATCTAGTCTCGGCACATACCTTTTTTTTGTAGAAAAACTATAGTACAATAAATAACCAAAAGATCTATTTCCAGATTGTCCCCATTTATGTACCTTTCAGTTCATTTTCTGCTATTAGTTCCTTTGTTACATACATCAAATACATAATGACTGGGAAAATTAGATAACTAACAGTTTTACCTTTATCAGTAATAGGATGCCTTTCTTCGACTAGAGCGACTTTTATTATTAACAGAGTTCCCCTAGATCAAATGTAACAATTTATGAGTAGAAGAATATTTTCTGAACTTTAATGTAATGTAAAATTAGTAAAGAACGTATTTCATGAAAAAATGTTAACTAATAAAGAATTAGAAGTGATCATGTGAATAAATTATTACTATCATGTTTATTAGTTACATTCTGTCTAAATACCGCAGGATGTTCTAATGATATGACTATACTAAAGGATAGTTCTAAACCTTCAACACCTACGAAGGTTAAATACATTAACAAAGCGTGGTACAAAAAATATATACCATGTAATAGTTTATGATAAAGGTCATAAGGCGAAATTATTATATATTAATCACGATATAATTAATTGTTCTAAATCTACCTAAAAAGACTATCAATAATGGTGGTCTTGTTTATATTGGTGAGATTGTACTAGTATGATAGAATAGATTTAACTGTATGACGTAGGGTGGTTGGTTGCTGTCCTTTCTCTTTTTTTATGTAGAGGGAAAGGAGGTGACTCCTATGATGGAATATTTACTGTCTTTGCTACAGGATTTGTTGAAAGTATTTTTGACAATTCTTGTTACTGGTTATGGAAACAAACTAGTGAGTAATATTAGCAAAAAACGTAAAAGAACCTCCCTACGCCGTCGGAAGCAAAAGGGAAGTTCTAGAAAAAGAAAATAACTTTATTTAGTAACTACCCGCCTTACGGCAACAGTTACCAGAAGAGATGTATCGAGCATCTCTTCTTTTATTATATACCCAAGGTATTACTGTAATACTACTGTAGTAATAATTATATCAAATGAACATAAAAAATCAATGTGTAAACAATGAGTGTAATGGACAAAAGAAAAGACATCCTAAGGTTCCTTCCTCCGACTTATGAATCAAATCTATATTTTATTCACTTTATTCAGTATAGTGATGCTGGCCTTTGTGCAGCAATAGAACCAAATCACGCTATAAGCATTAGCGGACATCATAACATTCAAAATCGGTCTTTTATGTCCGCTAATACTTAACATAAGTTTTGTTTTCGTTACTACACAGACTACTATATCCTCTCTACTGACTGTGGTTGCATTGTCAAATACTAAAAGTATAACATCTGTTTATATAATTTTAATGATTTAATTTCCTCGTATTCCCTCATTTTCTTGTAAAATGTTACTTTCTTCATGCCAGCCTTGTCCATGAACTCAAAAGCTTTGATCTTTCCTACCTTCCATTCCTTACTATCCTCTTGCATGTACCAAACATTAGAATTGAAACCTTTGAGATTACTGTTCCCTTAACTACAAAGAAAACGCTAAACTTCATATATACTTCTGAGGATGTTATGTAATACTAATTGGTTTTTATGATAATTATTCGTAAGTGGATAATTCACTACGCGCCTCGTCTATTGTATCCCTAGCAATTCTTAACGATTTTAAACATTTGTCTAATTTCGCTAAATCTGTTTGGCTCGCAGCATCTCCATAGTTGTCTATAACAAATTGCAAGTTATCCATCGCCTTTAAAATAGATGAATGTAGACCCTTTAATTCTGTTGGGGGTTCTACATATCGTACACTTGAGATGAGATAAGACATTTTATAGAAAACATCGCCTACATCTGAAACCCACGATTTGTTTATAGTACCCTTAATTTCTGCATCAGCCTCTAAAATTCTAAATCGGGTCGCCACATCAGATAGGTCCTTTAAATAATCATCCATTACCCATGCATAATGCTGCTTGTCTAAATGTTTATAATCACTTGTTTCGGCTCCTTGCTTTACTTCTTTTTGATTTCCTATATTTTTTTATCCGCAGTGAATTCCTCAACTGCTGCTGTAATGGTTTTTATACCTTTTTTGCTACCAACAAGAGCGTCGATAGTTAAAATACTACAGATAAAAATCACAAACATGGCAATCCACTTAGCCCATTTCAGCATAAAAAAACTCCTTGCTTAATATATTTCTCCTAAATTATAATACAGGATTAACGTTCATTATAAACAACATGTCTCTTTACCTAATACCTTACCTTCTGTTTTTCCAAAATCGACATCTTTAAGTAAATCTATATCATGTCAAAATCGATGTTTAAATATTGTATCATTAAATTAAAATATAACAATATAATATTTTCTTATCAAGAATATTTTTCCAAACCAAAATCATTCATAGACTCTTCTTTTCACCATTAAACCTAATTTATACATAATGAATAAAAAAAGAGGATCGCCCCATAGTAGAGCAGATCCTCTCTTTCACTTCACATACACATAGGCTTCGTTTGCTGTTATATAATATGTTTTACCTTTACTATTGTGCACTCTATATTGTGGTGAATTATTTACAATTACCTTTGTATCAATAATGAATCCTAAACCCATATCTACAGTACCGGCAACATCTTTATCCTGCCAAGATGGAGAATCATAGAAACGTAAATTATTTACTTTTGAAATAACTCTTTTACCAATTACTGTAGCAGGTTCATTGCCTTGGCAACGAATATATGAAGAATTATAATAAATCCATTGGTTACCACCAAAATGTAACCATTTCCCTAATTTATTCCATACTTTATAAGCCTCACCTTTTTGTAGCTTACGAATAACACTATTTTCTGTTGATGGTCAAGAGCGAAGATTTACATTGTATCCTTCAATATATGCAATACCATTCGACTCTACTGTACCAGATATTTCATTTGGTTTTTGTGGTTTGGTATCCACTGTAACCGTGCTCCCGTTTTGAACTACCCCCACTTTCACTTCGTTTAGAAGTGAGGGATTCCTAAGTAAAGAGTTCTATCGAACTCTAATTGATTAGGCTA
>NZ_FNUW01000064.1:0-8681 GCF_900108285.1 Bacillus sp. ok061 | reverse complement strand
CTCTATGGTGTACTCGGGCTTTACTGGGACTGGAAAGTCCTTCCCCTAAAAAGTGCAGAGAGTTTCCGCTGAAAGTGTCTGCCATTTGATAGGTCTCATAACCCTTTTGATGAAGTTTATGGGGTGAGCTGCTTGAGGGAAAACCTCACGAGCAGTTCTTATGGGGAGTGGCTGGAAACGGGTCACAACTGATACCGCGCCAGTCTTTTACCCGACAGCTGTTATTTAAAATATGGAAATCTTGGTTTCGAATTCATCGTTGTAAATCTATTAAACAAGAGCGATTAGAATGCCACCTTTATGGACAACTCATTAGTATCCTATTATGTTCTTCTACTATGTTTAAAATGAGAGAACCCCTGTTAGGTAAAAAACAGAAAGAACTAAGTGAATATAAAGCGATGTACATAATTAAAGATTATTTCTTACTTTTTCATCAAGCACTACATAAAAACACCCAAGAATTATCAAAGATTCTCCTTCGTCTGTTTAACCTCCTACAGCGAAACGGACGAAAATCTCACAGATATGAGAAAAAAACAGTCTTTGATATTTTAGGTGTTGTGTATGAGTATACCACTTCTGCCCATCAGGTAGCATAGTGAAAAATTTGAAACCCGTCAGGGTTTATTTGATGTGCCTACTTTTATAACATCTATAAAAGATAATAAAAAACTACGTGGAAAGACCGTATTTTGTATAAAAATATACGTTAAGTTGATGGATGTGTGACGGTACCCCTATGATAAAAAACGAATTTATAAAAAAGATGCTTGTTTATCATACAATATAAGTTTGCCAAGTATTTTTCATTGAGTTATTTTTATATAACTTCAAATATTGATAATACCTTTTTAAAGATATCTTAGTTTTGAATCCTATTATACGTACCAATTCATCTTCATTTATTCCTTTCTTAATAAGTCGGAGAATAAATGTGTTTCTTAACTGCTGTGCAGAAATACGCCTATTTAGTTCTGCTCGTTTCACTTCAAGTCTTATCATTTTTTGTATAGCAACCTCCGACAAGGCCTTTGGTGCATCATTTTCATACACCCAACGAAAAGTACCCCAATTAAAATCAAATGCGACAAATAGGGGATTATCCGTATGTTGTCGAGGCCTTAAGGGTTCCGGTATGGTGGTATAATATTTGTAAAGCTGCTGTGTATCTTCAGCTGTTAAGAAGACCGATCTAGTAACTCCGTTTTCTCCTGGAACAATTAAAGTGTTCCTAGCAAACTGTATATGTCTCATATTAAGCGATACAAGCTCTTGTAAAGACAAACCGTAGTTTACTATTAAATTAATTATACAAGCGTTTCTATCCATGATTAGAGGCCGATATTTAGCTTGTCTCTCTGTTAACCCCTTTGTTGATAGAACAGTTTGTTTTAAAAGCGCTTCTTCCAATTCGGTAATAAAACCATTGTCATTTAGTGATTGATCCGGAATTAAAGAGAGATGAATATCATCTAATGGACTAACTATACCTAAAAACATGTGTAACTTCTTTAAAACCACCCATATCCTGTGCCTTGTTTTAAGAGAATATTCTCGTTTGTTTTCTAACACTGAGAAATAAGCTTGATAATCATCTACGGATATTTCATTCCATGATTTGATATGTAAAAGCAACTCATTTTCATTCAACCATCTATAAAAATCTTTAATATCGTATGCATAGCGTTGGATTGTAGAATGTTTTCGGCCTTTTTCACTTAAATATGTAGAGAAAGCTTCTAAAGTTTTCTCTAAGCTAATTGTCTCGTTCAATATAATCACCTAATTTCTTTGGATATATTATAACAGAAAATAAGTGAAAGACCTGCTACGCACGGTTGCTGGCATATCCAAAAAGGCACTACAAAAACTAATCCCCAAAGAATCCCTTTAAAAAATCCAATCTCGTTATAGGTATTCATTTCTATGTAAGTCATATCTTTTAGTACAGCCATGTTTAATCCTCCCAATATATATTGTTTATTAAAATGAAAAAAGGACAAACCTAGTCCTGGTAGGGATACGTAGGTTTGTCCTTTTTTATGTGGGTAATGATATATTTAATTACCATTATTATAACGTGATTTACAAATATTATCAATTAGGTCGGACATCTTATTAACAAGGATACTAGCTGTATTAAAAATCTATTATAAATATATATCTTATATATTAAAAAGAAATAAAGATAAAACTTTTATAGGTTATTCAAAATAGAGGTTAGATTTACTCCTGTAAGGGGAAATTTGATATAAAAACATAAAAAATCATAAATTACAGAAAAAGTATCCGTAGATTCAAGGATTATTAGACTTTTAATTCTACAAAAAAGCAGAAAGAAAATACTATATTTCTACATGAAATCGGAAAGAATTTGATACCAATCGCATTATATATATTCAACCTCGTAAATAGAAATTGCTTTACTTATTTTGGTAATAAAATTGATGTTAATCGTTTATTTATCCACATTTTATTCAGATTAGGCAGCTATTTGTTAACATTACTCAGTATTTACATATAACTCACATTATTATTGATGATTTTTATTAGATAAATACAACAACATTAGTAATTACAATGATTTTAGAAAAATTATATTCACATTGGATCATATTTATCCTCATATCCACTATTTTTATGATTTTCCTTTTGATTTTTTGTAGGTATTATGAGATAGGTTTTAATACATTAGAAGAATACACTCTAGTATTATGTGGAGAGTTATGTATTGATAGAATCGAATTTGTATAGAAGTGCATAAAACAAGACTCCATTTTACATGAAGTCCTTCTAATTTGGTATTTATAAATAGGTTAGTAGAAAAGGATTACTATTAAAACAAACACGAATAGCCCTCTACTTTCGATTTTTTCAAAAATAGAGAGCTTGTTGCTATTAGTTTATTTCCATTGCGGTTAGCACCTGATCTGGAGCTGTTATTGTTACACCAGCACGTACTAAACGTTCGAAGATACGCATAAACTCTAGTAAATGAAACTGCTTTGGTAGCTCAATAACACGAAGTTTTTCTTGTGGCAGCTTATCAATTGCTTCGATAAACCATTCACGCACATCACTTGGAATCGTGCGTTCTTTATGACCACGAACTTTTAGCTTTTCACGCATTTCAATTTCTAAAGCGCTATATGCATGGAGATTAACACCCTGATCGTATGCATATTTTCTAAATAATGTTTCTTCCTGGTATTTTAGATAATTACGGTGATAAGACTCTTCCGTCACTGGTACAGCAAACTTCTGCTTCAGTAGTTCATGCACATTTTTAAACATCTTCTTAATGTTACGAAGAGAGTACATGGAATAATGTAGACCGAAATTAAAGATAGCTTGCTCACGATCGCTATTTCTCTCTTTTGGTATATGTTGTGCAATAAGAGGGTAGATACCTTCTTTTGCTGCAGTATCGAGAATTTGATATTGTGATGTTTGATGCAATAGTTTTTTCAATGTATATACAAGTTTTGTAGGGTATCCTTCTTTGCGATCAACCATATCACGAAGGCCACGAACTACACTACGAATTTGACGATGACAAGTATGCTTTAAGACATGAATGAACTTATTCATGTCTGCAGATAGTTCGCCGATATGCATCTCTTGTAAGATTGCTTCGATAAACTTCGCTTTACGTGCATAGGTAGCTTTTGGTGTAAATGGATCCCTATGTTGTTCTTCTCCAGCTTCTTTCGAACATAAGAAGTCTGAATGGATAGACAGATATAATGTCGTATATCGTTTTGTATGTTTTACACCTTTTTGCATTTTGCAAATTTTGAATAGGGGATTCCCCGTACATGGTAATGCAGTTGTTAATTCCTCGATAACCGCACGAATCTGATGCGGATATTTTTTATGTAAGAAACGATACATCCCACCAAAGTGAGTTTTGTTTCCTCTTTCGTCCTGCTTGTCCAAAGAACGCTTTAATGTTGTTTCCGTATGTTGTTGCATCGCAATGTCTAAGAATAATTTCTTAGCTGCTACAGATAGCTTAAAGAAATCCTTTGTAAATATAACAGGACTAATATATACATACGGATTTGCTTTTTCTGTTTCCTCATTCATAAAATGAGTGAGTTTAATTGTATAACGGCCATCTAGTCCGTTTTCAATGGAGATAATATTATGTAAGTTTAATTTCTTTAATGCGATATAGAATTGAGAGTGTTGGATATAAGCAAATTCTTCTTTATATTGCTTGTAATCTTCCCACATCATATGTATTGTTACATTTGGAATGACACCATTAGTAAAGCATTTCTTATGCAGATATAAGAAAACTTCGAGATCAGCATTTGTAATGCCGTATAATTTATGCTTTCTTCCCGCTTTTTCTGCAAGTGCAGACATCGTGCGACGTGAAAAAGATGGTTTGGCTTTTTCGACAAAGCCTTCTACGTCAGCCATACGTTCTTCGTATGTCATGTGCTGCAGAATATCTTCTAAATATGTATCTTTATAGCTGTAGTATTTCTCCTCAAATGTTTCCACAAATTTTTGCCAAGATTTTATGGTTACTAGCACAGCATTGGTTGTTTCCCCATTTAAGCTACGTTGATTTCGTATTACAAATGATTTCCCCATCTTTTTCACCTCCGTTCTACAAATTCATAAATATATGCCAAAATACTATAAAATATACCAATTTTGATTATAGCAAAATGAAAAATGTTGAAAGGTACCCCTTTAAGAGGAATTTATAAAACATGAAACACGTTATAAACCCAATGATTATAAGGGATCGGAGAATCTATGGAAAAAAATTTGTGTTAAGGATATGGTAAAAAACGTTTCATGTCCTAATTGTATAAACACAATAATGAAACACGGGAAGATTGTTGATATATAGAGGGTTAAGGAGAAATTTTTCTAATTTTAGGTCAAGGATATGGCAAAAGTGTTTCGTGTTTTAATCATAGGTCGTTCATTAGGGAAAGATACTGTAAATCCCTTTATATAAAGGGTTATAGGAGAAAATTTAATAACTTTAAGGTCAAGGATATGGTAAAAGGTGTTTCATGTTTTGATTTTTATAAGGTCAAGGATATGGTAAAAGTGTTTCATGTTTAATATATAATGAAATTATCGGGGGAATAAGGTAAAACGTTGTTACATAAGGGTTTATGGCTGTTTTATATATGTATTTAGGTCAAGGATATGGCAAAAATAATTTGTTAAAATTCAAAGGTTTTATGTATTAAAATAAAGGTGAACTGTTGATATCTGTGGGTTTATAAGGTATTGGAAAAATTTTTGTATTACGTATTTAAATTAATTGATGTCTTATGTTTTCGGGTTTAGGTTAAGGGTATGGCAAATTTCTTTCAAATAAATAGTAAAGAATTTAGTGTATATGCGGTATAAATTCTATTCAAATGAACATTTTATGAGAATATGGGAACGATTAGATAAAAATGTTTCATATTTATAGTGAAGGTTCACTATATGGTAAAAAGTGTTTCATCTCTTAATTTATTAGAGTGATTGAAGACCTATTGAAAACTAATGTATAATTAATGTTATTTTATGTTGTAAATAAAGAAAAATCGTGTCAGTACTGCTTGAATATAACTAAAGCTGGAAAAAATAATTGTTTACATATATGTATTAGATTAAATGTTTGTTTGAAAGAAAATACGGAAGGAGTGAAAATGTGGAGAGATTAACACAACTGTTTACGGATGCATTATTAATATCTGAGCCCTTATATGGAAATAATAAAGTAGTTTGGAACAAATGGACTGCCTATAGTTCAGATGTAGAAAAAGATAGTACTAAGGTTGTGACTTCTCAATATGTTTCCCCATCTTTTTCGGCATTAGTATCATGGTTGAGTAAAAAGAATGAAGAAGGAATTACTTCGTTACAAATTGGTATTAAGTTAAAAGAGTATAAAGATGAAATTCATGCAACTATTGAAAAGGTATTAGAAGACGAGTTTAAGAATGCTAATAAGTTTAATGATGGAACAATCATCCAGGGAGACGTAAATGAGGATGAAACGGATGAACCAGTTGATAAAGAATATTTTGAAGTTAATAATTCCGCAGTTTATTTTAAATTACGTGATGGAATCTCTAAAAATCACTTTGAAGAAGATTCAGGTATGGGTGTAAAATCTTACCCTATTGAAACAAAGGAAAGTAATGCAATAGCTCAGCTCTCTTCTCACAGAGATGAAGATTTAAAGCTTATTAAAGATGATGAAGCATCTCGTTGGAATACTTTGGTGAATGATGTAATGAGCAATATGGATGATTTGACAGCTGATGTACTGGACTCCATTACCATCCAGTGGCTAGCACAAGCAAAATCCCCAGATGAATTCATAGAATTTTCATATGAGCAAGTATTGGATATGTGCAATGTACCAAAAAAGAAAGTAAGTAAAGGAGAGTACTACAGACCTGAAGATAAAATTAAGGTTGCTAAGCGTATTGCAGCACTAGCAAGTATATTCATTTATTTAAATGATGATAATGAAGTAGTAGTCTTAAATGAAGAAAATGAACATGATGAAAAATATAAAGTAAAGAGAGAAGTTGTCAAACGGTTATTTGTCTTGGATTCAGTTGTATTGTGGAGACACAATACAACAAATGAATATATGGGCATTGAATCTTGCCGTATCAAACCAGGGAGTTTTTTAACAAGTTATTTATATGGTTCAAATAATACCACAGCATTATTATCTAAAAAGGCACTTGAGTATAATAGTTATCGACATAAGTATCATAAACGTTTAATTCGTTATCTAACATGGCAATGGAGAATACGGCAAATATATTCAACTTTGAAGCGACCATACTCCATTGGAGGAGATAAAGGCTTATTAGCTGTTATGGCAATCCCGCTTACTTGGAAACCGAGTCGGATTAGAGAACACCTAGAGAATGTTCTTACTGACTTAGAAAAAGAGAACGTAATTTCTAAGTGGGAGTATACAGTAACATTAGATGAAGAACGTTTTAATAAGAAGAATTGGTTTAAAGATTATTGGGTGAATTTAAATATTACTATACTTCCACCGGAAGAATTAATTAAGTCAATGTATAATTTACCTAAGAAAAAAACACTAGAGTTAGAAAATAATACTGAAGAATCTGTAGAGTATTTTGAAAAGGCTAAGGATGTCGTTAATATGACTCCGAAAAAAAATAATGAAGAGCTTAATAGATTTGATGAAGAGGCTGTTCGAGAGAAAATACTTAAACAACGCAAAGTTGATAATAAGTCTATACGAGAATTAGCAAAAGAAATAAGAATATCAGCACCTACATTATCTAGATTTTGTAACAGGGAAACCAAGCGGCTATCTGCAAATGCAGTTGAAAAAATGTCTAAGTGGTATGAGAGACAAGGAATATTAGAAAAAATGTAATGGCTAACCAGATTATTAAAGAAGAAAAAACATTTTGTAGAATGTTTTTTCTTCTTTTTACTATGTCTGTTTCTAAATAATAATTTATAAATAGTTTTTATGCTCTCTGAGAGAATAGATCCTTTGCAATAATATTAATTAAACATGAAGATAGGCTAAGTACAGCAGCCCCCTCATTATATAAAAGTATTACAAAAAACAGAAAAAATAGAATCGACATAAGTATTATTTCATTTTTAGCCTGTTTGATATGTTTCAACATAGTTAACATCTCCTTATACTATAAATAGGTTAGTAGAGTGCTAGGAGCTAAAGCTAGACTCTCTATTTGCATATTTTACTTATCGAAGGTCCGTATTTTAATAGTAAAATAGGATTATTTTCATATTTTCAAAAAAATCTTGCTATAAAAATTTGGATTGTGTAATATATGGGTATATTTTTAGTTTATTTGATTCCGTTTATTTCCACACCTTTTTTGTGTTGTTTTCAAGTTCGCAACCTGGATTATGAATCATAGCAATTTAAAAATAACAAAGGATAGAATAATGAATTTCGAATTTAATATTCTGAATTAATACTTTTTAAAAAGCATTTATTTCCAAGTGGGGTTGTTATATAATTCAAATAAAATTGTTATTATTTACCTTAAAGGTATTTATTTGTAATGTTAGGTGCGATAAATGAAACCTTAGTGATGACATACTATGTATAAGACTTTGAATGTTTATTTATCGAAAGCTATATCATATAACTTTCGAATAGTGTATAAGAAAAATATAACAGAAAAAAGCCATGAATGATGTACTAACAAACTGTAGAAAAAGAAAAATATCGATACAAAGAGAGCAATTACATCAAGAACAAAAAAGATTTTTTTCTTATCCATAATAATTCACCTCATTTAGTATATGATGATTCATTTGAAGATTCATATAAACACTAACATTAATTAAGGGGGAGGGTTCTGTTGCAAATTTTTCTAAGAGAAGTTAACATGTAAGAAAAATGATTAGAGGAGTAAGATACATGAGATATTTTAAAGGAAAACACTTCAAACAAGATATTATTTTAGTAGCCGTTGGCTACTATTGTCGTTTTTCTTTAAGTTATCGTGATGTCTCTGAAATTTTGAAAGAACGTGGTGTTTCAGTTCATCCCACAACTATTATGCGTTGGGTTCATGAATATGGCCACCTGATTTATCAAATCTGGAAAAAGAAAAATAAAACGGCACACCAGACCTGGCATTTAGATGAGACTTACATCAAAG
>NZ_FNUW01000087.1:0-1208 GCF_900108285.1 Bacillus sp. ok061 | reverse complement strand
GTCTTCAAACGAAAAACACCTCCAATGAATTTGCATACTTAGTATGCGAATTCAGGAGGTGTTTTTTCATGTACCACTATTCGGGTTCACTTCAATTTCTCCTTGGCTTTTTTTACTATTTTTTGTTTATAATAATAATGGGTGAAATTATGATTAGAATTTGTGCAGTAACAAAAACAGATGAAGTATTATATGATGTTTCTCTAGAAGAAACAAAGAAAGACCATATTGTATGGTATTGGCTAGATTTATATAAGCCAACGAAAGAAGAGTATACATATATTCTGCAAGACCATTTTAAGTTCCATCCCCTTGCAATTGAAGACTGTCTAGAATATGTACAGAGGCCAAAAGTTGATTTTTATGATGGATATAACTTTTTAGTTCTTCACGCGTTTGGAGAAGATGGGCTAGAACCACATGAAATTGATTTGTTTGTTAGTGATCGCTATATTGTTTCTTTCCATTTTTCTCATAATAATGCAATTGAAAGAGTATGGAAAACACTTGGTGAGAAGAGGCGGATTAAGAAAGGACCTTTACATGTAGCACATACAATCACTGATCAAATTGTAGATGATTATTTCGCACCTGTATATTACATTGAAGATCATTTAAATGCGATTGATGATAATTTAACAGGTGAGACAGCAGGAGCCGTGCTAGAAGAAGTATTTGATATTAGGGCAGATTTATCTAAGTTAAGACGTACAATTATTCCAATGCGTGATTTATTGTATCGTATTTTGAATTCCACTCGTTTTTACGGTATAAGTGATCATGAGATTTATTTTAAAGATATACATGATCATTTACTTAAACTTACGGAAATGATTGAGGCAAGTCGAGAGTTAACGGCGGATATTCGGGATAGTTATTTTTCATTAAACTCACATCATATGAATAACATTATGAAAACATTAACTGTATTCTCGACTATTTTCATGCCATTAACATTTATTGCGGGAGTATATGGAATGAACTTTACGCATATGCCAGAGCTTGGTGGACAATATAGTTATTTTATTTGTCTTCTTCTAATGGCATTAATTGGCGGCGGAATGATGGCATGGTTTTATAAAAAAGGATGGTTTAAGTAAAAAACCACCGAGGATTTGAAGTGAACCCGAATAGTGGTACATGAAAAAACACCTCCTGAATTCGCATACTAAGTATGCAAATTCATTGGAGGTGTTTTTCGTTTGAAG
>NZ_FNUW01000067.1:0-8036 GCF_900108285.1 Bacillus sp. ok061 | reverse complement strand
ATACATATGATGTGGGAAGATTACAAGCAATATAAAGAAGAATTTTCTTATATCCAACACTCTCAATTCTATATTGCATTAAAGAAATTAAGCTTACATAATATTATCTCTATTGAAAATGGCTTAGATGGCCGTTATACAATTAAACTGACTCATTTTATGAATGAGGAAACAGAAAAAGCAAATCCGTATGTATATATTAGTCCTGTTGTATTTACAAAGGCTTTCTTTAAGCTCTCTGTAGCAGCTAAGAAATTATTCTTAGACATTGCGATGCAACAACATACGGAAACAACATTAAAACGTTCTTTGGACAAGCAGGACGAAAGAGGAAACAAAACTCACTTCGGTGGGATGTATCGTTTCTTACATAAAAAATATCCGCATCAGATTCGTGCGGTTATCGAGGAATTAACAGCTGCATTACCATGTACGGGGAATCCCCTATTCAAAATTTGCAAAATGCAAAAAGGTGTAAAACATACAAAACGATATACAACACTATATCTATCTATCCATTCAGACTTCTTATGTTCGAAAGAAGCTGGAGAAGAACAACATAGGGATCCATTTACACCAAAAGCTACCTATTCTCGTAAAGCTAAATTTATCGAAGCAGTCCTACAAGAGATGAATATCGGTGAATTGTCTGCAGACATGAATAAATTCATTCATGTATTAAAGCATACTTGTCATCGTCAAATTCGCAGTGTCATTCGTGGGCTTCGTGATATGGTTGATCGAAAAGAAGGATATCCAACGAAAATTGTATATACATTGAAGAAACTATTGCATCAAACATCTCAATATCAAATTCTCGATACAGCAGCGAAAGAAGGTATCTACCCTCTTATTGCACAACATATACCAAAAGAGAGAAATAGTGACCGTGAGCAAGCTGTCTTTAATTTTGGTCTACATTATTCTATGTACTCGCTACATAACATTAAGAAGATGTTTAAGAATGTGCATGCACTACTGAAGCAGAAGTTTGCGGTACCAGTGACGGAAGAGTCTTATCACCGTAATTATCTAAAATACCAAGAAGAAACGTTATTTAGAAAATATGCATATGATCAGGGGGTTAATCTCCATGCATATATCGCTTTAGAAATTGAAATGCGTGAAAAACTAAAAGTTCGTGGCCATAAAGAACGCACGATTCCAAGTGATGTGCGTGAATGGTTTATCGAAGCAATTGATAAGCTGCCACAAGAAAAACTTCGTGTGATTGAACTACCAAAGCAGTTTAATTTACTAGAGTTTATGCGTACCTTCGAACATTTAGTACGTGCTGGAGTAACAATAACAGCTCCAGATCAGGTGCTAACCGCATTGGAAATAAAATAATAGTAATGAGCTCTCTATTTTTGAAAAAATCGAAAGTAGAGGGCTATTCGTGTTTGTATGATTAGTAATCCATTTCTGCTACTCTACTTATAAATACCAAATCAAAAGGACTTCATAAAAAATGGAGTCTTTTTTTATGCAATTCTATACAAATTCGATTCTAGCAATATATAACTCTCCACATAATACTAGGAAGTATTCTTCTAATGTATTAAAACCTATCTTATAATACCTACAAAAAATCAAAAGGAAAATTATAAAAATAGTGGATATGCGGACAAATATGGTTCAATGTGAATATAATCTTTCTAAAATCATTGTAATTACTAATGTTGTTGTATTTATCTAATAAAAATCATCAATAATAATGTGAGTTATGTGTAAATACTGAGTAATGTTAACTAATAGCAGCCTAATCTGGATAAAATGTGGATAATTGAACGCTAGATACTACTGTATTTAACAAAATAAAGAAAATAAAGCCTATTTCCATAGTTGGATAAATATAAAATGATTTGTATCAATTTCTTTCCGATTTCATGTAGAAACATGTGATTCCCTTTATGCTTTTTTGTAGAATTAATAGTCTAATAATCATTGAATTTCCGGATACATTTTCTACTATTTATGATTTTTTACGTTCTAACATCAAATTTTCCCTTGTGGGAGTAGATCTTTCCCCTATTTTTGATAACCTATAATAGTTTTATCTTTATTTCTTTTTAATATATAAGATATATATTTATAATAGATTTTATTATTACTAGTATGATTGTTAATAAGATGTCTGACCTAATTGAAAATATTTGTAAATTAAGTTATAATAATATTAATTAAACATATCATTACCCACATAAAAAAGGACAAACCTACGTATCCCTATCAGGGCGAGGTTTGTCCTTTTTTCATTTTAATAAACAATTTACATTAGGAGGATTAAACATGACTGTACTAAAAGATACGACTTACATAGAGATGAATAACTATAACGAGATTGGATTTTTTAAAGGGATTCTTTGGGGATTAGTTTTTGTAGTACCTTTTTGGAGTGTTATGATAGCTCTATTTAGTTGGCTTTATAAATAATTAATCAACATATTCAAAATGCAAAGGGTTGTTTGTCCGTTTGCGTTTTGGATATGCCAGCAACCGTGCGTAGCAAAGGGCGGTAGCAGGTCTTTCACTTATTTTCTGTTATAATAATTCATAAGAAATTAGGTGATTATAATGAACGAAAACATTAATTTAGAAGAAACATTTGCAGCCTTTTCTGCTTACTTAACAGAAAAAGGACGGAAACAATCCACAATTGAACGTTATGCTTACGATATTAAAGATTTTTATAAGTGGCTAAGAGCAAGTGAGAAACTCCTACATATTAAATCATGGAGTGAACTTTCTGAAGCAGACTATCAGACGTATTTCTCTGAGTTAGAAGACAAGCGTAAATATTCTCAGAAAACAAGACACAGAATATGGGTGGTTTTAAAGAAGTTACACATGTTTTTAGGTATAGTTAGTCCATTGGATGGTATTAATCTCTCTTTAATTCCGGATCAATCACTAAATGATAATGATTTTATTACCGAAATGGAAGAAAAGCTTTTAAAACAAACTGTTCTATCAACAAAGGGGTTAACGGAAAAACAAGCTAAATATCGCCCTCTTATTATGGATAGAAACGTTTGTATTATAAATTTAGTAGTAAACTATGGGTTATCCTTGCAAGAGCTTGTATCGCTTAATATGAGCCATATAAAGTTTGCTAGAAATATCTTAATGGTACCTGGGGAAAATGGAGCAACTAGGTCTGTCTCTTTAACTATGGAAGATACGCTACAGCTTTATAAATATTACACGACTATTCGGGAACCTGTAAGACCTAGACAACACACAGATAATCCCCTATTTGTGGCATTTGATTTTAATCGAGGTACGTATCGATGGGTGTACGAAAATGATGCACCAAAGGCTTTGTCTGAAGTTGCTATACAAAAGATGATACGACTTGAAGTGAAACGTGCGGAGTTAAATAGGCGTATCTCTGCACAGCAGATGAGAAACACTTTTATTCTCCGTCTTATTAAGCAAGGATTAACTGAAGATGAGTTGGTAAGTAGGATGGGGTTCAAAACTAAGATATCTTTAAAAAGATATTATCAGTATCTAGAAACAAAATTACACATCATAATCAAAAATGATTAACAGCTAAAAATTTGATTAAAACTTAATTAAAATTCAATTATCGTAAAGAAAAAACGGCATAGTATTTTTATAATCAGTACAACTTTATTTCAGTTATACAATAAGTCCCTTACATCAAATAATTTAGTGGAAGGGGCTTATTGTATATTTGTTTGGTTAATTAAAGAGTCTTATTAGATTGTAATAAAAATGAATATTTCATTTGCTTAATTCAAGAAAAAACTAAGTCAATCAATTGAATTTTTTTAAATAGAGTTTTTCAAAAGTTTTATTTATAATTATGGATTGATTTTTAAAAAAACTTTTACCTAATAACGTATAGATTTGTTCTCTTAGATTACTATTCTTCATTATTTCTTCAAGTTCAGTATCTGTTAAATAAGAAATTAATTTTATGTCAGTTAAGCTTAATTCCTCATTACTAAATATTAGATCAAAATACTCTGAACACCCTTTGAATTGTTCTACGTAATTTGCGACATCATTTTTTTTGAGGTAACCTTCTTTATACAAATCGGTTAAAATATTTAAATTTCTTTCAATTTGATTTGGTCCCGTCAAACTTTTTTCTAGATTCTTTAATTCAGATGCTGTGCTCTCCAACATTTTAATAATCATTTTATCATTAGGGGAACTAATTCTTAGTATTAATACCTTATAGTAGAAATAAATTTCACTATGTGTTAAAGTACTTTTTTTATGTTTTAATTTATTTATTAAATTTTGTACTATATCTAATACTCTATTACGTTGAGTATCAACCACCCCTTTTATAATAGGTAAAATTATATCATTTAGTAATTTATAAAGAGCAGTATAATTGTTTTCCTTAAAATTACGTTGGATTAACTCTACATAAATTGATATTATAGACTCATTTATTAAATACTCACTATTATTTTTATATATTTTAGTTAAGTTGTTGTATAGAAGGGACATTTTAAAATCCCACATTTCTTTATTTTCCTGATACAATTTCAAACAAGTATTTAAATATTTAACTACTATTTTTTGACTTATTAATTCTCTATATGCTACTGATAAAATGAATTTATTTATATCTTCAACTTCACTTATTGAGATTCTGTTATTAAAAATCTTTAATAATTTTTCAGCTATCAAGTCTACTTGACTAGATTCTAAGTTTAGCCTTGATAATAACGTTAACAAATTACAAAAGTATCTTTCGCTTTTTGAGGTAACTATATTTTCTATAATAGTATTTAATACTTCGTCTAAAAGTTTTATTAGATACTCTAAAGCCCCTGGTTCAATATTTATCTGTTTCAAATTATTTTCACTTAAAATTACTTCAAGATCCTCGGTGTTTATTTTAGTAATCATTATATAAACTGTGAATAAATTTAATTCATTTATTTTATGTACTTTAATTTTATTAAACATACCTCTTGAATTAATCTCTGACCTAGTACTGTAACTAGCAATAATACCATCTACAAAACTTTTATATAAACTTTGAACCTCTATGTATTTTTCTACACATAAATAATTTGCTTTTATAAATAGCCAAATATTAGTAAGTGTGTTGATATTTTTATTTAATGCACTATTAAATGACACTCCACCCTTTTCAATGGTACGTTTAGTTCCCTTTAGCTTCTCGACTTGTTTAATTAATTGATTTTGCGCTTTATAAATCAAATTAAAATTTTGAATTTCTTTGACAAATTCCAAGCTTTTTCTTTCTTTATAAGGTAACCTATTGTATATTTCTTCTAAGTCTAACTCTTCAATATCCAATTTTGTTGCTGCATCCACTTGATCAAAATTTTCTTGGATTGCCAAATGTCCAACATGTTTTCGATTGAATTCAGATATAAAATAGATTAAGTATTCTTTATCAGCAAATGATTTTAAAGAGATGTTTTTATAATATTTATAGGCCTCCCAAAATTCCTCCGACTCGTAATAACCAAATGCCTGTTTTAACATTGAAAAATAGTCTCCATTTGAAATAAGACTATTAGGGTTTTCTGTAGGTTTTGTATTTATCAAACTATCTGATGTTATGATTTCTTTCATAATATTATCTAAATAACTATTCTCACTCTTCTCAGCAAAAATAACATTTTTGTACTCCGAAACACCAGTAATATTCGCTTTATTAAATATTAACCAAAGTTTTTTAAACATATCATCATCGCGAAGTTGTTCACTTTTAGAAAATAGGTTAGTGAGTATATTGTCATCTGTTAAACAATTTATT
Source organism: Bacillus sp. ok061 (assembly GCF_900108285.1). NCBI lineage: Bacteria > Bacillati > Bacillota > Bacilli > Caryophanales > Bacillaceae > Bacillus > Bacillus sp. ok061. The sequence goes on along the minus strand of NZ_FNUW01000067.1, from coordinate 2,254 downwards.
GTTCTATCACCATAAAGATCATATCCAATCGACTTCACATTCAAACTTTTAATTATTTGCTCTGGCATAATAAAATTTAATTTCTCAAAACAACTTAATTTATTATAGACATATTCTAATTCGTTTAAATTACTAGATGTATTAAATTGGTTAAAATGCTTTATTACATCATATAGTCTATTTCCTCTCCAATTGGAGAGGTCAAAAACATTGTTTTCTTGCAAATGTTTTATTTCATCATAATATATAATATTTATTCCACGGTTTTTATAATAGTGATGTTCCATACGGGAATACTCTTTACTACTTTCAATTAAGTAAGCTGGTTGAAAATGCTTCTTTAAGATACTTTTAACCCATTGAAATATTAAATTAAAGTTGGGATCATTAACAGAATACCCTATAAAAAGAACAGTATTTGTAGCAATTAAAGACTTCAAGTAATTTTCAATTAGCGTAAAATTAGAGGAGTAATTTAAATAATCATCTTCTTTCAAAACAACATTTTTGTTTTCAAAATCTCCATGCATCTTAATAATTGTTTTATTCAAATTATCATATGGTAAATCTAAATCATGTCTTACTATATGATAAAAGTATCCGCCTTCAATTGCAGCTTCCTCTAGTAAAGTATCATAATTTGTTGTAATTATATGAGTGGGATTAAGTTTAAATATCTCATTGTGTAACGGGTTAGTCTTATATTTTTTCAAGAAGAAAATTTCATTCAATTTCTCAAAATATTCCTTTTCTCCTCTCTCATTGTAATAAAATTGTGGTATCTTTAAATAAATATCTGAAGAACCTTTAATATTGAATTCGCCCAAATCCTTAGCCATTTCAGTTATTAGTTCCCCCCATGTAGGGATTCCTGAATTTGCGGATACTCCTGCACCTACAAAAACAACTAACTTATTATTTTCACTTGCTTCTTTAATCTTTTTTATGCTCGTTTCTACAAAGTAATCACTCATAATCATTTCCCTGCGCTTTCCTGTAAAATCTTTCATGTATATTTCTTGTCTGTAAATTTGCCTAATATTCCTCATACATACTATTATTAAGTTCTATTCATAGAACATTCACTTATAATTAAAATAAACAGATGTTTATTTTAATTATAAGTGAATGAGTATTTATTTTCCATATTTAAACAAACTGATTGTTTTATAAACATTAGGGATATTCCCTTCATTTGTTCAGACAGTAACTACCACCCCCTATGCCTAATAGGATTTTATCGTCTTTATTTCAGCCCATATTAAAAACTACTTCCCTTTATCATAGTACATTGTCTTTTTATAGAACTGTAACGGTTATATTACCTCAATATCGAAACTGCTTCTGTTTTCCTTGTTTTTTTATGTGAAAATTGGTTCAACGTAATGAAAAGCCTCAAGAACCTATCGTTCTCAGAAAAACTAATATAGTTTCAACAACATGTTCTAAATACAGACTTGAATATAAAAGTTTATTTAAAAGCTTTTTAATAAAAAAAAGAGAGTCCCAATTTATAGGTACTCTCTCGTATATCCTCTATTTTTAATCAATTACTATTTCATGTATATTTAGCTTGTTTAATTTTTCGTTATAGAAACTCATTACCTTTTGAGCATGTTGTATAGCCATTAATCCATCTTGGACAGTAAGTGCTTCAAAATACGGATAACGAATATCTGTAGCATAACCATTCAGCTGCACGCACTGTTCTAAAATCAATGAAAACTCTTCATCTAATCTATAACAAGATTTGTGCAGCAGTAAAAGGTTATGAGTTTTAGGGACTGATCTACCGTTTAGTGCAAGAAATCCTTTTAGAAGTTTCTCCACACATTGTTGACTATGATAGCAGATAATTGCAGTAGGGAAAGGTTTCATATGAGATAAGTAACTAGCAGAATCTAAATCAGACTTTGCAATAGATACCCACTCTTTTAGATCCTCAATATTTCTCATATAGGACCGTCCCTTCTAGTGCAATCTTATGTTCCATAGTTACATTACGGCTAGCACGTTCTTGAAACTCTTCTGGCCCATACACTAAAATATCAACTGGCGTTTCCATAACATCGTAAATCCCCCAATTGATACGATTAATGACTTCCCTTTTTCTTTCTCCTACACCTTCCACAACAATACAGAGATCAAAATCACTGTCTTCATTTGGTGTGCCATATGCATGAGAGCCAAAAAGGATGATTTTTTGGACAGAAGATACAGTTTCACGAATCTTTTGCACCAATAGGTCCAATTC
>NZ_FNUW01000083.1:0-1702 GCF_900108285.1 Bacillus sp. ok061 | reverse complement strand
TTATACTTTAACAACTTATGAGTAAACAGACACACGGGTGTAAGGAAAAAACCTATGAAAATTACATAATAGGTTTTAAGAGCAAGCCTCTATTTTAAATTCCATACCAAAAAGAGCACCATATATAAGTGCTCTTCTGACCAAGACTTATTGTAAACCTATGACTTGTGAGTGTTCTCGAAATTAAGATATAATTCAAAAATTATTTAGTGCAGGGGATATTAAAAAAGAACGCTTCGGAAAGCGCCCTTCTGTAACGACTATCCACTCTAAAAAGAAATGATGCAATATATCATATGAAATTATGTGAATTTAGTTGTGTGTATTTTGTATAAAAATTTCATTTTGTAGAAAAAAGGAAGCTCAAACAGAGCACTATATATAAGTGCTTTGTTTGAGAGTGAGTATAAATTCCTATCATTCTATACTAGTATATGCTCTGCATTATGTAATTGTTATTAAAATGGGCGTAAGATTTATTAAAAGCTACTGCTTTGGGGGTTATATAAATTTAGCTTCGAAGTAACTGAAATGGAATTCTAATATTTTGTGGTGTTGATATAGATAGGTTAAGATGAGGTTGTTCTACTGTATATGTTTTATTATTTTTACACCCTGCCAAATGGTGTTTTTTTAATTCTATTAAAAATAGTAACAGCTCGTCCAAACCTTTCTAATCTACCTTACATAGTATATGTAGTAATAAATTTAAAGGAGGAATCTAGTATGTCTTATTACTACAATGATTATTGTAAGGATTACAAAAAGAAATATCATGATTGTCATAAAAGCAGTAAGAGTTATGACAAATGTGATAAAAAACATGAGGAAAAGCCTTGGTTTAATGTAAAAGTGAATTGTTGTTCTGATGATAACGGATACAATCTTGTAAGAGCATCTGCTTTTAGAGCTGTGAGCACAGTTAATCAGAATGTACCAGCAAATACATTTGTTAAAGTTTTATTCCAAAATGAACAATTTGATTTAGCAAATGAATATAACCCTGCAACATCCATTTTTATACCAAAGGCAAGAGGTGTTTACTCTGTTATTGGAACAATTGCGTTCATTCCCAATAATCTAAACGCAAACTATAGAGCGCGGGTAGAAATTCGAGTTAATGGAAATCCGGCAATTGCAATAGATAATGATTTTTTTGGTCCAATAAACTTTGCCAATGTTGTAGCTGTTTCATCAATAATTCAATTGAATGCAGGGGATGTAGTTGAGGTTTTTGCACAAAGTAGCGTAGCTGGAGTTATTTCTACTGTAGAAAATAGTACGCATTTTGAAGCTGCAAGATTTCCTTCTCCAACAGAATAAGTGATATGAAATCTCTTCAGTAATTTTATCTAAGTAAATTCCCTAATTTAAATAAGGCCTGCATAAATGCAGGCCTTATTTTTTTCGATAAAAAAGGGGATGTTTTCGGGGATTTCTCAAGACAGAATCAATTATACTCTATACCTATACAGTTCTTTGAAAAAAGAATAGTGTGGGGATAGTGTAGCCCCTTTATCAAAACGTTACCGGAGAACGGGCAGTGGCGGTAAGAATCCGTAAAAAGACAAAAAGACCAATTGGATTTATATATTCAGCCACGGTGCATTGAAGTGCACCCCAATTGTTAGACACAGCCTAACAATTGGAGGTGCATTTTTTATGGCTAAATTTTCTTCAAAAGAAAAAATCCAAGCGGTGA
>NZ_FNUW01000070.1:0-6990 GCF_900108285.1 Bacillus sp. ok061 | reverse complement strand
AGATTTAAAAGGACAGGTTATGTTTAGTGAATATGATTTAGAAATGTTTAAGAGGTTATTATTGATTAAGGCGGAGCCAGGAAGGACTATAGAGGAATCTTGTAGGCTTGTTGGTGAAGAATTTGGTATTTTGGATAAGAATCAAGTTATAACCGATATATCTTATGAAAACGAAGGGTATAATCAGGCGATTGAAGAGTTAAAGGAATTAATTTTAATGCAGAATAATAAGATTGATGAATTAACTATTAAATTAAATGAGCAATCAAATCAAACTAAGGTGATTGAAACAAGTGTTGGAGATAGAGATCAGCAATTAGTTAGATTAATGAAAGAAATGTTAGAAGTAAAAAGAATGGTTGCAGCAAGTGAAAAGAAAAAATGGTGGATATTTTGGAAGTGATTTCTATTTATCACTTTATTTTTTTTGTATTTTAATTTAAAATTAACCCATATGTTCATATTTGTTCTTTATTTTATTAATTTGTGTCATTTTGACACAAAAAACAGGAGGGTTTTTTATGAGTGGTAAGAAAAGACTTCATGTAACAGTTAGTGAAGAAAATTATATTAAGTGTGAAGAGGTAGCGAATCGATATGGTATAACAGTTAATGCTTTTATGGCTTTCATTATTGGTCAATGGATTGATTTTAATTATGAAGCAAATACGGTTTTAGCAAAAAAGGTAGATGAAGCTATTCCGGATGTAAATGGCCTTTTTAATCATCCTAAATTATTGGATATGATTAAAACTGTTATTGAGCAAGATAAAGAATTTCAAGATCCAGAATTTAGAGAGAATGTTAGAAAACAATTAAGTATTTAGTTTAGGAGGAGATATAAAATGAATGATGTATTAGCGAAAATTCTTGAAAAATTAGATCAGCTCGATAAAAAGGTAGATACGATTGGTAGTGAAGTAAAAGAAATTAGAAAAGAAATGCAAGCGCACCGTATGGAAATAGATGATAATTTTACAAAGTTATATAAGTTAGTTGAGGATAAAGATGTTGAGATTGATGTTTTGAATAAACGTGTATTTAAAAATGAAACAACAGTTGAAAAATTAAAAAGACAAAAACATTAGGATTTATATGTGAATTGAAATTGTATGTGCTTATTTTTAAAGAAAGAAGATATTTAAGGGGAATGGTATCTTGCAAAATGTTAAAGAGATAAAGAAATTAATTAGAAAGAATCCTGGTAAATATGCGAGTATTTCTACAACTGAAGATGGTGATTTTGAAGGTGTTTTATTGAGTGGATTTTTTGCAAAGCAAGTTATGAAATTGGCTTCTCAATCCAATCATATTTCTCATGATTTTAATTCAAATGATCTTAGTTCTTCTGATCTAACTTTAAAAGGAGTTTTTCTTTTTAATGGTACTGGAGTTCATTTTGTTTTTTATGAGGGTCTTGAGTCTATAAGGATTTATGATTCGCCAATGTTTGAAGATGATTCTAAAGAGATGTTTGAGTATTTTAAAGAGTGGTTACATGCACATTCTTGATATTTACTTTAGTAAACGTTGTAAGAATGTAATAAAGCATATTTAACAGTTCACTGTGTAAATGGGCACTTTGTGGAATTTTTTTGAAGGTTTGTTTTTTATGGATTTAGATATAAAAGTTGAAAGATTAAAGAGAGAAATATATTAATTACTGTTAAGAAGAGAGGGTTTATTTTGACGAAGGAATATGTGAAACGTGAGTTTAAAGCTGAGAATGTAAAAGTGGAAATTGAAGGTTATTCTAATATGCCTTTTTGGAATCATGATTTGACATTAGAGGTTGTTTTAGGTTTATTGAATACTGTTGATTATAAGGATTTTTTTGAATCACCAAATTATAATCAATTAAATGATTATACAAAGCAAATAATTGAAGCTATAGAATATAGTTTAGGATTTGATGGATTGTATAAATTGGTGTATGGAGATGTAAAAAAAGATTGATAGAAGAAGTATATAAGTTTTATTTAATTAGTTAACATTAATAGGATTTAGAATTCAGTTTTTGATTGGTTTTTTAGTAAGAGTGTTTTTTGTGGATTTAAATATTGTAAAGTGCGGCAAGAAGGTCGTTTTTCTGTGTGAGAAGGCTATTGGTGGTCTCTTGGTAAGTAATTACGAAATCACCGTCCACTTTTCGTAAAAAGGAGGTGACAAAGAGGGAAATGGCATTAGAAAAATCGCAACAAGAGTTGGATGAAAAATTAAGATTGGCTAGAGCTGAACGCTATGCTTGTCAGTCTGTTGCAAGAAAAGCCTTACCCAATGAACGCGTATCAATGTGTCTTAGAAGGGTAAATGGTTCATTTGTACAAGTATTGAAACATATAAAAACCCAAAAGGTATTTTATGATGGTTTATTGGTTTGTAGTAGTGTTTGGAATTGTCCTGTATGTGCGGCTAAAATATCTGAAAGAAGACGAAAAGAGTTAAAACAGGCTTTTGATCTTTATAAAAAAGAAGGGGGGCATATTGCTTTACTGACTCTTACATTTAGTCATAAAAAGATTGATAGATTAAAAGATATATTAGATATGTTTTCTGAAGCTACAAAAAAGTTTATGTCTGGACGAGCTTTTCAAAATATCCGAAATGAAATTGGAATGATTGGAAGAGTAAGAGCTTTAGAAGTTACATACAGTGAGAACAATGGATTTCATCCACACGCACATATTGCTCTTTTTTATGAGAATGTTGTAAATTTAGATGATCTAGAAGATAGAATGTATCTATTGTGGGAAAAAGCGTGTGTTAAAGTTGGTTTAATGGTTAATAGAAAACATGGTTTAACTCTAGAGAATGGAGAAAAGGCAAATGATTATATAAGCAAGCATGGAAAATGGGGATTGGATCAAGAATTAAGTAAAGCGCATATTAAAAAAGCAAAAAATGGATCATTAACACCATTTGATTTTTTAAGGGAATATCTTGTAACAGAAGATAAAAAATATCTGTTATTATTTAGAGAATATGCTGAACATTTTAAAGGTAAACGTCAGATTCAATGGTCTCAGGGTCTAAAAAAACGATTTGTATTAGAGGACAAAAGTGATGAACAACTTGCTATAGAACAAATGGAAGAAGCTGATGTACTAGGTTTATTAGAATATAAAACTTGGAAGCAAATTTTAAAATATGAAAACAGGTCTTATTTTTTAGATTTATGCGAGAAATATAGTTTTGAAAAGGCGGTAAGTATTGTGTCTCAGTATAAATTTGATAAAAATAAAAAAAAGACAAGTTCCTCCCAAGAACTTGACTTTAAAGAATAATTTTTTGATTTATAGTACTTGAATTATACACAGATATGTGAATAGATTTCAAGATAAAGCTTAGTATTGATGAAATATAATCAGAAAAAAACTGAAAAAAATTCGGAAAACAATCTCTATTTTAAGGGATTGTTTTTTTTGTTGAATAAAATTTTATTGTGAGATGGTTGTGTGAATTTATTTAATTAAGCCTTTTCTTATAAGTTCTAGAATTGTTGCTGTTCTAGTAGAAATTCCGTTTTCTTCTTTATATTCGTCAACTTTTTTTAATATTGATTGTGGGATTCTCATTTCTACTCTTTCTTTTTTATCTGTCATTATTATCACCTCTTCTTGTATTGTACGGAAAAATATCGTATAATACAAATTATACGGAAAAACACCGTAATTTTACCGTACAAAAATAAAAATTGAAGGGGATTTTTATTATGCTAGAAGATAAATTTTTAGAATCTAAGATTAAAGAGTTAACTAATCAAAATGTAGTGGTTTTTACTGATGATGAGATTATTGAAGGGGTTCTTTTAGATAAGGATGCTGGAGAAGAACGTTTGTTTGAAGTTTTACGTAAGATCTGGGGTAAGAATTTTGCTTGGTTTGGAGAAGGAATTTATATTCAATGTGAAGATACAGTAACGTTTCGTGATTATGATGAGGTGGATAATATATTTAAGAAGTAGTTCAATATAAATTGATATTAAATGAGGATTCTTTATGGAAGAGCATAAGGGATTTTTGCTATCATCAAAGGTGATAGATTAGGCAAAGCCTAACAAAAAAGTGATATCATCAATATAGGGAATTCAATGGAGTTTTAATGTGTACAATACGCAATTAAACTTTTGGTTTATTGTTTTTATATTAATAATGTTTGTAAGTAGTAAAATAGAAATGTGCATTTTTAAACAAGTGTTTTTGTATTTGGTTAAATTGTTATTTATAAATGTTGTATTGTTTTCGTAAATAAAAAAAACGGTATGTTAAGGTTATCAAAAGGATAGCTTTAACATACCGTTTTTTTATGGTTTTTAAGGTAAGATTACATCTGTTTTTTTGATTAGCTTCCGCTAAATTCGAGTAATCTTTGAGAGGCATCTTTGTCTTGAACGATTTTATAATATTCAGTTTGTCTTATTTCACGTTGTATTTGTAATTCAATTGTTTGTTCTAATGATGTAGGGATTTTAGAAGAAATCATTCCTCGAATTAACATTGTAAGTGGTTCTCCTATTGCTTGTTTAAAATTAAACCCTAACAATTGAAGTATATTGAACATTTCTTTTGAAAGAAGTGGTTTAATCATATCTAAAGATTGACTGATATTTTGTGCGTTTTCGTTATCACTATTTTCGCTTAGTTCCTCTAATAACGGAATAATTGTAGTAGTAATGTATGTAATATCATCTTCAGACATTTTTTGGGCGATCAATTGTTCATCATATGCTTGAGCAATTTGTATTACCTGATTTTTTTCATGAATTAAATCATTAATAATTGTTTCGAGATTACTAATGATTTTGTCCTTATCTCCACTTTCTTTGGTTGCTTTCATTTTATCGAAAATTGCCGGTATACGGTTTTGAGCTACAAGTTTAGCAAGAGCTCCACTTAGTGATATTAAATCAGCATTCATATCTAACATTGCCATCTCCCTTATTCAAAGTGAAAAAAGAGCTTGAATCTAGACTCTTTTTATTTTTTAGTGCCTACTAAGGTAAGGCTACACCAATTTTTTAACGCCTACTGGAGTAAGGTTAATTTTATAATTTATTATCGGTTTTTATTTAGCCGATCTGTATCGAAAAAAGTTCTTATGTCTTTGCGGTTATTGTAGCATATTTAACTTTTTTTTTTCATTTTAAAAGGCATCAAAACGAACCGCAAAGGATTCAAAAGGTACCACAAATAAGAGTTAAAAGGTTTCAAAGCGTACCACAACGTTTATAAAGGCGTCCCAGTTTTTGTAGGTTGTTTTGGGGCTTTTTTAGACGAATACAAAGCGTATATATGCACATGCGAAATAAATATATATAAATAGCTGAAAAGCGTATACAGGATGCATATTTTTAGAAAAATAGATCTCCTAAATTAGAGTGTGAGAAACCCAATAGGCACAGCCTATTTCACCACTTTTTTTATAAAGTGGGATTAGGTTTCCTTATGCTCTTTTTTAAAAAAAGGTTTTTAAGATGATAAATATTTATGTGTTTTTAATTTTTATAGTAACACATAGTTACTAATTTGAAATTATAATCACTTAATGTTATTATAGACTAAAGGAGGTTGGAAAATGAATGCAAAAGAAGTAGCTAAAATGTTAGGTGCTCATCCAAATACAATTTATAAAATGATAAAGAATGGTGAAATTAAGGCTGTAAAACAAGGTAAGTCTTTTGATATTCCAAGTATTGAAGTTAATAAATTGATGGTCTCAAAACATTCAGTTGATACAAATAAAGAAACTGAGAAAGGAGCGTATGCTTTGATCCAACATTTTGAGAATAAAATGTATAGTGAGTTTTCAAGAATTGCTATAGATTGTTATGGAGTAGCGCAAGACTTTTTGAAAATGAAGAATGAAGAGGATATCTATAAAAGAATAGAAATGGAATCAGACATACAAAATGGTAGATATTTTATTGATTTATTAGAAACTGTAGAAAAATATATTAGTTATAAAAAAATGTGTGAGCGTTTAAAGGAAACAGCCGAAGACCCTCTTCTTCATGAATCATTAGAGGAACAAGTAGCATGGCATAATGCTCTTCAAGTGGGATTAGGAGAGAATAATAAAGAATAGCTAGTGTATTTAAAAATTTTATAGAAAAGATATTTTTAATATTTGTCGCAGAATTAGTGCTTACGCCCTAAAGATTATGTTAGGTATGGCGAGCATTCGGCCTTAGGCGGATGCGCGCCAGGGATAGTTAAGCGTTAAGAGGATGAAAAATATTAACAAGGTTGTTATCTATAGAAATATTTAATATATAGTTGGATCTGATTGTGAGTTGTAGGAGATATATCCGATATAACTTCAGTTATAAAGGTAGAATGATTGGAAAGATAGGGACGATTTGTATAATCATTAGAGGGCGCAAAATCACTTCTGAAAGGTTTGGAATGTGAATCGGTAGATGGAAATGGAAAGCCTGTAAGAAGCCGTAGCAAGGCGAAGGAGTTTTATTTGGAAAAGTTTTTTGGTGTGTAAAAAGTTTTTTAAATAAAACTTGATGTCCCGAAGGGTTGCTAAAAGGAATAGTATATCAAGCTATCGCGTTCTCCCAAACATTGTTTGGGGGACACCAGCTGTAAGCGTAAGGGGTGTGGGTTCTCCCACATGGGAAATTTTTTGTGTTTTTTTCTAAAAAGTACGGTTTTATTTTGTAAGAGGAATACGGGACGTGAAATTTTACTTTGTTTTATAGAGTGTATATAAATTTATAAAACAAGGAGTTATATTGGTTATATCGAATATAACTCTGTGAGGTGATTGTGATGGTTGTTGTATATCAAACCACAAAACAGGCAGCACAAACATTAAATATTAATCATACAACTTTCAAGAAATATTATGGGATGTTTGAGAGATATAACGGATATAACTTCTTAAGAGATTTAAAAGGACAGGTTATGTTTAGTGAATATGATTTAGAAATGTTTAAGAGGTTATTATTGATTAAGGCGGAGCCAGGAAGGACTATAGAGG
>NZ_FNUW01000071.1:1389-6063 GCF_900108285.1 Bacillus sp. ok061 | reverse complement strand
AATGAAATTGTAAGTTATAAAATAGCTGAGACACAGGATGTTTCTCTTGTATTAGATACTCTAAAAGAGGCTTTAAGAAAGCGAAATGTGATTGATACGATTTTACATTCGGATCAAGGAAAGGTGTATACATCAAAACAATTTTAAACATATGCCACAGAAAAAGGCATTATCACAAGCATGTCTCGTACAGGAAACTGCCATGATAATGCCCTCATAGAATCCTTTCATTCTCATTTGAAATCCGAAGGATTCTATGCGCAAAATATAAAACAATCGAATAATGCTAGTATAATACAAACTGTGGATGAATACATCCACTACTATAATAATGAACGGATTCAGAGAAAATTAGCTAACATGTCACCTATAGCTTATAGGAAACATGTTATCTAGGTGTTTTTTCTTTGTCTCACCAAATGGGATCAGACCACCTATGATTCTACAGAAAGAATAGCGTATTTTTTCTTTTTATGGATACATTTTTTTAGCTCGATAGCGATGTGGTGTTACCTCAAATATAATTATTTTATTTGAAGGTCTCTTTTAAATTTGTTTCGATTCTTTTCATAGGTTGATATACAAGAACGTGTAGTGATAAACCTATCACTGCAGTAATGTTTAAAATAATACTTATAATCATTAAAGACCATTCTATAACTGGAGAAAAGTATCCATTCGTACTTAATGTAGAAGAACTTACACCAAGTATTAAAATCACTATTAGTAAAGGTAAGTTTTTAACCAATTTGAATCCCACCTTTAAATATAATATCTTTATATTATCATATCACATCGCATGCTAGGTTATGTAATTAATATAAGATAGTTATCTATGGGAATTTAACATGTCTCTTCGTTTTTGGGGTGACCTATTTTTTTAACTTAATAGCGATGGGATACCACCAACATTTTGCAAAATAACCTACGATATACGGAAAAATAAGCTGCCCATATGGACAGTTTATTTACATGTTTCTCGTTATTGGTAGTTGTATCCGAATACCGTAAAAATTGCTAATCGATTAGGGAAATCTAAATCTCCGGCACCAAATTCTCCTACACGTATAGGGGTTGTAGGATTAATAATATTATAAATTTCTATTGTGTCATCATCGATACCGCCGTCAGTACTAGATATATAAAGAAATTTATCTTTCACAATAATAGGAGGGATAGCAGGGAAAAATCAATACTTGATATGGTGCTCTCATTGCTTAACCTCCTCCCTATGTAATGCTAATAAAGTTGTTTTATTTCAAGTAGCCTTCTATATATTTGAATGATAGAAAGCTTTCAAAGCTATTTGGAAATTCACTAACATAGGTTGCACCTCACATTTTAGTATAATGTCTAAGATTATACTAAAAATTCTATATAACCATACATCTTTTTTTGATGGGAATGCCATTAAATTTCTCCTTTCTTGATTTAAGTCAATGAATCATCATCCCCTCTGCTATTAAAATGAAAGTAATATTAGAAATAGGAGGACGTAATATGAATCAACGAAATTTCGCCTTATTTGCGGGTACTTCTCTTCTTATCATGGCATTCAGTGCATTTTTTTCTTACGGTTTTGTTCACGGAAATCTCGTTGTACAAGGAGATTCGAGCACGACATTTCATAATATCCAAACGTCAAATTCGCTTTTCAAAGCGGAAATTTTCGGATGGGTTATCATTTTTATTGCGGACATTATCGCTGCTTGGGCTCTTTATTTCTTTCTAAAACCTATCCACGCTAGCCTCTCATTGCTAGCTGCTTGGCTTCGTCTTATGTATACAGCTATACTTGGAATCTCCATACTCAATTTAATATTGGCATTGCTACTTTCAAAAAGTACAATTGCTAACCCAGAAACATATACGATGTTATTTCTCGGTGCCTTCCAATACATTTGGTCTGTAGGGTTGATTATTTTCGGCTTACATCTTTTCATTTTAGGATATGTAACTTTTCTATTTAAACCAATACCGAAATTTATTAGTGTACTACTGTTCATCGCCGCTATCGGTTACATCGTCATTTACATCATGAATATAATGATTTCACAATACGATACGATTATTTTCATCACACAAGCACTGTTCCAACTGCCAATGATTGCAGGTGAATTAGGACTTGCGATATGGCTGCTGTTGAAAGGTGGTAAAGCCACTACTTCATTCGTTTCTTAATTCTGCTTAATGATTCTGGCGTAATGCCAAGATAGCTTGCTAGCTGATATTGCGGAACGCGATCGATTAAATACGGCCGTTTTTGTAATACTGCTTGATATCGCTCTTCTGGTGTCGATGAAATAAATAAAGCAAGCTCATCTTGTACTTCACCAAAATTGCACTCGACCATTTGGCGTGTCATTTTTTCTAACTGTGAATATTTATTATACATGTCCCTTTCACTATGTAGGTCCCCAACTACTACCACACAGTCTTCTACACACGTTAACGTATGTGGTGATGATTTATCTTTTTTATGATGATTGAAATTTGTAATTGCCTGTTCTTCTGTATAAAAATTTGATGTAACTTCTTTCCCTGCTTCATCTATACAATATTGTCTAACGCATCCTTTCAATACAAAATAACATTTTGATGGAACATCTCCTTGTCTTAAGAGCACTGTTCCTTTTTTATATTCTTCAATCTGTAGTTCTTCTATGATCATACGCTGCTGTTCTTCACTTAATGTTGTAAGCTTTGTCATGTATTTCATTAAAATATCTTTCATTGGGTCTCTCCCTCTCTATCTTTGTATGAGAAACGTATGATTGAACTCCACTATATATTCAGTTAGATATGGAAGAACTCATGAATCAATTCCCCCCTGGTCAAACAATGGAGATTTCAGAAGCATACATTGGGCAGTATCGAAAACTACCAGTTCGTGTTATTATTCATCGATTAACAAAAGAACAAACAGAGAAAAGATTGAAGGAACAAGCCATAAAAGAAAAGAACAAAGCTATTACCTACAAGGAACGAAGTAAAAGGTTGAGTGGAATTAACGTGTATATAACGAATCTTTCTGCAGAAAATGTTCCAACGGAATATATCCACAACTTGTATTCATTACACTGACAAATTGAAATCTTGTTCAGAACATGGAAATCTTTCTTTCAAATTGACAAGTGCAAAGAAATCAAGAAAGAGCTCTTAGAATGCCATTTATATGGACAACTCATTAGTATTTTACTTTGTTCATCAACGATGTTCAAAATACGTCAGTTACTCTTAGGTAAGAAAAAAAGAGCTAAGTGAATACAAATCCATCTATATGATAAAGAATAATTATCTATTGTTTTATGAAGGATTACAGCAGGGCATCCATGAATTATTAAAAGTTTTACTGCGTTTGTTTTATTTTTTAGAGAAAAACGGAAAAAAACCTCACCGGTACAAGAAGAAAACAGTCTTTGATATATTAGGTGTCGTTTACAATTGTACCATGTCTAATAACCAAGCGGCTTAATTCAAAAAAATGAAACCCGTTAGGGTTTATTTTGTATGCAAATCTTTAAATTCCCTACATGTATCCTCTAGAAAAAAAGAAATAACCTCTACTACAAGTGACGTTGTATAAGGTTAGCTTAATAGCGATGTGGCGAGACCGCTTAAGGAGCTTATTATTTTCTTGTTGGAACTGTTTCGAAAGAGTTTTTTCAAAAACGAAATAAGGAAACGAAAAATAGTACAATGAGTCCAATCACGATTATTAAAAAATGCTTCCAACAATACTAATTTTCATATAAAATCACATTCCTTTTAATTCTATTTTATCAAAAGAAATACCGTATAACATTATGTATATTGTATTGATGTAAGGTTAACATAACGTCTCATTATCAGTAGCAAAAAAAAGAGAAATCCATTGATTTAACAAAGATTTTTCTTTTTATCATGTTATACGTGATTTTATACATTGTTGATATAGAAAGGATTCCAAGAGTCTTCGCTATTTTGTTTTTTATCTTTTTTTGCATAAAATCTTGTATAAATTAAAGAAGATTTTAATTTGATGTAAAAAACCTGGTATATCTCAAAAATATACCAGAGTTAAAGGATATAATTAAATATGTCACATGATATATATATATATATTAGTATTATTAAATTAATGTAGATATTTAGATATTGTAGCAAGGAGAGTATAAATATGTCACAAGCTAATATACCGAATATTACGCCAAGTATTTCTTTAACCCGTGAAGAGTCTATTAATTTAATATTAGCATCTATTGCTTTAGAAGAATTAGGCTTAGCCCATATTATTAATGCTGAAGCGGAGAAAATTCAATACGCACTGGGAACTTTGAGTGGATTATCACCAGCAGCTACATTGAACGAGATTTTAGAAGTGAATGAAAGTGTTAATCGAACGATCCAATCTGCGTTAAAAACACAGATGTTGTTGCAAACGAAGTTAGATAGTGTCATTCAAACGCCTGTTTTAACAGGACCACCTGGTCCTACAGGTCCTACAGGTCCTGCGGGAGGACCTGTAGGACCAACAGGAGCTACAGGAGCTACTGGTGCTACGGGAACTACAGGAGCTACTGGTCCTACAGGAGCTACGGGTGCTACAGGAGCTACGGGTGCTACGGGAGCTACGGGAGCTACGGGAGCTACGGGAACTACAGGAGCTACTGGTCCTACGGGAGCTACTGGTGC
>NZ_FNUW01000071.1:0-1059 GCF_900108285.1 Bacillus sp. ok061 | reverse complement strand
TACGGGAGCTACTGGTCCTACGGGAACTACGGGAGCTACAGGAGCTACGGGAGATACGGGAGCTACGGGAACTACAGGAGCTACTGGTGCTACTGGTCCTACGGGAACTACAGGAGCTACTGGTCCTGTTAGTCAACCGGCTGCTAACTTTATTATTAATGGTACTGAGTCACCAGGGGTAGGAAATCCATTTACGTTATGGACTCCATTTATTGGTAATAGTGCTTCTATTACACAGGCAGGTGGTACATTTACAATAGGTCAGTCTGGACTTTATGATATCCAAGTTTCTCTTAATTTCCCAAATGGGGGTTTAGGGGTAGCTGCAAATGGAGGTGCTGTTATTAAAGGGATTTCCTCAGCGTTCACATATCCTTTAACAGGATATGCAAGTACTTCAGACGGAGGAGGATTAGCTACAGGTCATTTGGTTAGATTTTTTAATGCTGGTGATACGTTTCAAATTCAGAATGCTACGACTTTCTTTATAGGAAATGGGGTACCAGCGGGATCAGCAGCTTCAATATCTATATTTAGATTTGCTGATTTGCAGTCATAAAAAAGTTGTTTTTGTAATAGGGGTTCCGCTCCATCGCTATCAAGCTAATAAAAAGAAATGCCCCCTAAAATGAAAAAACACGCTATTCTTTCTGTATGGAGTGAACCCTTAGAATGAGACGAAAAAAAAACACCTCTCTAAATCGTAAGTATCATTTATGATTTTAATGGAGGTGTTTTTCTTATGGGGAAAAAGACGCATTATCCCGCCGAAATAAAGTGGAAAGTAGTTGGAATGAAACACCAAGGATTCAAAAACAAAGAAATTATGGATGCCCTAGGAATTAAGCATGTGGCTCAAATTAAAACTTGGATGAAATGGTATCGTGAAGGCGAAACCTATCGGTTTGAACAGTCTATTGGAAGACAATCTGCACATGGAAAAGGCTTAAAAAGGTTAACAGAACTTGAACAAAAAGAATTAGAAATACGTTATTTAAAGGCAAAGATTATATTGCTGGAAAAGTGCCAAGAAATCTTAAGGAGGTGGGAGGAAAAGAA
>NZ_FNUW01000072.1:0-5542 GCF_900108285.1 Bacillus sp. ok061 | reverse complement strand
CACCCGTTCCCATACCGAACACGGAAGTTAAGCTCTCTAGCGCCGATGGTAGTTGGGACCTTGTCCCTGTGAGAGTAGGACGTCGCCAAGCAACTTTAAGACAAGTCAGAATGACTTGTCTTTTTTTGTGTTTTATAAAAATAAGAATGGGTGGTAAATCTCAGTTTGTTATAATTTCACTTTATTGTTCACATCAACAAGTTCAAAACGCTCACAGACGAGTAACATATCTTCAGAGAAATTAAGACCAAGCTCATTTAGTTCCTTTGTAAAAAAACGAATATGGGTGTCTCTGCAGTAATTATAAGTACGATCTCCTTCGCCTTCGGCGATAGCGAATTCTTCTCTTACTTCATTCATTGGTGTTACAGTTACTTCTATTGTCTTAATAATAGCTACAGGTTCATCATTACTATTAAGTATAATACTATAATCATTAGTGGTCGGTAGCGGTTCATTTTCTAATTCATAAAAATGTGACCGGAGCATGTAGCGGTTTTAATACCATCAATTACTAGTTGTGCAAGATAATTAGGGGAATCCCCAAATTGCCAAGCTATAACAGATTCTGTTTTTTGTTGTTTCCCCAATAAGTATTCCAATATGTCTGTGCTAATTGATTCATTTTATCGTCACCTCACTCTAATTAATATTTAGTTGCTTTATAATTCCTAGGAAATTTATTTATTTATTTACTTATTCTGTCTTTGTACTCATTTGAAATTTGTATCAGTGTGTTGCAAATTAAAAAGATACTATGTGGAATGAATATGGTTTGTAAATATGTTCTGTACATATATGGGATCTTTAATTTTCCAATTGCATTTTATGATAAAGGATATAGTTACTTAAAGAACGTTCAGACTATTAATGGTAGTTTATTATCACTATGCCATATTGAAGTGAGTAGTACTAGAGTTGAAATAGATAAAAAACCGATATTCTAAATTGAATATCAGTTTAATGATATGTGACTTATATGAATCTATAGCAATACGAAAAGCGTAAATAAGATAGCCAACAAAATACGATAGTATGCAAAAGGTTTTAAACCTATCTTCTCTAAAAGCTTTAGAAAAGTTACTACCGCTAGCATCGCTACTATAAAAGAGGTAATGAATCCTACCGCAAACATAGGGATGTCATCGACACTTAAATACTCCCAGCTTTTTAGTAAGTCTAAGCCTGTAGCCCCAACCATTACAGGAAGAGCTATTAGAAAAGAGAACTCGGATGCGGTTTTATAATTTACTTTTGCTAATAGACCTCCAGAGATAGTAGAGCCGGCTCTAGAGAAGCCAGGGTATACTGCTAAGCACTGAAATAATCCAATTGTTAAAGCTTGACGGTATGTTAAATCGTCCAGTGAATAGGCGGTTGCCTCTTTCTTTTTTACTTCTGCAAAGATCATAAGAATTGCCCCTGCTACAAGTCCAATCACAACAGTATATGGCTGAAATAAGTATGTTTTAATAATATCATGTAGTAGCAAACCAGCCACTACTGCCGGAAATACGCCAAGAAATACATGAAACGCGTTGAATTTTTTCTCTTTCCGTAGAAGAGGCTTAATATTAAATAAAGAAACGAGACGTTTATGATATAAAATTGCAATAGCTAAAATTGCGCCTAGCTGAATAACAATTTCAAACGTTTTTGCTCTTTCTCCTTCAAAGTCTAATAAATGCCCGACTAATATAAGGTGGCCAGTAGAAGATATAGGTAAAAATTCAGCTAATCCTTCTACAATACCAAGTATGAAGGCAATAATGATATCGCTCATAGTTTCACTCCTATAAATTAATGAATGTCTACTTTTTTAAAATAGAATAGTGTTGCAATAAATCCGGAAATTGTTGTTACTGCAATGATGATATAAGAATACTCTGGTGGATATGTCGGTTGTAATTCATTATTTGCGATATCTAGAGTAGCGGTCCACGGAAATAAATCTTTATGCTTGGAGTTTACGAGCATAAGATTAGTCATTGTAATAATG
This sequence comes from Bacillus sp. ok061, assembly GCF_900108285.1. Classification (NCBI taxonomy): domain Bacteria; kingdom Bacillati; phylum Bacillota; class Bacilli; order Caryophanales; family Bacillaceae; genus Bacillus; species Bacillus sp. ok061. The sequence continues at coordinate 3,543 of NZ_FNUW01000072.1, read as the reverse complement.
ACTGTTAATATAATGGGCGGTACATAGCTCTTCATGACAAGAGTTAGTAGTACAATAGGTGAAGACAATAGAAAGAGAAGTCCACCACATATTAAAAATTCTAGGAAAGAACCTAAAAGTAAAGCAATGTTAAAACCAGGGAAATTCCCCAATAGCCCTAATATTAAAGTAAGTGCCCAAGCGACTAAAGTTAGCATCATGATCCAAAGAAAGAGAATGATGAATTTACTTATAATAAAGCTAATGCGCGACACGGGGATAGTTAGTAAATTTTTTAGTGTATCTTCTGCATATTCGCGGGTAAGCAAATATGCAACCACTACTCCGTATAAGGGGAATCCTATAACTAAAGTAGTATATAAGTTAACATCAGTGAATAATTGATGGAACCAAATAGTCGGAGTTGGCTGTTTTGTTTTTATATGTATATAAGAGGCTACTACAACTAAGAAAGGTGCGACACCAGCACCAATAATGCTAATTAAAAACATATTAGAGCGTTTTAGTTTTAAGAGTTCTGTATAGAGTAAATTAACCAATGGTTCCACCTCCAACTAGTTTGGTGAAATAATCTTCTAGTCTATCTTCACTTATCATCATTTTTAATACTTCAATACCATTAAGAACGAATGTTCTGTTTATGTATCCTTGTTGTCCAAAATGAGAGTAAATACGAATATTTCCTTCATCATGTACTTCATAATCAAAAATTTGAAGATGATTTTCTAATAACATCACAGCTTTATTGTCATTATTCACTTGAAACTCTATGTACTTACGGTTTGCTTTGCGTAGCGTATCAAGAGAAACTTCTTCTAGTAACTTTCCTTCATGAATAATTCCGATACGATCGACTAACTGTTCTACCTCGGCTAATATGTGACTAGAAATGAGTATTGTTATATTTCTTTCTTGAGCTAAAGAATGAATAAGTTTTCGCATTTCTTTAATACCAATAGGGTCTAGTCCGTTAGTTGGTTCATCTAATATGAGTAGCTCGGGATAATGGAGAAGAGCGCGTGCAATTCCTAAGCGTTGCTTCATTCCTAAAGAATACTTTCCTACTAACTTTTTTGTCTCATGCTGCAAGCCTACTATTTCTAATGCTTCTTCGATAGCATTCTTTTTGTGAACCCCAATTATCTTTGCATTAATTAATAGGTTTTCTTTTGCAGTTAAGTTTTCATAAAATCCTGGAACTTCAACTATAGAACCAATTCTGCTTAAAATATCTTTTTGATTTTGGAATAAGTTCTCTCCAAATATTTCAATCGTTCCACTTGTAGGCTTTATAAGACTAAGCAGCATACGAATGGTTGTTGTTTTACCAGCACCGTTGCGGCCTATGAAGCCATAAATCTCCCCTTGTTGAACATTAATATTTAAATTATCTACTGATTTTTGATTGCCATATACTTTAGTAAGGTTAGTCGTTTTTATAATTGTATTTATAGGAGACACCTGCTTTCTATAAGTTCTTACTTACATCATAAAAAGGAAGGCTTAACTGCATATTAATCATTTCTTAACTATTTCTTAAAAGTATTGTGTTTTGGAATAGAAAAGCCAAAAATAGTTCGTTTCCATGGAGTGCTTTCAACCCATATATGCCCACCATTTCTCTCAACGAGCGCTTTAGAAATAGAGAGCCCGAGACCACTACCACCAAACGAGGAGTTTCTTGATTGTTCGCTTCGGTACATTCGCTCAAACACATTTTGTAAATCATGCTTTGGAATACCAGGGCCTTTGTCCCAAATATGAAGTTCATATTCTCTATCGGTTTCTAGTAGTTCGACTCCCACTATTTTTCCATCCTTTCCGTAATAAATGGCATTTTTCATTAAATTACTCATAATCCGCATAAGGCTCAGATAGTCTGCGATAATAGGGCAAGTAGATTCTGGTATGAGAACTTGCAGTTCGATGTTATGTTTTGAGAGCTCAGGTAAAAATTCAATCAAAACTTCTCTAGTAACTTCAGAAAAGTCGAGTTCTTCTTCTTTTAGTGGAAATTCATTAGCGTCTAGCTTCGCCATATTGAATATTTCATCAACTAGGTGCTTTAAGTTATTTGATTTCATATAAAGTATTTTAAGGTATTCTTGTTTTTCTATTTCAGAAACAGCAACCCCATCTTTTAAAGCATCCATATATCCGATAATGGAGGTGAGTGGTGTTCGTATATCGTGGGAGATACTAGACAAAAGTTGTTTTCTGGATTCCTCGGATCTTTTGGCTTCAATCTGAACCTGCTCTAATTTAGCTATTAGCTCGTTTATTGAAAAAACGATATTATGTAATGAGTGGTCATTACTTGTGAATAATCTCGTTTGTAAGTTTCCTTTTAGTACACGACTTAATTTAGTATCCATTGCTTTGCGATGTTGAATGAATTGTATTCTTGAAAAGAAGAGATAAATTGTAATTAAGATAAGGATTATAAATAAAGACATTTTTACTCTTGGGTCCATTTGTATGTTTAAAATCCCGCAAATGATAAGTTGTAATGAAATAAGGGAGAGGGTTTTATCAGTCTTCAAGCTTTTCACCTACAAACTTATAACCAATTCCCCATATAGTCTGAATGAATTTTGGATTGGAAGGGTCGATTTCTATTTTCTTTCTAAGTTTTCGAATATGTACCATAACGGTATTGTCATCTTCTATATAATTATCGTCCCACACATTTTGGAAGAGCTGTGTTTTTGTAAATACTTGCCCTGGGTTTGAAGTAAAGAATTTTAATAGTTCCAGTTCTTTTCCGGTTAAGTTAATTTCTTCTTTATTTGTATGAACTGTGTATGTATTTAGATTGAAAGTTAGTCCTTTAAAAGATAAAGTTGTTTTTTCTTGAGCAGTATTGTTACTTCCAAGAACTAAAAAACGCCGCATAAGAGCTTTTACTCGTGCAATTACTTCGTGAATGCTGAAAGGTTTTGTAATGTAATCATCAGCACCAATGCTTAAGCCTAAAATTTTATCAATTTCGTGATCTTTAGCGGTGAGCATTAATATAGGTACGTTAGTTTTATCTCTAAGCTTTTTACATACCTCGATTCCATCTATTTTGGGCATCATAAGATCTAATATAACGAGGTTATAGTTATTTTGATTAAATAAATGCAAAGCTTCTTCGCCGTTGATTGCAGTGTCTACCATATATAATTCTCGTTCTAAATATATTTTTAATAAATTTCGGATTTCTTTATCGTCGTCTGCTATAAGGATACGTATATCTTTCATATTTTCACCTGCTTCTAATAGAGTTTTATTGATAGTACAACAACTCTCTAATTATATACTAGTATTTGTTAAAATAAGGTTGCTAGTTTTGTTGGAGGGAAACGTCCGCACAAGTTAAGTCTAGAGCTCAAATTAAATCGAATATGTTTGGAAGAATAAATTAAAGAGAAGCAGAAAGCATGCTCCGATAATGAAATCCTATAGAGACGTATCTAGCTAAAAGAGCATAAAAACATTAACTTGAATATATTTATAAAAAGGTGTTGACGATTATACAAATGGAGTGTAATATAGAAC
>NZ_FNUW01000074.1:0-4136 GCF_900108285.1 Bacillus sp. ok061 | reverse complement strand
TATAAGGATATCGCTAGAAAAAACAAACTAACAGTTACAGGGAAAAAGTTGTACAAAGTACGCTGTTCAACTATAGAGCGAAGCTTTGCGGACGCCAAAGAACTACATGGCTATCGATATGCTCGATTTCGGGGGCTGAAGTCTGTCCAAATGCAGGCTTATCTCACCGCAACTTGTCAAAACATGAAAAAAATAGCCCTCCATCTGACCAAAAAAGGTCTGGTGGAGGGCTATTTTTTTGAAACTCTATTATTTTATGTTGTTTTTATTCGCTAAAATCAAAATGATTCCAGAGTGTGGGGAACCCTAAAGGGTTTCCCAACACTCTGGAAAAGAGAGCAGCTTTTAGTAGCTGCTCTCTTTTCATTACAAAAAAATAGGTTAACAATGGAATATTGATGCTTTTTGGTAAAAGATGTAATGAATTGTGAATTTTTTGTAACAAAAAAGTAACACTGTAATTTTTTCTGGAAAAAAGTTCTTGTGCTCGTATATGGAAAATGTATGAAAACCATTGGAGATTGTATTAGAAATACATTTTATTAATATGGAAATTTATGTTACAACTCATTAATCGTATATTACGAATGCTTTGTAATTGTGTGATTTCTAAAAATTCTAAAAATCTGTTGCTATAATGAAAATACGAAAACAAAGCAAATGGAGGCTATTCATGAAAAAATTATTAAGTATAGCAACAGCAGCAGTTTTTGGTCTTGGGATTTTTGCAGGTTCTGCTAAAGCGGAAACAATTGTAACAACAGACGTATTAAATGTTAGAGAAAACCCAAATGTAGAGTCAAAGCTTGTAGGTAAAGTGTTAAGTGGGAATACACTAGATGTTATAAATACAGAAAATGGATGGACAAAAATTAAGTTAAACGGTAAGGAAGCGTTTGTAAGTGCTGAGTTTACAAGGAGCACATATTATGTAACGGCGGGCGTATTAAATGTTCGTGCTGGAGCGAATACTGATTCTGAAATTTTAGGTAAACTTAATAAAGATGATGTGATTGAAACGACGAATCAAGTTCAAAATGAATGGTTACAATTCGACTACAATGGAAAAGTCGGATATGTTCACGTGCCATTTTTAACAGGAACGGCACCTGTAATTGAAAAGAAAGAAGTTGTAGCTCAAGAAGAAGCGCCGGCTAGAACAAATACGCCTGTTAAAAATAATACAGCAGTTAAGAATAAAGAGTCTGTTAAGAGTAACGATTCTATTAAGAAGGTAGAATCAAGTAAACCTGTGGTAAAAGAAAAGCCGGCTGCCAAACCAGTTGCGAAATCTACTGAAACAAGTGCGCCTACTGGTGGTCGTGAAATTACAGTAGAAGCGACGGCATATACAGCAGATCCGAGTGAGAATGGTTCGTATGGTGGTCGTGTATTAACTGCAATGGGGCATGATTTAACAGCAAATCCAAATATGAAAGTAATTGCTGTTGATCCGAAAGTAATTCCGCTTGGATCAAAAGTATGGGTAGAAGGATATGGAGAAGCGATTGCTGGAGACACTGGTGGTGCGATTAAAGGAAATCGTATTGATGTATTAGTCGGTTCAGATGGTAGTGCTAATAGCTGGGGGCGCAAATCTGTAAAAGTGAAAGTTATACAATAGGTTATTGATATTAATATAAAAAGCGGTTGCTTGAAATTATGTAAGCAGCCGCTTTTTATGGATTATTGAAATGGATAAATAGTTTTACCTGTAATAATTTTATATGCACTGCAAAATTGCGTTTGTATATATTCTGTATTTTTATTTTCTGGATGTAATGTTGTTTCATGGAGAGTAGAATGAAAGGCCCGTAGTAAACAATTTAGGGCAAAGTATAATTCCTCTTGTGAACAATTTTGTTCTTTTGTAGAAGTAGCTAAAATGAGGTCTTTTGTCAAAGATGAAAAATTGATGGTGGATTGTTTCATAGTTAACTCATCCTCTCGAAACTATTTTTATCATGTATATGCAGAATTGGACAAACTATGTTCTTTTTTATGTGTAATTTCATGTACCGAAATGAAAGAACTTGCAATCATGCCGTTAAAATTGGTAAGATTGGATATAATCAATAGATGGAGTATATTACATAAAGAGAGTTGAATGATATGGGAGAAGTGCAACGTGAAAAAGTTGCTGTCATCATTGGACCAACTGCTGTTGGAAAGACGAAGTTAAGTATCGATCTTGCCAAAGCGTTGAACGGTGAAATTATTAGTGGTGATTCCATGCAAATCTATCGAACGATGGATATTGGAACTGCAAAGGTAACACAAGCAGAGATGGACGGAATTCCACATTATATGGTCGATATAAAAAATCCGGAAGATTCATTTTCTGTCGCGGAATTTCAAGAACGTGTTCGCAAGCATATTCGAGAAATTACAGAACGTGGTAAATTACCAATTATAGTTGGTGGGACCGGTCTTTATATACAATCTGTTTTATTCGATTATCAGTTTACAGATGATGCTGGTGATGTGATATACCGAGAGCAAATGGAAAAGTTAGCTTTAGAACGCGGTGTGGAATATGTACATAAAAAATTGCAAGAAGTAGATCCGGAAAGTGCGGAGCGTATTCATGCAAATAATGTACGACGTGTCATTCGAGCGTTAGAAATTTTCCACACGACGGGTGAAAAAATGAGTGACCAAATTGAGAAACAAGAAAAAGAGTTACTCTATGATGTTTCATTAATTGGCTTGACAATGGATCGAGAAATGCTATACGATCGCATTAACTTACGAGTGGATTTGATGATGGAACAAGGCCTATTAGAGGAAGTAGAAGGTCTGTATAATAGAGGGATACGAGATTGTCAATCTATTCAAGCGATTGGGTATAAAGAAATCTATGATTATTTTGAGAATCGAGCCCCTTTAGAAGATGCGGTATCACAATTAAAGACGAATTCGCGTCGCTATGCAAAGCGTCAATTAACGTGGTTCCGTAATAAAATGGATGTCACGTGGTTTGATGTTACAGACGGTGAAAAAACGTCAGAAATTTTACGATACATAGAAGGAAAGTTACAAGTAAAGTCGAATAATAGTAAGTAGAGAAAAAGAGGAGGATTCGACATGAAGCAATCAATCAATATTCAAGATCAGTTTTTAAATCAACTCCGTAAAGAAAATACGTTTGTTACGCTGTACTTATTAAATGGTTTCCAGCTTCGTGGGCTAATTAAAGGATTTGATAATTTTACAGTCCTGCTGGAAACAGAAGGTAAGCAACAGCTTATTTATAAACATGCAATTTCTACATTTGTACCACAAAAAAATGTTTCAATTGAATTAGAATAGTAATGAATTATTGTACATAACAAAAAAGAGCGAGTTTCCTCGCTCTTTTTTTATTTGTCATAAACAATATATAGTGAAATTTAAGCGATTCTAAATACAGTAAGGCGGATGTTAGTATTTCCTGTCGCAGGGATTGTAATCTCATTAAGAGTAGATTGGACAGAAATTCTTGCACCAGCTGCTAATGTTTCAATTGTAGTAAATGAAAGTGAGTCGCCTATTAAATTTGAAGAGAAGTTATCAGTTGCGACAGCTCCATTAATTGAAATTCCTACTCCAAGTGGAGCGCATCCTGGCGCAGTTGTAGAAATGGATACGCTAATTACATAAATGCCACCGTTGATAACAGTAACTGTATCTGTGCCGTTGAAGATAATATTGTTTACGTTAATTGCAGTACTAAAAATAAAGTTATTAAATTGCAGTACTGTTTGCTGAATATTGTTTGTTACAACAATTGTTGCTACAGGGAAGCTAGGTCCAGTAGGCCCAGTAGGTCCGGTAGGCCCACCAGAAGGTCCAGTAGGTCCAGTAACTCCTATACCAGTAGCGCCGGTAGCACCCGTTGGTCCTTGAATGCCTTGAGATCCAGTGGCACCGGTAGCGCCCGTGTTACCTTGAACGCCCTGAGGTCCGGTAGCGCCCGTGTTACCCTGAGCACCTTGAGGTCCAGTGGCACCAGTAGCACCTGTGTTACCTTGAGGTCCCTGAGGTCCAGTAGGTCCAGGAGGCCCGCCAGAAGGTCCAGTAGGTCCGGTAACTCCTATACCAGTAGCACCGGTAGCACCTGTGTTACCTTGAACACCTTGAGGTCCAGTGGCACC
>NZ_FNUW01000077.1:0-2934 GCF_900108285.1 Bacillus sp. ok061 | reverse complement strand
ACGCCAGTTGATATTTTAGTGTATGGGCCAGAAGAGTTTCAAGAACGTGCTAGCCGTAATGTAACTATGGAACATAAGATTGCACTAGAAGGGACCGTCCTATATGAGAAATATTGAGGATCTAAAAGAGTGGGTATCCATTGCAAAATCCGATTTGGATTCTGCTATTTACTTATCTCATATGAAACCTTTCCCTACTGCAATTATTTGTTATCATAGTCAACAATGTGTGGAGAAACTCCTAAAAGGATTTCTTGCACTAAACGGTAGACCAGTCCCTAAAACTCATAACCTTTTAATGCTGCACAAATCTTGTTGTAGAATAGATGAGAAGTTCTCATTGATTTTAGAACAATGCGTGCAGCTGAATGGTTATGCTACTGACATTCGTTATCCATATTTTGAAGCCCTTACCGTTCAAGATGGATTAATAGCTATACAGCATGCTCAAAAAGTAATGCGTTTTTATAAAAAGACCTTAAACAAGCTAAATATAAATGAAATCGTAATCGATTAAAAATAGAGGAAATACATAAAAGAGAGTGCCTTACTAAGTTTTATTTAGATTCAAGAAATTTGAATCCATATTTGTTTCAACAAGAATAAATATATAATGTTACACATTATATAAGAAAAAAAGAAAAGGATAGATACAAGCAGAATAATTCTGTATGTACTATCCTTTTTTTGTATCACAAATGACCTCATTTACCACAACATTTGTATTGGCTGTCATCAAGTAAGTGTACCACCAGCATTTCGGAAATAACCAGGCTAAGAAAAATAAATACCAAAAAGCTAATTCTTTCTTAATATATAGATAGAATTAGCTTTCTAAATTTTTTAAACTATGTAATCGCTCTGTTTGTTCTACTTAGTTTGGAAGTAGTAAGGAGCTACTAGTCTTTTTTCTAATAAATTTTGAACACCATCAGGGAAATAAAACATAATTTCTTCAGCTTCTTTTATGTTTATCCAACTAATATCAGCAATTTCATTTTTGTCTTGAATAGATATTTCGCCTCCGACTATTCTAGCTACAAAAGTGAATATTACAGCATGTGCATGTGGAAAAAACTTTTCATTAATAGCAAATACATCTTTAATTTCTACTTTTAACCCTGTTTCTTCAAATGTCTCACGGATAACTGCCTGTTCCAAAGTTTCTCCACTTTCTCTTGCCCCTCCTGGGAGGCTCCATTCACTACCATTTTCACGTTTGTTTCCGACCATAAGAATTTTTCTGTTTGTATCATCATAAATAAGTGCATATACTACATCGACTCGTTCCATAATTTTTCCTCCATTAAAAAATTGAAATTTATATTATACCTTATTTTAATGAAATCTTTTAAATTTAACTAGCACTTAATACAATACAACTTATCGAAATGGTCTATCTAATTTCGAATACAATACAATTTAAATTAGTGTTACAATGATTCGAAAATCCTTAGCGTGTTTTTTCCATTTTGCGATCTGTACCCCAAGTAAAACCTTGGTTGTTGAAAAAGAATATTTAATGAAACTTAGGGTGATTTAACCAAGAGAACTTACTTAAATTTCATAAATTGCTCCTCTATCCAAGTTCGATTGTTTTCTGCAATATATTGCTCCGCCAAGAGTAGTCGCTGTACAAGTTCTTTTTTTGACATTTTCATATACTTTCTTTTGGCATTTTCTATGTTTCGTTCTGCACTTATGCGGCGATAATCAACAGGAGGAAAGGCAACAGAACGCTTTTGTAGAGACTGATTAGAATTTGATTTTTTCTTGTATGTTTTGCTGTGTTGTTTATAATACTCATTCAATTGGGGATTTGTCATAATTGTGTTGGGGTGAATCCCTTTTCCTTCTGAATCAATCTCTTTGGACTTGTCTTATGATGAATGGTGAGGATAAAATGCTAAACCAGCTAATAAGTGAGGGGTATACGGACTATGCTTATCTACAATCTTGGAAAAGCTTCTTACGTTCCATTAGAAACGATATTCGTTATCGGAATATAATGAATAGGCGCAGGTTACAAACACTCCTTAGAAACGAAAATAAAAGGGATTCAGACTTATTTTCAATTCATAATCATGCTGAATACGACTATATTATGTTTGATCGCACAGAAAAAGGAGATTATGCACCAGGAGGACTTACAGTAGAAGGTCGAAGAATGCTTTTAGAGTATTTACTTTTTACGCAGCAAGAGATGAATACGATTCTTATATCTGAAGAAGAGATCGAAGCTATTCTTCAAGCCTGGTATGAAACGGATGGAATTAGAGTATATCGAGATGAATTGGAACCTGTACACCACGCATATCTAGGTGAATTGGTGTTCAAGCCCGATTGTACAATAAATGAGGAAAAAACAACGTCTCCATTTCCCGTATTTTTTGTAGAAATAGATATTCATCTAGGAAAGCAGGAACTATTTCGTTGGATTAAAGAGCGGCAAAGAATTACACACCAAAACTTTTTCTTCTTTCCTTCAAATTATTCAAATGAAGTTGCAAAATTAACATGGAACAAGCTAACCTTTGTTGTATCTAGGATAGATATAACAGAAGCAAGGGACGCTGAACGAATTGTTCGTCATTGGTTAGGGATTGATATGTACCATGGAAAGAGGAAAGAACAACATAAACAAATGATTATTCAACTATTAATCCAATCCATGAAGAATGAACAATTGTTTAAAGAAGATGAAAAAGCTAGTACGAAGCTTTTGTATGCTTCAGAGTTTACAAATAGACTTTCTAGATTAATAGAAACAGAGGAAATACTATCCGAAGAGACAAACCATCTCTTGGCAAAAGTACTTAAGGAATTAGGAAACGAGGCATTTCCAATAGATTAATATTTGAACTACCTCCACTTTCACTTCGTTTAGAAGTGAGGGATTCCTAAGTAAAGAGTTCTATCGAACTCTAATTGATT
>NZ_FNUW01000079.1:0-2533 GCF_900108285.1 Bacillus sp. ok061 | reverse complement strand
GAATTACGGTATATATGACAAACATTCCTACGGAATGGGTGCCAAAAGAGAAAATCTATGATTTATATTCATTGCGTTGGCAAATTGGCGTGTCCTTATCTGGACACGCCAATTGCCCAGCGCTATTTGTACATGGCGGCGACTCCTTCGGACAGATAGATTGGTAGAACGCATATTCCCCAAACTACTCCAGTAATTACACCATCTGAAATAACACGTCCCATACCCACTAATTATTTTTCATCAAATGCGTAAATGGCGTATCAACTTTGATTGCACATTCGTTCCAAATCATTACTTGTTAATTTAAGTGAATTCCACCATAAAGATTCATATAGGTTTAGTAATTGGTCAAAGTTATTAGGGTGTTCCGTCTTATAATTTATATATCACTATATAATTACCTCTTGATTTTTTTATATTATAGTTCTACATCAACACATAATATATAACTTTTTCTCATTGCTTATTGAACTAATCTGCTCCGTTCAAGAAGAACCCTATCAGTTTAAATAACTCATATTTTGGCAAAATTAAATCAATTCAAATGATACCCACCTTTTAGTAATCTCAGAAAATTTCTTAGTCGCAAGTGAGGTTGGTTTTCTTATAGCTAATCCAATAGTTCGATAGCTATCACTTTCAAGTGGAATGGCTGCAAAAGAAATTTTTGATGTCGGTATAATCATTTCTGGCAATATACTAATTCCTAGATTATTCTCCACCATGGAGATCACTGAATATTCATATTTTTGAATCGAATATTGGGGCTAACTTTATTCTCCCTAAATATTTTTTGAATATCATCATAACACTGATGTGTTGGCATAATAAAAGGTACATTTTCTATTTGTTGCATTGATACTTGGTTTTCCTTACATAATGGGGATTGGTTAGATACAACACATAAAAGTCGATCCCTCTTCAATTGTACGATTTCAAAGGATTTTTCAAATGATTCAAAGTAAGTATCATTATTAATAAATCCACAATCTAATCTCCCGTTTTGTAACCAATTCTCAACTTCAGCATAGTTTCCTTCCAGTAATTCGATTTCAATATTTGGAAACTTTTCCTCCATTTTTTTAAGAATACCAGGAATCCAATTTTTAGAAATACTCGAAAAAACCCCCACTCTTACTGTTCCTTTTTGGAACCCATTGATAGCGGCTACTTCCTGCTTAAGCATGTTGTTATAGTATAAAATTTTCCGAACGGTAATTAAAAGCTCCTCTGCATTTTTGGTCAATGTTAAAGTAGAGTGATTACGAATAAATAAAGGAAAGGAAAACTCTTTTTCCAAGCTGCTAATTGCATGACTTACAGCAGATTGAGTGAAACCTAACACTTCTGCAGCTTTTGTAAAACTATTGAGTTCTGCCACTTTGTTAAATATTTCATATTTTGTTAAAGTCACTATGGCCCTCCTCATGAATTTTATTCATGTCTCCATTATATTTCTTCGTTTTATTTAATGCCATTACCAACATACAATAAGTGCATGCTCTATTATATGACTTTTGGCAAGGGATGTATTTTTTATGGAAGGATGAAGTGAAATGCAAAAAATTTTAGTTACAGGTGCTGCAGGTAAGATTGGCCAAGACGTTACAAGGTTCCTAGATGAGCAAGGGAATTACCAGTTACGGCTAGCAGATATTAACTTATCTGCTTTAGAAACTTTTAAAGATACAAATCATGAAATCATATATTTAGATGTTTCTGATTTAGCTGCTTGTCAAGAATTTACGAAAGGTATAGATATAGTTATACACTTGGCAGGTAATCCTTCGCCAAATGCTGATTTTTATGGCTCCTTATTAGAAAATCATATAAAGGGAACCTATAATATTTTTAGAGCTGCTAGTGATAATAATGTATCGAAAGTAATAGTTGCTTCCAGTGCTCAAACAATTGAAGGCTATCCTTTGGATTATCAACCACATGCTTATTCACCCACGAGACCTAAAAATATGTACGGGGTAAGTAAGTGTTTTGCAGAGGCTGTTGCTTCTTATTTTGCTTATGAAGAAGGGTTACAAAGTCTTGCTATTCGTATAGGTGCATATGATGATTATAATCCATATGGTAAACCACTAACAGCTAGAGATATGAGTGCATACTTAAGCCCAGAAGATTTTATGGACCTTCTCTTAAAGTCGATGACAGCAAAGAACTTACCTCCATTTTCAATTTTACATGGTGTATCTAACAACAGGTTTAAACGAATTGATATTGAAGGAACAAGAAAGTTAGTTGGTTATAGCCCAAGTTCTGATGCTTTTGTACTAAGTGGTATTAAGTTTTTTGATTCTTGATAAAGGCATATCTAGAAAAGAGATTATATTAGTGTTATTTAGCTTTTATTTGTTCTATTTTCAATAGATGAAGTTTCTATAATCGGAATATTAAAATTTTATTATATAGGGCACGCTATTCTTCCGCCTCATTTGTGGAACAACTCTATTGTCACCACTAGTTCCACAGAGGTTCTGTTGCAAAGTTTAAAAAAAGTATAAACGAATCGGTAAAT
>NZ_FNUW01000081.1:0-2392 GCF_900108285.1 Bacillus sp. ok061 | reverse complement strand
AATAAAAATTGACGTTTCACGTTGTTTGTTTCGTTCAGTTTTCAAAGAACTACTTGGTCGCTCATTTGCGACTTCCTTATGTTAACATCTTCGTTAGTTAATGTCAACTAAGTTTTTTATTTCGTTTGTCGCTTGCGACGTTAATATCATCGGCGACTTGTCCTATATTACACCTCTATATAATAATAGTCAATATTAATCTTTCATCTTTTAAAAAAAGATGAAAAAGACTCTCATACCCCCTCTTTATTCCTCATACATATCAGTAAAATAACCGAAAGGAGTGTAGAACTTGTTCGATCCTTCTTTATTAAACACCATAAACGCCCATTCAAGAAGCCCACACTATCATAGGAAGTTTCCCATCATTCTATTTTGGAGTCAAAAAAGCGGTTGCACTTCTCTTGCTAAATGGTTCTTTTACCAAATTGATTTATTACAAACAGCTCTAAGCTATAGTCCTTTCATTCATAATTATGAATATGATATATACAAAGGTACACCTGCTTATAGTGTACGACTAGGGGTAACGTTACGAGAAAAACAAAAAGAAACGTTTAAACTTGTTCGTAACCCTTATAGGAGAGCAGTCAGTTCTTTCGTATCCTTAATTGGACCTCCTTATATGGAAAATCCCGAATGGAAACCCATCCGAAAGTTTTTATATCAAGATGAAAATTCCCCCAAAGGGATCTCATTTAAACAATTTCTATACTATCTATTTATGAAAGGGGCTCACGCAAGTGATATTAACCCACATTTCACACAACAATATATAGCTGGTGAAGAAGAATATGTCACCAATTATATATACTTAGAAAACTTCGATCAGGAAATGAAAGAATTAGAAAAGCGTTTCGAATTAAAAAACGCACCAATAAATGAGTTCTCAACATCATGGCATCATCAAACTCCCGCCATGATTTATAAAGGGAATTTTAGCGAAGGTGATATTACCGATCCTTTATTTCCCCGTCATCCAACTTTTGAAAGCTTTTATGATACTGAATGTATACAACTTGTTCAAACAATATTTCAAAATGATTTCGACACATATAAATACAGCAAAGAATATCCATACTAATTTTAGTCTATTATCTTTGCTAAATAAAAAAGATACCTCATATATAAGGTATCTTTTTTACATGTCAATTATATAAATCATACTGTTTAACAGTCTCTATTCTACACCTTATTACCTTTTAATAGATTACATAACTTTTGCTTATCCGCCCATCCTACTCCAATTAAAACTAAACTCGCTCCCATTATTACTCTCCATGTCAGAGATTCATTTAATAGAATAATTGAAGTAACAATACTTATTAATGGTAATGCATTTAAATATAATCCACTTACTGATGCTGAAACTCTCTCTAGCGCTTTATTCCAAAACCAATACGCTAAAATTGTTGCTCCAATAACAAGGTATATTACACTAAGTCCCGTTTTCCAAGTTTCAATCTTTGGTAAACCGTAATAAAGAATTTCTACCAGTGCAAATGGTAATAGAATAACAGCTCCAATAATTAAAGTTAATGTTGTAAAAACCTCGTTTGATAAATACCGTTCTTGTTTTGGTCGTTTTAGCAAAACCGTGTAGAAAGCAAATAGAAAAGTACTTAATAATATCAGGATATCTCCTATTAAAGACACTTCTTGATCAGCACTTTTAGATGGAATCGTAATAAAGAGTACTCCTATAGCACCCAATATAATTCCTACCCAATAATTCAATCGAATTTTCTCTTTCAAAAAGAATGCTGAAAAAAGAATTGTAACTAATGGTAATGCAGCATCTATGATACTAACATGTAATCCACTTGTTAAAGAAATTCCGTAGGATGTGAACATAAAGTACCCAGCTACACCGGTAAAAGCTAGTAAACTCATTCTTTTCCATGGAACTTTTTTATGTACAACTGATTTTTGTAGTTGCTTAAATGAAAATAGCATACAAATTCCACCTGCAAAGAAAAGACGAATAAACAACAAAGTAAACGGCTGAATAGATTCTAAAGCCCATTTTGTTGGTGCAATAGCTGTCCCCCATAATATAACAGCCACTAATAACATGCATATTTCTTTCATAATCCCCCACACCCATCAAAAATATATGTTAACTACCTTAATTATAGATTTTTTCTTATGTAAAATCCTTTAAAAACACAAAAGGTTATGTAAAAAGGGCTAGATTGCTACTTTTTACATAACCTTTTTATATAAGATTACAAACATTCTTTTTACATCTCGATTATATTTTCACAAAAGGTAATTCTTACCTTTATATTTCAAGCAATAAAAATAAACACAAAAAAACCTAAGTCGAAACGACTTAGGTTTTTGCTTGGCGACGTCCTACTCTCACAGGGACAAGGTCCCAACTACCATC
>NZ_FNUW01000082.1:0-1885 GCF_900108285.1 Bacillus sp. ok061 | reverse complement strand
GCTGTTTTGTTTTTTGAAAAAGCGTGTATAAGCATCCGCAAGGTTGCGAACAGACGACTGAATCGCAATACTATCCACTTCTTTTAGCCAAACAAACTCTTTCTTCATGGCAGGAAGTTTGGCAGAGCATGTACCATATGTCAAACCTTTTCCTGTCTCTTTATATGCGTGTTCCCATAGGGATAGGAAATGATTGAATACAAAGCGAGAACAACCTATCGTTTTGTTGATTAGAATTGCTTGTGCTTGATTTGGATAGATACGAAACTTATAGGCTTTATTAATTATCATTTGGTTCACCTCCATTTCGATATATGACTATTATATACCAAACGTACATTCGATGGGTAGTGAAGTAACACTTTATGTATGTCGAACAATTATGATTGTTCCTTGCCATCCCTTGTTCGAAGCCAATTCATCTCCCACCTACTCACTTCGCATTCCTTGAGGAAGGAGTCTTCATGGCTAAAATGATAAATTTGAATTATATTTCTCAACAACCAAAATTACTTAATGTGGTAAAAAATAATCAGGTTGGCACCCAATTCCATATTACGCTGGTGCCAGTCGCAGTAAGGCACCTTTGGGTGTCTTTTCTTTTGTTTGAAACACATTCTGGCAAAATTCCTGTATCTTTGTTGATTTACGCCTCACATAATCCAACAAACTTCGTATATATAATTTGTTACCCTAAATGGGTTGACAATACGAACAGTTATAGGAGGATTTTGTGAATGGTAAAAACAGCATGTGTAAGTATGATTACTGGCATTCTTTTAATATGTTCAACAGGATGTGCCACTCAAACTGATTCTATTACAACTAAAACTCAATCAATAGATGATGGCACATATACAACAAAAGAAATCACAGACGCATTTCCTGTAGGAACCCCCATAACTACTTACATTCAAAAAGAAGATAAACTGAACGTAAAACATATCACCAGTATTACACTTACAGATGGTGGCGTCGGTAGAGTTTTGGAAGCAACAGATGGTTTTGTTGTCGTATGTGGGAATGAAAAAGGAATTTTTGATGTATTAATATTTAAAACCATGGAAGATGTAAAGAAATATGAACAGAGTTTAAAGCGATAATTAATATCCTTCTTATGCCTTTTACACAGACATTGTCCTCTATCTCTTGCTATGGCTCTATGTACAGTATAATTGCATCATAAGTAATCACACGTTATAATAGTCACCTAATTACATATGAAGAGGTGCAGAAAATGAATAAAACAGAATTAACAAAAGTAGTAGCAGAAAAAGCTGAACTTACACAAAAAGATGCTGCTGCAGCAACACAAGCGTTATTAGATACAATCACAAATGCGTTAGCAAATGGAGATAAAGTACAGATTCTTGGCTTTGGTACATTTGAAGTACGTGAAAGATCTGCACGTACGGGACGTAACCCACAAACAGGTGAAGAAATGCAAATCGCGGCTTCAAAGGCACCTGCTTTTAAAGCAGGAAAAGAATTAAAAGAGGCAGTGAAATAATTACACATAGTCAAAAGGCTTTCCACGCCCCAGCTTTGCCCCCTACCCTTCGCATATCCTGTTTTGGCTAGCTAATCTGGTTTGTTAAGGGGGGAAAAGAGAAGGAGGGCAAAAAAAGAATCCTTTAAACCAGGATTCTTTTTTTTGAAGTATCGCCTATTGTGAAGTATTTTTATAAGAATGTGTAGTAGAAGATTATAGCAAATCCGATTATAAAGAGTAATGATACGAGGAGATAAACTCTTTTTTTGTTATCTTTTGCTATTATTTTATCTAGTGTATTGAACTACCCCCACTTTCACTTCGTTTAGAAGTGAGGGATTCCTAAGTAAAGAGTTCTATCGAACTCTAATTGATTAGGCTAACCCCGCAGTC
>NZ_FNUW01000084.1:0-1489 GCF_900108285.1 Bacillus sp. ok061 | reverse complement strand
ACCGGAATAACCGGAGCAACTGGGCCTTCTGGTGGACCTCCAGGACCTACCGGACCTACCGGATTGCCAGGAACTGTTGGACCTCCGGGGCCTACGGGACCTACCGGACTTACAGTATCTGGATTATCTCATTATGCTTATGTTTTCAATACAGCAGCTCAAGTTGTTGCCTTAGAAGCACCTATTCTTTTTAATTCACATGGTAGAATGACATCTGGTTTTACTCATACGCTGGGAACTTCTCAATTAATGGTTCTTAATGCAGGAGATTATAAAATTTCTTTTTCTGTATCAGGAGTTGAACCTAATCAATTCACACTTTTTTTAAATGGTGCTCCGGTTACCAGCGCAGTTTATGGATCAGGTGCAGGAACTCAACCAAACAACGGCCAAACAATCCTCGCTTTAGCTGCAGGTGATATTATTACCCTTAATAATCATACTTCCGCTGCTGCAGTTACTTTGCAGACTTTGGCGGGTGGAACACAAACAAATATAAATGCTTCGATTGTAATTGAAAAATTAAATTAATTTAATCATTTATTTCTTGAAACTCTGCCAGTAAATAACCTGGGATGGATTCTTTTTTCAACAAGCAGTTAGCTTTTGCTAGCTGCTCTTCTATTTTGTTCCTACTCCTATTTCCTAAAAAATCTTTACTTTATTCCTCCTTAAATAAAATCAATAATTCAGCATATAATATCTATGCATCTAGATTATTACCTTTGTATCGAGCAGTTAGACTGGGCTAACTGCTCTTTTATTTGTGACAAAATGAAATTTTTATTAAGTTTGCTATTAATAACATGTATTGATTTCTTTTCTAAATTAATTTAGAAAAGGGACGAGTATTATGAGTTTAAAAAATCAAAGTTTCAAACAAGCAGGAGAAGTTGTCCAATCATTTGTAACAATAAACAAAGAAATTATAAAGTTCACACATCAAAACGCCTCCAGTTTAGGATTAACAGTACAACAAATGGGTATCTTAAATACAATTTATGCACTCCCTAATGTTACTCTTAAAGAGATTTCAGAACGTTTTTCAGTTCCTAAAAGTACAGTGAGTGTGAATGTAGATGAATTAGTTAATCTACAGTTCATCAAGCGAAAACAATCAGATGAAGATCGTAGAGAAATAAAATTAAAGGTAACAAACCAAGGACAAAAAGCATCGAAAAAATCCATTGAAAACTCTACTTCCTACAAGGCAATGGAATTAGCACTACAACAACTTCAAGAAGATGATGTTCAAACATTATTGCGTATTCATAAAGATTTATTAATCTCTCTACAGCAATTTCGTTAATTGATGTAAACCATTTTAAACACAAATTCTAATTCTTATTTTTCAAAGAACTGAGCAGTTAGATTTCACTAGCTGTTCTTTTATTTAAAATAGCGTTTTTTATTAAGAAATTAGTCATTCCAACTAAAACGGATGTAATGTTCGTAATAAGATCCACCTAAAATGTTTTTCTTTTCTACT
>NZ_FNUW01000088.1:0-1105 GCF_900108285.1 Bacillus sp. ok061 | reverse complement strand
AGGGGATCTTTGGTATGCATGATAACAAGTATTTGTTCCTTCTGATATTTACTCCATTAAAAACCTAAAAATACAGGTTGACTAATCGTAAGAAAGACACCCAAGAGCTATCAAAGATTTTAATTCCCCTGTTCAACCTCCTACAGCAAAACGGGAGAAAATATCATGGATATGAGAAGAAAACCGTATTTGATATATTAGGTGTCGTTTATAATTGTATCATGTTTGATAATCAAGCGGCTTAAATCAAAAAATGAAACCCATTAGGGTTTATTTCGTATACCAATCTTTAAATTGCCTACATGTATATTTTAGAAAAAAGAAACAAACTCTACTATTATTAACGTTGTATGAGCTTAGCTTGATAGCGATGGGATCCTGCCAGCCAAATGACATACCCCCGCTAATACATTTTATGGAAGATGAAAAAGAGAATTTATACATTAAACGGAAAATAATATATTATTTAACAATAAAATCTTATCTTGAGGTTTTGAAGATGTTGCAAAACTCATCAATATTTAGAACTGAATGCATAAAAAAATCCATCTTGCTGGAAGAATAATAGTATCTCACACTATCTCTAGAAAGGTTGGATTCAGCTTTAACATATCAGGAATCCTTCCTTTATTCCTTTGATATTTAACTAGCGCTCCTAATAGTTATTCATGTAACATGAATTATATTTCCTCACCTTATTTTCTACATTTATTTGTATACATTATTTTATAGAGTGGTGTCAGTCAGTTACCCATCACAATGAAAATGAGTAATTGTATACAATAAAATTTTCACCAAATATTACTATGAATAATTTATATATTATATTTTTAAATTCATATTTGGGACAATTGGTGGCGTTATAACACAGCTATATTTGATTGGCCGTTATGGCAAATATATTTTTATTCAAAGAATACATGTTGATCATGCAGAGTCATGGTTCAATCGTTATGGAACTGATGTTATAGTCACAGCACGTTTCATTCCTTTTACTAGACACGCTATTTCAATACCAGTAGGTATTGAAATAATCAGAGTGTTGGGAAACCCTTTAGGGTTCCCCACACTCTGGAATCATTTTGATTTTAGCGAATAAAAACAA